>NZ_JAVTWB010000253.1:0-99050 GCF_032229525.1 Accumulibacter sp. | reverse complement strand
TGGGAATAAGGAGGTTCTTGAACATATCGTGTTCTCCAGTAGTTGTCAGGCGGCGCCGGGGCACTCCCCTTGTCTCCGCCCGACACAAGGAAACCGCCGCCTCGACAGCAGCTCTCGCGAAGGCAATCCGCCGGCGACAACTCAGAGATAGCGGGCCATGTCGTCAAAGTTGATCTTTTGCGGCGACGGTAGTTCGCTGCGCGTGACGCGCGCCAATACGAAGGCCCTCTGCAGTGCAGGGGCACCGCCCAGTTCCGCCCAGCAAAAATCGACGTCGGCAGCGGGGTCCGTGCTGGCTTCATCGAGCACCACGTTCATCGTGCTGAGCCGCAAGCGCTTCGGTTCGACCCGTAGGTAACGCCGCGGATTATCGAGTACCGTCTTCAGGCATTCGAGTTCTGCTTCCAGTGCCGACTCACTACCCCCTCTCGCCTCCAGTTGCCGCTCGTTTTCCAGCAGCTCCGCCTGCAGTCTGGCCTGCTCGCCGGGCCCAGCCGGAGCCCCGCCGAACATCGATCCCAGACCCGGCCCGTGTTGCTGAAGCAAGCGCAGACGTGCACGGATCAGCGACCGGGCCGCCTGCAGTTCCTGCCTCTCGACGCGCTCCTCGCCGATCTCCGCCAAGGCCTGGCCAAGCAGGTATTCAAAAACGGCGACGCCCGCAACGCGCCTTAGACGGGACTCGTCCCGACCGCAGATCGGTGCTCGGTGGTCCGAGAAACTGACACTGGTCTGCGCCACGTCGCGCTGCACCATGCCGCCGCGCAGCGCCATGCCGAAAACCCGCTGTTCTTTGAGCGCCATGCCGAGGACCAGGCAAGCCTGGTCGAGTTCCGGGAACTTGTCGAACAGCGTGCGCAGATTGTCCGAGCGGCCGAGCACGGCCGGAATATCCGACGGCGCGACAAAAAAAGCCCGCAAGGCCGGATCGGCAGACCAGATGGCCGGCGAAAGCGGACGCGCCGCTGGCAGTGACTGGACCAGCGCGCAGAGGAATTCGATCGTTGTCTCGACGGCGGGCGTCAGGCGCTTGTGGCAGCCTGGCAGCAGCTTGAGCCGGGGGTTGGTCAGCGTGATCGCCTTGTCGACTGCTGCACGAACCATCTCACCGGACACCCGGTCGGGGTCGAATTGAGCCGGCCGGTTCTTGAACCAGTCGAGAATGCCCATGTCCTCGTCCTCCTGTGAAAATGGCTGGCTCGATAGAGACGCTGTTGTTTGCCGTAACCAATCGAGGTGTCTCTCGCAGTCACCAGCCTGGACTTGCGACCCCCCATCCTTGCTACGCCATGATATTCACGCCGCCATCCACGTATACGGTGCTGCCGGTCAGGCGGCGTGCGTAGGGAGTAGCCAGGTAGGCGCAGGTGAAACCGACATCCATGATGTCCACCTGTTCGCCAATCGGCGCGCGCTGCACCGCGTCGTTGAGCAGCAGATCGAAGTCCTTGACACCCGAAGCAGCGCGCGTCTTGAGCGGCCCCGGCGAGAGAGCGTGCACCCGGATGCCCTTTTGGCCCAGTTCGTAGGCCAGGTAGCGACAGGAGGATTCCAGCGCTGCCTTGACCGGCCCCATGACGTTGTAGTTCGGAACCACCGCATTGGCGCCGTGGTAGCTCATGGCGAACATCGCCCCGCCCTGGTCCATCAGCGGCGCGGCCAACCTGGCCATGCGGATGAAGGAGTGGCAGGAAATGTCCATCGCCTTGGCAAAACCTGCCGCCGAACAGTCGATCAGGCCACCCTGCAAATCGGCCTTTGGCGCGAAGGCGATCGAGTGCACCAGGATATCGAGGCGCCCCCACTTCTGTTTGATCTCCTCGAACAGTGCCTCCAGCTGGTCGGGTTGGGTCACATCCAGCGGCATGAAGATCGGCGCCTGCAGAGCCGCCGCCAGTGGTTCGACGTACTGTTTCGACTTCTCGTTGAGATAGCTGATCGCCACCTCGGCTTCCAGTTCGCGGAAGGCCTTGGCACAGCCGTAGGCGATGGAGTGCTCGTTGGCAATACCGACCACCAGCGCCTTCTTGCCTTTCAGTGGCGGGCGGGGGACTTCGATGGACATGGCGTTGTGCTCCTTCACAGACGAGGGAAGCCGGGCCGCTAGACGCCCGGCACGACGCCGCGCTGTGCTTTCCAACGCGACGAGAAACACTACTGATTGTACATGCTATCGGCACAAACATGGCCCATGCCGTCGGCCGCTGGCGTTGCTGCGGCCGCACCCAGGCGCGGACGACCAAGCCGACTGCGCCAATCTACCGGGGAAAAGCGTGCAATTGTGGCGCACTCCTCTATACCGTCATGTGACGGGACTTGAACCATGTGCACTGATGTCGGTATCATCGACTGACCTCCCGGGCCTCAGCGCTCGGTTAATCGCTGCTCGCCTCGGGAACAGCCCGCCATGTTGATCGCCGCAGCATTCACCCTCCTCGTCTTCGCCTACAGCCTGGTGTCGCGCCGGCTGGAGAGCACGCTGATCAGCGCACCGATGCTGTTCACCGCGGCCGGCGCGCTGATGTTGCTCTTCCCCGAAGCAGCCAGCGAACTGTCCATTGACCGCAAGGCTCTCCTGCTGATCGCCGAGGTGGGCCTGGTAATGACCTTGTTCACCGATGCTTCGCACATCAACCGGCGAGCGCTGCAGGACAACCACAAATTGCCGGTGCGCTTGCTCAGCGCTGGCATGCTGCTGACCATCCTGCTGGGAGCGGCGGCGGCGATGGCGTGCTTCGCCGGCCTGTCGTGGTGGGAGGCCGGCATCCTCGCCGCGATCCTCGCGCCGACCGACGCCGGCCTCGGGCAGGTCATCGTCAACAGTCCGCGGGTGCCAGCACGCATCCGGCAGGCGCTGAACGTCGAGGCCGGCCTCAACGACGGCCTGGCGGTCCCCTTCCTGATGCTGTTCATCGCGCTCGCCGCGGCAATCGAGGAAGGTGTGGGTGCGCGTGGCGTGCTCGCGCGCTTTCTCCTTGAGCAGATCGGCTACGGCACCGTGATCGGGTTGGCGATCGGCCTGGGCGGCGGTCTGCTGATGGGCCTTGCACAGCGCCGGCAATGGATGTCACCCGAGTTGGGTCAGCTCGGCGTGGTAGCGATGCCGCTGCTGTGCATACTGGCCGCGGAGGAGTCCGGGGCGAGCATGTTCATCGCCGCCTTCGTCGCCGGTCTGGCCGCGCAGGTCGGCTTCCCGAAGGTCGGACGGCACAGCGTCGAGTTCACCGAAGGCTGGGGACAGCTGTTCAACTTCTTCGTTTTTTTCCTGTTCGGGCTACTCATCGCGCGCAACTCGGACGATTTCACGCCGGTCGTCATGCTCTATGCACTTCTCAGCCTGACCGTCGTTCGCATGCTGCCCGTCGCGGTGGCAGTCGCCGGCATCGGCCTCAGTCGCCCGACCGTCCTGTTCCTCGGCTGGTTCGGCCCGCGCGGCCTGGCGTCGATTGTCCTCGGGCTGGTGTATCTGGAGAAACAGCCGAATCTGCCAGGCGAAAACACCATCCGTCTGGCGGTTATGGCGACCGTGTTACTCAGCGTCGTCGCGCATGGTCTGAGCGCCAAGCCCGGCATCGAACGCTACGCTCGCAGCTGCGAAGCGCTGCCGCCGCAGGCACCGGAACACGCGGCCATCGACATCCCAGTCAAGGAATGACAATTGCCCGGTCAAGCCACGCACGACAGGGCGATGGCGACCGGACGGAAAGGACTACGGCTATCCATGGACTCCATCTTCGCAGCAACTGACGTCACCCTGCGCGACGGGCGTGCGGTGCACCTTCGTGCGATCCGTAGCACCGACGAGGATGAACTGCTGCAGGCCTTCGAGCGACTCGATGCGGACGCCCGCTACATGCGTTTCATGCGGGTCGTCCGCGAACCCAACGTGGACCGCTTGCGCAAGGTTCTCGCCTCGTTTCCCGAGAGCGGCATCGGCCTCGTGGCCACTGTCCCGGCTGCCGACGGGATCGATATCGTGGGCTCTGCCCTCGCGGTGATCGGCAACGACCCGGCGAGCTGCGAATTTTCGGTCACCGTCGCCGGGAACTACGATGGAGCCGGGCTTGGCCATGCCCTGATGAGCGCGCTGATCGCTGCCACGAAACGGCGTGGGCTCGTGGAAATGGAGGGTTTCGTGCTGCGGGTCAACGCGCCGATGCTGCGACTCGCCGCTCGCCTTGGCTTCACTATTTTGACCGACCCGGAGGATGCGTCGGTCGCCATCTGCCGGCTCAAGCTGGCAGGCCCGTCACCTGCCCGCCACTGAAATACCGAACATCGTGGTGCGGGAAAGGCCCGACATCGGCGGCCCCCCGCTGCCCGCAGTTCTTGCCGCCAGTGCCGCAGCCTGGGCCGAGTCCAATGCTGGACTTCCAGCGGTGATTACAGCCCGAGCAGCACGCGCGTGTGCCGCGCAATCATCAGCTCCTCGTTGGTCGGCACCACCCACGCCGAAGCCTTGCTGCCGGCGCTGCTGATACGCGGGCCAGCCTGTTCGTTGGCCGCCGCGTCGAGATCGATGCCCAGCCATTTCGCCTGTTCGCAGACCCGTCGACGAATGTATGCGCTGTTTTCGCCTATGCCGGCAGTGAACACGAGGGCATCGAGCCCCCCGAGCACCGCCGCGAGCCCGCCGAGTTCACGACTGATGCGATAGACGAAGTGATCGATCGCCAGGCGCGCGCGCGGCGAGTCACTCTCCTGCAGGACACGCATGTCGTTGCCGATTCCCGACAGACCGAGCAGGCCGGAACGCTTGTAGAGCAGTTCCTCGATCTCTTTGGCGCTCATCCCTTCGTGCTCGAGCAGGTAGAGAACGATGCCGGGATCCATGTTGCCCGGCCGCGTACCCATCAGCAGTCCGTCGAGCGCGGTAAAGCCCATCGAACTGCTGACACTGCGGCCGTTGTGGATTGCGCACATGCTGGCACCGCTGCCGAGATGAGCCACGACGACACGCCCGGCGGCGATTTCCGGCGCCACCTCTGGCAGCGTCGCGGCGATGTACTCGTAGGACAGGCCGTGAAAGCCGTAGCGGCGGATGCCGCGCTCGAAGTATTCATAGGGCAGACCATAGAGCTGCACGACAGTGTCGTGGCTGCGGTGGAACGCGGTATCAAAACAGGCAACCTGAGGCAACTCGGGCCGCGCCTCCTGCACCGCGCGGATGGCGGCCAGGTTGTGCGGCTGATGCAGCGGCGCCAGCGGCACAAAGGTGGCGAGTTTTTCCATCGCCTGCGGCGTGATCAGCAGCGGCGCCGAATAGTCCGGACCGCCGTGCACCACACGATGACCGACGCCCGCCAGCTCCTGTCCCGCGAAGCGGGAACGTAGCAGCGTGGCAATCTCCTGCAATGCCCTCCCGTGAGTGGCGACTTCGCTGGTAGTCCAGCGCTGGTCGGCAATGACGCTGCCATCAGCGCCCTTTGCCTTGAGGTGCGGTGCCGTGCCCAGGCCTTCAACCTGGCCCACCGCCATGGCATCGAGGACACCCGGACCGCCGATGTCGAAAACCGAGAACTTCAGGCTCGAAGAGCCGGCGTTGAGGACCAGAATTCCGTTTCCCATCTCAAGCTCCCGCTATCGTCGAGCCCTGCGCCACCGCGGCACTGGCCATCAGGCAGGCCACCGCGCACGAAGCGAGTTTGGCACGCCGGTTGTCGGCACGACTGGTGAGGATGATCGGCACGCGCGCACCGAGCACGATACCCGCGCCATCGGCATTGCTCATGAAGGTAAATTGCTTGGCCAGGATGTTGCCGGCGGCGAGATCGGGAACCACCAGAATGTCTGGATCGCCGGCGACCAGCGAATCGATCTTCTTGATCCGAGCGGCTTCCTTGCTGATGGCGTTATCGAGGGCCAGCGGGCCATCGAGAATGGCCCCCGTGATCTGGCCGCGGTCGGCCATCTTGCACAGCGAAGCGGCGTCCGTGGTGCACACCATCCGCGAGTTGATCCCTTCGACGGCACAGATGATCGCCACCTTCGGGCATTCTATTCCGAGTACATGCCCGAGGTCGATGGCGTTCTGGCAAATGTCGCGCTTGGTGTCGAGATCAGGTGCGATGTTGATCGCCGCATCGGTGACGATCAACGGCTTGTGATAGGTCGGCACGTCCATCACGAAGGCGTGCGTGATGCGCCGCTCGGTGCGCAACCCCGTTTGCCTGTTGACCACCTCGGCCATCAGCTCGTCGGTATGCAGGCTTCCTTTCATCAGCGCCGCCGCCTTGCCAAGGCGAACCAGTTCGACGACCCGAAAAGCCGCCGCATGGCTGTGCGGCACATCTTCGAGTTCTACGCCAGAGAGGTCGAAACCCTGCTCTTCGGCAACGGCATGCAACCTGGCCAGCGGCCCGACCAGGATCGGCTCGATCAGCCCCTCACGCCTGGCCTGCAGCGCCGCGCCAAGTGACGATGCGTCGCAGGGATGCGCCACCGCCACCACCACGGGAGTCAGTTGCCGGCAGCGTTCGACCAGATGCTCGAAGCGATCGTGGCTCTGAATAGACACCTGCGCCGCGTCGGGACGCGCCATGCTGATCTTCACCCGCGGCGCGATCACCCGCGCCGTACCGGTCATGATCGTCTCACCGCGCGCATTGACCCCGCGGCAGTCGAAGCTCACCCGCTGGCTGGCCGGGTCCTTGGCCGTCGCGGTGATGGTGATCGTCACCTGCTCGCCAATCGGCAGCGGCGCCAGGAACTCGAGATCCTGTCCAGAATGCACGGTGCCCGGGCCGGGAAGCTGGTTGCCGAGCAGTCCGGAAAGCTGCGCGCCCAGCCACATGCTGTGGGCGCTGACGTCGCCCGGGCCCTGCTGTCGATCCAGTGCATTGTCGAGCTGAGTCGGACTGAGATCGCCGGACACGGCAGCGAAGAGTTGCACGTCGTGCAAGCTCAGGGTGTGACTGACGCTTGCCGTGTCCCCTATTTTGATTTCATCGAAGCAGCGGTTCTGAAGGGTGTCTGTATTCATGATGTACTCGTTGTACTCGTCGTGGATTGTGGTGTTGGCGTGTGCTGGTAACCGTCCTTTGGTTGCCCCTGGCGCCACTCGCGAGCCTCCAGGCAGGACCTGTCGAGCGTGCGGCCGCCCCTAATAACCATTCTACCGTATGGCGCCAAAGCAGTCCTGCGCTGCTACGCTCCACTCGAATCGTGTCGCGCGAAAAGACATGGCGTCGGGATGAAATCACATTGGTGAAGCAAGCCGCGTGCGAGGACTTTGGCTTATGATGACGCCTCGACGACCCGGCCAGGCGGACTCTTCCTGGCAGCAATTTTTCACGGAGTGGTGACATGAAGAAGAAATTCTTTTCGCGCGTCTTTCAATTTTCCCGGTGGCTGCTGATAGCCCTGGCCACTGCTCTGCTGGCCCCGGCTGCCGCCATCGCGGCTGACCACGCAGCGCTCGAAAGAGACGCGCGCAGCGCCTACAAGAAGCTGATCGCCAAGATCCCGGCGGCCAAGGACTTGTCCAGGAATGCGGTAGCCGTCCTCGTCTTTCCCAAAATTACCAAGGCCGGTCTCGTCGTCGGTGGACAGTACGGAGACGGCGTACTCTTCAAGCAGGGCAAAACCTCGGGCTACTACAACACCGCTGGCGCTTCGTACGGGCTTCAAGCCGGTGCCCAGCAATACGGCTATGCGATGTTTTTCATGAACGAGAAATCGCTGCAGACCCTGAACACGGCCCAGGGCTTCGAAGTCGGCGTTGGCCCAACGATTGTCATGGTCGACGAGGGCATGGGCAAGTCGCTGACTTCCACGACTGCGCAAGACGACATCTATGCCTTCATCTTCAGTCAGAAGGGTCTGATGGCCGGCCTTGGCCTGCAGGGCAACAAGATTACCAGGCTCGAGTAATCAGGCTCGTCGCGGAGTCCGCCGCGCCTGGCTGACCACGCCACTTCGCTGCCGGGGGCTGTGGCAGCGGGCACGTCGGCGGGACAGTAAAAGCGCGTCATGCAACTCACCTTGCGCTGCAAGCGCAGGCGCCCGATACTGGCGGCCGTCGCGCAAAGCGCCACTGACCGATTCAGCGCCGCCAGCCGACTGGCATGGCATGCGACCAGCAGCACCCCAAATAATGCAACTTGACAATCTGCTCGCTCCGTCACCAAAAAACGGACGATGACGCAAGAAAAAAGGATCTCGATGACTCCCCTTCCCCGCCAGAGCGGCATCCTGCTTCACCCCACCTCACTGCCCGGCCCGCACGGCTCGGGCGACCTTGGCCCCGCCGCCTATCACTTTGTCGACTGGCTGGTCGCCGGGGGTCAATCCCTGTGGCAGGTGTTGCCCCTCACCGGTGTCGGACCAGGAAACTCACCCTACTCCAGCCCATCCGCTTTCGCCGGCAGCGAGCTGCTGATCGACCTGGGCGCACTGCACACGACGGGCTGGCTGACCGATGCCGATCTCGCCGAGGTCCCTGCTTTCCCCGCAGACCGGATCGACTACGCCGCCGTACGGCCCTTCCGGATGGGCCAGTTGAGGCGTGCCGCCGAGCGCTTTTTCGCTGACCAGAAATCGCACCGACACGCGGATTTCGAGGCCTTCTGCGTCGATGCGCACGCCTGGCTCGACGACTACGCGCTGTTCATGGCGCTGGATATCGCCAACCATGGCGACCAGGGCACGATGTGGCAGGATTGGCCTGCAGCTCAGGCTCATCGCGAGCCGGACGCGCTGTCGGAGGCGAAAAGCCAGCACGCCGCCGAGATAGGTTTCTGGAAGTTCTGCCAGTGGTGTTTCCACGAGCAGTGGGCGAAGCTCAAGGCCTACGCCAACGCACACCGCATCGAGATCGTCGGCGACCTGCCAATCTTCGTTTCCGGGCACAGTGCCGACGTCTGGGCCAATCCGCAGCTGTTCGACCTCGATAAAGACGGTCGTCCGCGCGTCGTCGCCGGCGTGCCGCCGGACTATTTCAGCGAGACCGGACAGCGCTGGGGCAACCCGCTCTATCTGTGGTCGGCGCATGCCGCCGAAAACTATCGCTGGTGGATAGAGCGCATGCAGCAAATGCTGAAGCTGTGCGACATCGTTCGCATTGATCATTTCCGCGGCTTCGAGTCCTACTGGGAGATTCCGGCCGCGGCTGAAACGGCGATCGACGGTATCTGGCAGCCAGGGCCCGGAGAAGCGCTGTTCACCGCCATGCGCGGCGAATTGAGCGACGAGAGCGGCAGGCTGAAGATCATTGCCGAAGACCTCGGCATCATCACGCCGGCCGTCAGGAAGCTACGCCAGGACGTCGGTCTGCCGGGCATGCGCATCCTGCATTTCGCTTTCGGCGACGACGCCAGGAACCCCTATCTGCCGCACAACTACGACGCCAACACGGTGGTCTACACCGGCACCCACGACAACGACACCACCTGCGGCTGGTGGGCGTCGCTCGAGCAGGAGGAGCAGGACCGGGTACACGCCTACCTCGGGGTGGGCAGCGAGAATGCCGCCGAGCTGTGCTGGTACCTGATCCGTCTCGCTTTCTCGTCGGTTGCCCAGTTCTGCGTCATCCCGATGCAGGACGCGCTGATGCTCGACACCACGCACCGCATGAACCGGCCGAGCATCGGTGAGGGTTCCTGGGAGTGGCGCTACCGTTGGGATCAGGTCGAAGCCTGGCACGCCGACCACCTTGCCGACCTGACCCGCCTTTACGGTCGCGACTACGAGAGCCAGCACCCAGAAGACGAAGAGAGCGAAGACTGACCGTCACTTGCCTGCTGTTGCCAGCCGCTCAGGCTGTCTGCCCAAGCCGGGGTTCACCGATGATCATTCGCGACGCGCAGCTTGCCGACCACGACGAAATCCTCGCTCTCAACGAGGAGTCGGTTCGCTTCCTGAGCCCCCTGACGCCCGAGTTGCTGCAGCGGCTACACCGCTCTGCGGCCTATTTTCGGGTCGTCGAACAGGCCGGGCAGGTTTCCGCCTTCCTGCTCGCGCTACGCGAAGGCGCGCCCTACGATAGTCCAAACTACCTCTGGTTCGCGGCGCGCTACCCGCGCTTTCTGTACATCGACCGAATCGTCGTCTCGATTGCGCATCAGGGCGCCGGTCTGGGCAAGCTGCTCTACACGGACATCGTTGGCAACGACCAGGCCAAGGCTGCCGAAATGCTCACCTGCGAGTTCGATGTCGACCCGCCAAACGAAAACTCGGCGCGATTCCACGCCAGCTTCGGGTTTCAGGAGGTGGGCAGTCACTGCGTTGCCGATGGCCGCAAGCGGGTATCGCTCCAGAGCCTGGCGCTTTCCGGCGGCACGGCGAACTGACCATGCGCGTTGCACGAGGCGATCGGCCGCGCGCTTACCAGGCGAGCCCGATGGCCCGACTGAGATAGGCCACCAGCGGTCCAAACGTTCGCGCTTACCGTTCACACACCGCAAGAAAATGCGCGCCACACACCGTCTCTTCGCCGAGCAGCGTCATGGCGACGAGGAAGCAATCTCCGTTTACGCGCCTTCGCCCCTTGAAATTCGCGCACTGTGGCCCTATTATTAGCACTCGTTAGCAGTGAGTGCTAACAACACTGCGCTCAGGCGTTGTGCTTGCAGCAGCAGGGTGTAACAAGTTTTGTTCGCTTGTATGCCTAACCCAAGGAGAAACTGCATGAAAATTCGTCCGTTGCATGATCGCGTGATCGTCAAGCGTCTTGAAGAGGAGCGCAAGACCGCCTCCGGTATCGTCATTCCGGATGCGGCTGCCGAAAAGCCCGACCAAGGTGAAATCCGCGCCGTAGGCAATGGCAAAGTACTTGAGGATGGTTCCGTGCGCGCCCTCGAAGTGAAGGTGGGCGACCGCGTCCTGTTCGGCAAGTACGCTGGACAGACCGTCAAGGTCGATGGCGACGAGCTGCTTGTCATGCGCGAAGAAGACATCATGGGCGTCGTCGAGGCCTAGAGTTTCCGGGCCGACAAGGTCGCGCCCATCCCGCCTTACCACTCGGTTTTCCGAGCCAGATTCAGATCATTACATTAAAGAATTCTAGGAGTTACCTCTATGGCAGCTAAAGAAGTCAAGTTTGGCGATAGCGCACGCGCTCGCATGGTTGAAGGCGTAAACCTTCTTGCCGACGCAGTAAAGATCACCCTCGGCCCCAAAGGCCGCAACGTCGTTCTGGACCGCTCGTACGGCGCCCCCACCGTCACCAAGGACGGTGTCTCTGTCGCCAAGGAAATTGAACTGAAGGACAAGTTCGCCAACATGGGCGCCCAGATGCTCAAGGAAGTCGCCTCCAAGACGTCCGACATCGCCGGTGACGGTACCACTACCGCTACCGTTCTGGCCCAGTCGATCGTCCGCGAAGGCATGAAGTACGTTGCCGCCGGCATGAACCCGATGGATCTCAAGCGCGGCATCGACAAGGCCGTTATCGCGACTGTTGACGAGTTGAAGAAGCTTTCCAAGCCATGTTCGACCAACAAGGAGATTGCTCAGGTCGGTTCGATCTCGGCAAACGCTGACGCTGACATCGGCGAAATCATCGCGCGTGCAATGGATAAGGTCGGCAAGGAAGGCGTTATTACTGTTGAAGATGGCAAGTCGCTGAACAATGAACTCGACGTCGTCGAAGGCATGCAGTTCGACCGCGGCTACCTCAGCCCCTACTTCATCAACAACAACGAGAAGCAGAACGCTATCCTGGAAAACCCGTATGTCCTGATCTTCGACAAGAAGGTCTCCAACATCCGGGACTTGTTGCCTATTCTCGAGCAGGTCGCCAAAGCCAGCCGCCCACTGCTGATCGTCGCCGAAGATGTCGACGGTGAAGCACTCGCCACACTGGTGGTCAACAACATCCGCGGCATCCTCAAGACCTGTGCCGTGAAGGCGCCGGGCTTCGGCGACCGCCGCAAGGCCATGCTTGAAGATATCGCCGTGCTGACCGGCGGTCAGGTGATTGCGGAAGAAGTCGGCCTCACCCTCGAAAAAGCGACCCTCGCCGAACTTGGCCAAGCCAAGCGTATCGAGATCGGCAAGGAAGACACCACGATCATCGATGGCGCCGGTGACACCGCCGCCATCGAGGCGCGCGTCAACCAAATCCGCACGCAAATCGACACCGCTACCAGCGACTACGACAAGGAGAAGCTGCAGGAGCGCGTCGCCAAGCTCGCGGGAGGCGTTGCCCTGATCAAGGTCGGAGCAGCGACTGAAGTCGAGATGAAAGAGAAGAAGGCACGCGTCGAAGATGCACTGCACGCAACCCGCGCGGCTGTCGAAGAGGGCATCGTTCCCGGTGGTGGGGTGGCCCTGCTACGCGCCCGTAGCGCGCTCGCCTCGGTGAAGGGTGACAACCACGACCAGGATGCCGGCATCAAAATCGTGCTGCGCGCGCTGGAGCAACCGCTGCGCGAAATCGTCGCCAACGCTGGCGCCGAGCCCTCTGTCGTGGTCAATGCCGTGCTGCAAGGGACCGGTAATTTTGGCTACAACGCAGCCACCGGAGAGTACGGCGACCTGGTTGAAATGGGTGTTCTCGATCCGACCAAGGTGACGCGTACCGCGCTGCAGAACGCGGCCTCGATCGCCGGCCTGATGCTGACTACCGAGTGCATGGTCGCCGAACTGGCCGAAGACAAGCCGGCGATGGGCGGCGGTATGGGTGGTGGTATGGGCGGTATGGGCGGTATGGGTGGCATGGGCGGCATGGACATGTAATCCCGGTCCGGGCTTGCTCGCTGACAAGAAAACCCCGCTCCGGCGGGGTTTTTCTTTTGCTGATCAAGCAGCCGATTGGCCCGAGTGGTCCGCAAGCCAAACTCGGCGCAGCGGAACAAGGCGCAACCTGGTGGCGCTGGCGCGGGCACTCCGTGCCGCTCAAGCCCGGTCCGCTTGCGCTGGAGACATGACCTGCGCCATGGGTCAGCCAGCGAGCGGTGGGGGCACATCCGGGCCCGCTTTACCCCGCCCATCAGTCGAACGGGCAAGCGCTCTTACACCGACACACCATGCCGCGGCAAAGCCCTTCAGGAAAGGACCACGCGGCGACTATGGGGTGACTAGCGCTGCTCCTTGCTGGCCAGCGCCGACGTGTTGATATCGATCTTGTACCGCAACCGCAAGCCAGCGAGATAGGCCGCAAAATCCTCCTGACCAAGAATCTTGCCGTACTCGCTCTCGAGCGCCTGGCGCCGTTGATCGTCAAGCTTTTCCGGCTGGCCAACCTTGACGATCTGGTAGAGCATGTAGCTACCGCCATCCCCTTCGGCACCGACGTAAGCCGGCAGTTTCTGGACGTCAGCCTGGAAAATGGCCTTCAATGCCGCCCTCGGCATCTGCCCTCCGTCGAGTCGGGACACGGTTTTGACCGGGCCCCAGCCTGCCTTGTCTTCAGGGTTCTGCTGCAAGGCGCGAAGTTTGGCCTCTCCCGCCTGGCGGGCAAGCGTAGACGCTTCCTGAGCCCTCAGAGCAGCTTCAATGTCTGCCCGTACCGTGTCGAAAGGTTTGACGCTTGAGGGTCGATATTCAGTGACGCGTGCCGAGAGCAGAACGTTGGGCGCGACTTCGATCGCTTCCGTGTTGCGTTTGTTTTTCAGTGAATCGGCCGAGAAGAGCGCCGTCAGGACCTTCTCGTCGCCGAGCGGGCCTAGTGTCGCCGCGACTTGCCGACTCGCGTCTCGCGGCAACCAAGCCGATTTCTCGATCTTCAAATGAAACCTGTCGACCACCGGCTGCAGGCTGTCCGGCTGCTCATAGACGATGTTGCTGAAAGCCTCGGCGGCTTCGGCGAATTGTCGCGACGCCGCCTGGCGCCTGAGTTCGTCCTCAAGCTCCGAGCGCACCTCGGCCAATGACTTCTGCTTGCCAGTCTTGACTCCCGTCAACTTGATGATGTGATAGCCGAACTCCGACTGCACGACCCCCGAAACCTCGTTCTCCTGCAGCTTGAAGACCGTATCCTCGAACGCTTTGACCATCATTCCACGGCCGAAGAAACCCAGATCGCCGCCCTTTTGCGCCGAGCCAGGATCCTGCGACTGCTGCTTGGCCAGTTCGGCAAATGTGGCCGGAGACTTCTGAATTTCCTTCAGGATCTCCTCAGCTTTCGCCTTGGCTTTTGCCTGGTCGGTATTGGCGTCGACCAAAATGAGGATGTGGCTCGCCCGTCGTTCTTCGGCCTGCTGGTAACGGTCCTTGTGGCTCTCGTACCAGGCGGTCACTTCGGCATCGCTCACCTGGACCTTGGCCATCAAGGCATCGAGCGACAGGACGACGTACTCGGCCTTGGCCTGCTCCGGTATCTCGAAGCGCTTCTTGTTCTCGTCATAGAATTTCTGGACCGCAGCCGGTTCGATTTTCGCCTGCCCCATAAACTGCTCCGGGCTGAAGCGCAACTCGGCAACCTGGCGCTCCTCGGACTGTATGCGCAGCATTGCATCCGTCATCGTGACGCCGACGATGCCCGTATCGGCAATCGCACCCACCAACTGCTGCAGCGTGAGGTCCTGGCGCATTTGTGCCTCGAACTGCGGTTGCGAGAGCCCCTGCGCCGCCAGTGCAGCCTGATAACGAGCCATCGAAAACTGCCCGTTTTCCTGCAAGGCCGGAATCTTGCTTATGACCTCGCGCAAGAGGTCATCGCCAGCGCCAAGGCGTCCCTTTACTGCCTCCAGGAGCAACAAGCGCTGATCGATCAGTGAGTTCAGAACCGCCAGCCTTGCCTCCGGCGTATTCAGCGACTCCGGGCGAAAACTGTCACCAAGCGCCTGCCGCATGCGATCTTGCTGGACGCGCCAAGCTTGGTCAAACTGCGGCATGGTGATCTTCGAATCACCAACGCTGGCCAGATCTGCCCCTGCACCGATCTTGCCAACGTACGAGTCAATCCCGAAGAATGCGAAGGGCAAGATGATCAAGGCGAGGATTCCCTGAGCAACTCGCGGGTTGTTGCGGACAGCGTCGAAGATCATGATGGTGGCCTGCTAACTCATTGAAACAGTGGCAAGAAAACAAAAAAGGCGAACTTGCGTTCGCCCTTCGGCAGTGGCGGAGTGGACGGGACTCGAACCCGCGACCCCCGGCGTGACAGGCCGGTATTCTAACCAACTGAACTACCACTCCCAAACGCTGCAGAACGTCTATTGCTCTTTCTGGTGGGTGCTGACGGGCTCGAACCGCCGACATCCAGCTTGTAAGGCTAGCGCTCTACCAACTGAGCTAAGCACCCGTCGTCTGACCTGAGCAAAGAGGCGTGAGTCTAACCCATCCACTGCCTCTTGGCCATACCGGTTTCCGAGCCTGTTCCAAGCTTTCACCCGCATTCCGGAACCCACCCGGCAGCGCAAAGCCAGCGACTCCTGACTCATCAGTCGCCCCCGGAGCAGCCAGAATCGAGTAAGGTCACGGTTAACACTTGCAACCTGACACGCCGCACGCAGACCTGACACGAGCCGCTCGTCAGAACAGCGCTAGAGAGACCGGAAACGAGAGTCTCCGGACCCTGTACTGCCAGAACTCAATGCGTGATCACCGCCTGCCCGGAAACACCCTCCGATGCAACGCCGGCGACAGCCGGCGTTGGCCCCGCCTCGCCCGTCAAGCGCTCGGGCTTTCGCTCAAGCGCTTGCTCGAGGACCTGATCGATCCATCTGACCGGGATGATCTCGAGCTTGTTCTTGATGTTGTCCGGAATTTCCGCCAGATCCCGGACGTTCTCCTCCGGAATCAACACCCTGGCCAGCCCCCCGCGCACTGCCGCCAGGAGTTTCTCCTTCAGTCCGCCGATCGGCAACACCTCGCCGCGCAGGGTTATCTCACCGGTCATCGCAACGTCGCAACACACCGGAATGCCGGTCAGCACCGAGACCAGCGCCGTACAGATCCCAACCCCCGCAGACGGCCCGTCTTTGGGAATGGCGCCTTCCGGGAGGTGAATGTGAATATCGCTCTTCTGGTAGAAATCGTCGTCGATGCCCAGCGACTCGGCACGCTTGCGCACCACTGACACCGCTGCCTGCACCGACTCCTGCATCACCTCGCCCAGCTTGCCGGTGGTGATCGTCTTGCCTTTGCCCGGCAAGACCACCGACTCGATGGTCAGCAATTCGCCACCGACTTCGGTCCACGCCAGTCCGGTCACCTGACCAATCTGGTTCTCGCGCTCGGCGACGCCGAAGTTGAAACGACGAACACCGAGGAACTTGTCCAGGTTGCGCGCGCTGACTGCGACTTTGTGCTGACTCTTCCTGAGCAGCAGCGTCTTCACTACCTTGCGACAGATCTTGGAAATGTCTCGTTCAAGCGACCGTACCCCGGCCTCACGCGTGTAGTAGCGAACGATATCGCGTAGCGCGCTCTCGGCCACGGTCAGTTCGGTCGTCCTCAGCCCATTGTTCTTAATCTGCTTGGGCAGCAGATAACGCTGGGCGATGTTGACCTTCTCGTCCTCGGTATATCCCGAAAGCCTGATCACCTCCATGCGATCGAGCAAGGGCGCCGGGATGTTCAAAGTGTTGGCCGTGGCGACGAACATCACTTCCGACAAATCGTACTCGACCTCGACATAGTGATCGACGAAGGTCGAATTCTGCTCCGGGTCCAGCACCTCGAGCAGCGCCGAGCTCGGATCACCGCGAAAATCCTGCCCCATCTTGTCAACTTCATCGAGCAGGAAGAGCGGATTCTTGACCCCGATCTTGCTCATGTTCTGCAGGATCTTGCCCGGCATCGAGCCGATATAGGTCCGCCGGTGACCGCGAATCTCGGCCTCATCGCGGACGCCGCCCAAGCTCATGCGGACGAATTTACGACCGGTAGCCCGCGCGATCGACTGCCCGAGCGATGTCTTGCCGACACCGGGAGGGCCAACCAGGCACAGAATGGGCGCCTTGAGTCGATCGACGCGCTGCTGCACGGCGAGGTACTCGATGATCCGTTCCTTGACCTTTTCCAGTCCCCAGTGATCGGTGTCGAGAATCTTTCCAGCCGCCGCCAGATCCTTGCTGGTTCGCGTCCGCTTGCGCCAGGGCAGGCCGATCAGCGTTTCGATGAAATTACGCACCACCGTCGCTTCCGCGGACATCGGCGACATCAATCTCAGCTTGCGAAGCTCCGCCTGCGCCTTGGCGAGCCCTTCCTTGCCCATTCCCGCGGTCTTGACCTTCCTCTCGAGATCCTCCATGTCGGCGCCGTCTTCGCCTTCGCCGAGTTCCTTCTGAATCGCCTTGACCTGTTCGTTGAGGTAATACTCGCGCTGACTCTTTTCCATCTGGCGCTTGACGCGCCCGCGGATACGCTTCTCGACCTGCAGGATATCGATTTCGGCTTCGAGTTGTGTCAGCAGGCGTTCGATGCGCGCACGGATGTCGAACATCTCGAGAACTTCCTGCTTCTGCTCGATCTTCAGCGGCAGGTGCGCGGCGATGGTGTCGGCCAGACGCCCGGCCTCTTCAATGCCCGCGATCGAAGTCAGAATTTCCGGCGGAATCTTTTTGTTGAGCTTGACGTACTGATCGAACTGCGCGATCACCGCACGACGCAGGGCCTCGACTTCATGATTGACACCATCATCGGCGACCACCGGACGTGCGCGGGCGAAGAACATGTCGTCGCGGGATTCGATGGTATCCAGGCGTGCGCGCTGGGTACCTTCGACCAGTACCTTGACCGTGCCATCGGGCAGCTTCAGCATCTGCAGGATATTGGCCACGCAGCCGATATCGTAGAGATCCTCGGCTTCCGGCTCGTCCTTGACAGCAGATTTCTGAGCCACCAGCAGGATATTCTTGCCGGCTTCCATCGCCACTTCGAGGGCTTTGATCGACTTTGGCCGCCCGACAAACAGCGGAATCACCATGTGCGGAAAGACCACCACGTCGCGCAGAGGCAACAGCGGCAGTTCGACTGGCTCGCTAGCCAACTTGGGTGTTGCAGACATCAGTTGTGCCCTTTAGGTGAAGGTTGATGCTCACAAGTTGTGGCAAGAACCCGTATTTCAAGCCGCAGGCCGCGGCCAGCACATCAGTTGCCGCCAGAAACCTTGGCTTGACCAGCGTAGATCAGAATGGGCTGCGCATCGCCAACAATCACGTTCTCGTCGACGACGACCTCTGAGACATTCTCCATGCCGGGAAGTTCGTACATGGTGTCCAGCAAGACCGACTCCAGAATCGAGCGCAAGCCACGCGCACCGGTCTTCCGTTCGAGGGCCTTTCGGGCAATGGCCATCATCGCCGCCGGGCGTATTTCAAGCCCTACACCTTCCATCGCGAAGAGCTTCTGGTACTGCTTGACCAGCGCATTCTTGGGCTCGACGAGAATCTCGACCAGCGCCGCAGCGGAGAGCTCCTCGAGCGTGGCCACCACCGGCAAGCGGCCGATCAGTTCGGGAATCAGACCGAATTTGATCAGGTCCTCGGGCTCGACGCTGCGCAGCACCTCGCCGATCGCCTTCTTGTTGTCCTTGCTCTTTACTTCGGCACTGAAGCCGATACCGCCACGCTCCGAACGTTCGCGAATGACTTTCTCCAGACCATCGAAGGCGCCCCCGCAAACAAAAAGGATGTTGGTCGTGTCGACCTGCACGAAGTCCTGGTTCGGATGCTTGCGTCCACCCTGCGGCGGCACCGACGCAACCGTACCTTCGATCAGCTTGAGCAGTGCCTGCTGCACGCCCTCGCCCGAGACGTCACGGGTAATCGACGGATTGTCGGACTTGCGCGAGATCTTGTCGATCTCGTCGATATAGACGATCCCGCGCTGTGCCTTGTCGGTATCGTAATCGGACTTCTGCAGCAACTTCTGAATGATGTTCTCGACATCCTCGCCGACGTAGCCGGCTTCGGTCAGGGTCGTTGCATCGGCCATCACGAACGGCACGTCGAGCATTCGCGCGAGCGTCTGCGCCAGCAGCGTCTTGCCGGACCCGGTGGGGCCGATCAGCAGGATATTGCTCTTGGCGAGCTCGACATCGTCATTGCTCTTGCCGTGATGACGAAGACGCTTGTAGTGGTTGTAAACAGCCACCGACAGGATTCGCTTGGCCTGATCCTGACCGATCACATACTGATCCAGCAGCGCGGCGATTTCCTTGGGGGTCGGCAGATCACCCTCAGCGCCCTTGCCATCCTGGTCACCGGCGATTTCGTCGCGGACGATATCGTTGCAGAGCTCGATGCACTCGTCGCAAATGAATACCGACGGCCCGGCGATCAGCTTCTTCACTTCATGCTGACTCTTGCCGCAAAACGAGCAGTAGAGCAGCTTCTCGGTGCCACTTTTCTTTTCCGTCATGTCGACCTACCTCCCTGTCAATCTGTATGGAGAGTGCCTGGATGCGAAGTCGCCCCCAGTCAACCGGCGACCCGATTGGCCAGCACCTTGTCGATCAGACCATATTCTGCCGCTTCCTGCGCCGAAAGGAAATTATCACGATCGGTGTCACGTTCAATACGCTCGATGTCCTGCCCGGTGTGATGGGCCATCAGCTCGTTGAGTTTGGCGCGCAGCGACAGGATTTCCTTGGCGTGAATCGCAATGTCGGACGCCTGTCCCTGAAAACCACCCATCGGCTGGTGAATCATCACCCGCGAATTGGGCAAGGCGAAACGCTTGCCATGCGCACCCGCAGCCAGTAGAAAAGCCCCCATCGAGCAAGCCTGCCCCATGCACAAGGTCGACACCTCGGGCTTGATGAACTGCATGGTGTCGTAGACCGACAGGCCGGCCGATACCGAACCGCCCGGCGAGTTGATGTAGAAATGGATGTCCTTGTCCGGATTCTCGGCTTCCAGAAAAAGCAACTGCGCCACCACCAGATTGGCGGTGACGTCATTGACCGGACCCACCAGAAAAATGACGCGTTCCTTGAGCAAGCGCGAGTAGATATCGTAGGCACGTTCGCCACGACCGCTCTGCTCAACCACCATCGGCACCAGGCCCAGTGCCTGCGGATCCCAGTTGCTGCCGTCGTCAACACCCATGTCGGCTCCTCTGCCTCGAGTCCACTGCGTATTAAGCATTCAGGACGCCTGCCCCATCAGTTCATCGAAAGCGACCGGCTTGTCGCTCACCTTGACGCCGGCCAGCACCCAGTCAACCACGTTGGCCTCAATCGCTGCACTCTCGAAATCGCCCAGGCGCTCGGGCTGGGCATAATACCAGCGGATGACCTCTTCCGGATGCTCGTAACTTTGCGCCGCTTCCTCGACCATCGCACGCACTTGAGCCGGTTTCGCCTGCAATTCGTGCTGCTTGACGATCTCCGCGAGAACCAGCCCAAGACCGACCCTGCGCGTGGCCTGATCGACAAACCATTCACGCTGCATCGGCACATCCTTGACCTTCATGCCGCGCTGCTCCATATCCTGGCGGGCAAGCTGCGTAAGACGCTCGATCTCTTTGTCCACCAGAGCGCCCGGCACATCGACCGGATGAGCCGCGAGCAGGGAATCCATCACCTGCCCGGTAATTTTCGTCTGCAGCCGCTTCTTCACCTCGCGCCGGAGATTGGCATCGATCTCGGCACGCATCTTGACGAGGTCACCATCGGCGACGCCAAGTGCTTTGGCGAAATCGGCATCGACTTCCGGCAACACCGCTTCGCCGACTTCCTTGGCGGTGATGTCGAAGGTCACGGTCTGACCGGCCAGTTCCTTGGAAAAGTACTCTGCCGGAAAGGTCATTTCGAAAGATTTGCTTTCACCCGGGCTGCTACCGATCACCGCTTTCTCGAAGTCAGGCAGCATTTTGCCTTCACCAAGAACGAA
Organism: Accumulibacter sp.; assembly: GCF_032229525.1. GTDB lineage: Bacteria > Pseudomonadota > Gammaproteobacteria > Burkholderiales > Rhodocyclaceae > Accumulibacter. Next base: position 78,324 of record NZ_JAVTWB010000253.1, on the reverse strand, counting down.
CTGGTAATCCTGCCCTTGGCCGCCCTGGAAGGGCACCCCATCTTTCTTGCCGAGAAAGTCGATGCTCACCCGATCCCCGTTTGCCGCGGCACGATCGACGGGTTCGTAGCGCACCCGCTGCTTGCGCAGGATTTCGATGGTGCCATCAACCTCGGCGGGGCCGACTTCAAGAACCGGACGCTCAAGTTCAAGATTGGCCAGATCGTTGAGCTTGATCTCGGGAAACACCTCGAAAACGGCCGCGAACTCGATATGCGTCGTGCTGCCGCTGTCCTTCGCCTCGATCTTCGGACTGCCAGCGACGCGCAATTTCTGCGTCGTCACCGCCTCGCTGAGCTGGTTGCCCAGCGTTTCGCTCAGAGCTTCCTGGCGGGCCTGGTCGCCGTACTGCTGGCGAATGATGTGGGTGGGTACCTTGCCTGGCCGGAAACCCGGCATTTTCATGTTCTTGCCGAGGCGCTTCAGGCGCTGGTCGACCTCTTTGTCGAGGTCGGCGATTGCTACCGACAGGTCGACGCGACGCTCAAGCGCGCTTGCGGCGGGTACGCCAGCATCGGGCGAAGTGGGGGCGGAGGCGTCAGTGTCGGTATTCGCGGCGTTTGTTTCCATTAAGAATCCTTGTGATACGGGCTGAAAGGTGAGTGGACCCTGGCGCGGCCAAAAGAAGCCTCGCCGACGGACAATGCGGCGCTGAGCAGCCAGATCAAAGATGCAGAAACCATTCTGTTCTCAGGCAATCGCTGGAACCGCGAGGATTCGCTGGGCCATCGGTATGGGCGTATGCTCGCGCAACACCCGTCGGCCGGCAAACACACGCCATCGGGAAACTCCGCCGACTCCGGCTTCGCATCCGCGCTGTCATTCCACCGCGCCGCATACGAAAAAGGCACGATTCTACAGCAATATTTCGAGGGTCGAAACCCGTGCCGTGCAGGCGCGCCCCCGCCACGCCTTCCGGCCACCAGACACTGGCCCCCCAAAGCAGGCCCTGCCGAGCCCGCTGTGGCAAGGCGGTCACATGCGCCATCCCGACTCACGCACTGATGCGCGGCCCTGTTGATTGAAGCGGTGCCAAAGCGATGGCGTCGGCCCGGTCCGCGGCGCATCGTACAGACGACGGATTACCCAACTGCGCAAGACCAGACAGTGTGGTTAAATAGTCCCGTAGCTCTGCCGCGGCGCGGCTTGAGCTGTTTGCCGTCACACCATTCACGCCGGTCAGACTCATGAAGGAATCCCGAGAGTCAGCTCGTCCTGGTCGCACGACCGCGCCCAACCGTGGCAGCTCTCCGTTATGCCCGTCGCTGCGAAACACGAGCTTGCGGAACGCTGATCGATGAACAGGCGCGCAATCAAGACGCTGAAGACCCTGCTGGCCGCTGCCCTGTTGCTGCCATCGATCGCTGGCGCGCGTGCAGAAGGCCCCTGGCACGCGGCTCGCCAGAACACCGCTGGCTGGCAGTTCATGACGCCCGACGAGCGCGTCGAGCACCAGCGGCAGATGCGCAGTTTCGAGAGCTACCAGGAGTGCAAGGCGTATCAGGACAGGCAGCACGCCGAAATGGCCCGGCGAGCCGCCCGGGCAGGCGTCGTTCTCGAACGGCCGAGCCAGTCCGGCTGCGAAAAACTGCGCGCGCGCGGCAAGTTACAGTGAGCTTCCCGTCGTCCGGCGCAGCACCGCGCAGCCTCGTCGCGCCATTGATAGCTCTCGTGATCACGCTCGCCAGCGTCTCTTGGGCCTTCCCGGACGACCTGACCCCGTGGCGTACGGCCGCCATCGTCAGCGGCTGGGCGGGTACGGGGCTACTGGTCGCCAGTCTGTTGCTGATGATCCGCGAGGCGCAGCTGACGCGGCTGCTCGGAGGCCTCGAGCTAAGCTACCGCTGGCATCACCGCTGCGGCCTTGGCGCCTACCTGCTGCTGCTCTGCCACCCGCTGGCCCTGGCGCTCGACGGCTGGAGCGAGGATCCGCGCCGCGCCTGGCAAACGCTGACGCCCCTCGCGCAGTCGTGGCCATTGTGGCTCGGCTGGGCCGGCCTGCTGCTATTGATGTTCGGCCTGGCGACGACTTTCGCCCTGCACCTGCCCTACCGCCGCTGGCGGGCCTTCCATTTCGTGCTCGGCGCCGGCGTCGTGCTGGGCTTGACGCACGTGTACGTGCTGCTCGGCAATGACAGCTTGCTCCTCGCGCTGCTGATCATGGCGGCCGCCGCCCTCGGCTGGCGCCTGCTGGCCACTGATCTCGGCCTGGCTGCGCATCCCTATCGGGTCACCCAGGTCCAGCCACAGGCACGGGGAACGATCGAAGCTTCGCTGGCGCCCTGCGCCGCAGCGCTGGTGGTGGCGCCCGGTCAGTTCGTGCTCGTGGCTTTCGGTGACGGCCTGAACTATCGCGGCTGCGGCGAATACCATCCGTTCACCGTCAGCGGTCTTGAAGCCGAGGGCCGGCTGCGGGTCACCGTCAAGGCGCTCGGGCCGTGTTCTCGGCGCCTGCAGGCGGTCGAGCCGGGCGTGCTGGTGCGCCTCGAAGGCCCCTTCGGCACCTTCCTCGACGACACGCGTTCGCTGCCACAGCTCTGGGTGGCCGGCGGCATCGGCATCACCCCGTTCATGGCCAGCTTGCGAGGGCAGCGCTGCAGCCAGCCGACGACCCTGCTGTACCTCTATCGCAATGACGCCGAAGCGGCATTCCTCGAAGAGCTCGGCGACCTGGCCAGCGCAGACCCGCTGTTCGAACTGCTCACCGATGCTTCCGGTGACCAGGCGCCCGACGTCGATCGCCTGCTCCAGCAGGTGTCCCGCCTGAACGACCGGCAAGTCCACATGTGCGGGCCGCCGCCGCTGCTGGCCACCATTGGCACCGCCCTGCGGCAGCGCGGGGTCGCCAGCGTCGCCATCCACTTCGAGACCTTCGACTTCCGCTGATGCGCCCACTATTCCTATTCGCCACCGCGTCGTTCTGGCTGGTCGTACTCGGCTTCGCGGCAAGCGACTTGTGGCTGCCAGCCGCGCCGCAGGCGCTTCCTCCCGTCACCACCAGCAAGGCTCATTCGCTCGCTGAAGTCGCCAGGCACAAGACGCCGGACGATTGCTGGATGGCGATCGGTGGCCAAGTGTACGATCTCAGCAGCTATCTGCCCGAGCACCCCAGTGACCCCGACGTGATTGTCGCCTGGTGCGGGCGTGAGGCAACACCCGCCTACCTGACCAAGGGCAAGGGGAGAGCCCACTCCGCCCGTGCTGATCGCTTGCTCACCGAGTACCGAATCGCCACCCTGCGGACCCCGTGACGACGGGTGCCCGGGTGTTCTGCCGGCGTTCACACAGCTGATCGGCAACCGGTCCTGGCGCACGACCGGTAGCCACCCGCGCGGCAATCCTCGATTCGCCCGCACACCGACCGCGTGCTGTCGTCCCGGCCCCAGCGCCTGCATATGCCACCGCGCTGAGCGCAGCGGCAATTGACTTGCTTTCTCTCGCCGCCGATACTCCCGACGGCCCGGCAACAATGCCGATCCACAGCTGTTTCACGTTGGTTTAACAGAGGAGAGACGCGATGCGTGCTATCACCATGATGCTTTCGGGATTGATGATGATCGGATTGTCGGGGGCGGCTGACGCCAAGAAGAGCAAGGACCACGAGGACAGCGCGCTTCCCAAGTGCGGCAACAAGACCAAGGTCGCCAGACCGGATGATGGGATCATCACCCTCAAGGAGAAGAAGAAGCGGGGCTGTGTCATTGATGTGCAAGACCTCCACCCGACCCAGTCGGCCGTCGGGATGGACGCCGTGGAATGCAAGGCGGCAAAGATTTCGGGCAAGGCCAAAGCCGGAAAACTCGAGAAGTACCTGCTCGCGGATAACCGCTGGGTCCCGCTGGTGCGCGGACCCGGGGGCGTGTTCTATCTGACCGACCACCATCACCTGTCCACCGCCGTCTGGAATGCGGACATCAAGGACAAGGAGAAAAAGGTCAACGCCTACCTGCTCAACGACTGGTCCGCCATGCACAAGGACGCTTTCTGGGCGTTGATGGCCAAGGAGCACGACGTCTGGCTGAAGAACCCCGCCGGCGAGGATATCAAGCCAAGTCAGCTGCCAAAAAGCATCAGTACCTTGCAGGACGATCCGCTGCGCACCCTGTCGGCCTGGGTACGGGGCAGCTGCGGCTACGTCAAATGCGACCCTCCCGGCGCCGCCAGGGACGACGACGAACTGAGCTGCGAGGACAAGTTCCACGAGACCGCGACCTGCGCACCAGCGACGGTCTACTTCCTCGAGTTCAAGTGGGGCGCCTACCTCGGCAGCGTCCCCGAGGTGAAGGCCGCGCTCGGCGGTGAACCCACCTGCTCGCAGCAAACCCCGCTGGATCAGAAGTGCCTCGACAATCAGTATGACCAGATGGTCAAGGCTCTGCCCCTGGCGATGAAGGCCGCGGCGGCACCGGAGGCGGCCAAGGCCCTGGGCAATGACGCCGGCTACAATCCGGCGGTACAGACCGGGATTCCCCAGCCGAAGCGCTGTAACTGATCGCAAGCCATCGGGGGTGCGGCCTGGCGCCACCGTGCCGCGCCCCCGCCCTGAGCGAACGAGCGGTAGCGACCACCCGACGCAAATCCTGCGCAACGATCGCCGCCCGTTGGTGCTCAGACTGTCCGACGCAGGGTCGTACGGCTACTGTCGGACAGAGGTGTTCTTTGGCTGACAGCCCTGAGTTCACCCAGCGCTTGAGTAAGCAGTTTTCGCGCTTTCCCGACCTCGGAGAATCCGGCAATAGCGCCGGGAATGTCGTATCGTTACCGGTCTGGTCGCCGGGCGACCGCCTTTTCTCGATGCTGCGCGACCCAGTGGTGTAAGGAAAGATGGTTAGCAGTCGACCAAGGTGGGACGACCCAACGGAGAAAAACAAGCATGCACGCCACCCTGCCCCTCCTCGCCATCAGTACCTTCCCGGCCCTGAGCCGGCGCTCGGTCGAAAGCCTGCAGGTCAACCTCGGTTACCGCTGCAATCAGAGCTGCCTACATTGCCACGTCAATGCCGGCCCGCAGCGCAAGGAAGAGATGACCGCGGAAACGATCGATGCAGTGCTGGCCTTCATCGCCGCCAGCCCCGAAGTGAAGGTGCTCGACCTGACCGGCGGCGCGCCCGAGCTGAACCGGCATTTTCGCCGGCTAGTGGTCGCTGGGCGACAACGCGGCCTGCGGGTCATCGACCGCTGCAACCTGACCATCCTCGAAGAACCGGGCCACGAAGATCTGGCTGAGTTCCTGGCAGCGCATGGCGTCGAAGTGGTCGCCTCACTGCCCTGCTATCTCGAAGAGAACGTCGACCGGCAACGCGGCAAGGGCGCTTTCGACGGCAGCATCCGCGGCCTGCAGCGGCTCAACGCGCTGGGCTACGCGGCGCCCGACAGTGATCTGGTGCTCAACCTGGTGTTCAATCCGCAGGGACCGACGCTGCCGCCACCGCAGAGGCCGCTGGCCGCCGCCTATCGGGAGCACCTCGGGCGGGAGTTCGGCATCGTCTTCAACGAGCTGTTCACGCTGAGCAACATGCCGATCCAGCGCTTCGGATCGATGCTCATCTCCAAGGGGCAGTTCAACAGTTACATGCAGTTGCTGCGTAGCGCGCACCGCGACGACAATCTCGAGCAGGTGATGTGCCGCAACCTGCTGTCGATCGACTGGCAAGGTTATCTTTACGATTGCGACTTCAACCAGCAGCTCGGCCTGCCGATGGGCAAGCCCGGTCGCCCTCGCCTGCACATCACCGAGGTAACCGCGGCGGCGGTCGAAGGCTGCGCGATCCGGGTCGCCGATCACTGCTACGGCTGCACGGCGGGACAGGGATCAAGTTGTGGCGGCGCGCTCGGTGACGAAGTCGCCGCAGCGCCGACCTGCGGCCTCTGATTCAGCGGCAAGCGACGCGCGACCGGCGGACAAGGCCTTCTCGCGTGGCCGCCACCAGGCGCACAAAAGGGAGGACTGACCATGACAGAACTGCAACTGGACGGCATCGAAGCCTGCGTCTTCGACGCCTACGGCACGCTCTTTGATTTCAACAGCGCGGCACTCGCGGCAAAAGACGAACTCGGGGACGATTGGCTTCGCCTTTCGGACCTCTGGCGTCAGAAGCAGCTGCAATACACCTGGCTACGCGGCCTCGGCGGTCGACATGCCGATTTCTGGCAGGTTACCGGCGACGCGCTCGATTTTTCGCTGGCGACGCTGAAGATCGATCGGCCCGACCTGCGAAGCCGCCTGATGGAGCTCTACCTGCACCTGGGAACCTATCCCGAAGTGACCGAGACCCTGCACCGGCTGAAAGCCGCGAGAATGAAGCTGGCGATTCTGTCGAACGGGACACCGGCCATGCTGGCGGCGGTCGTCGAGAGCAGCGGCCTCGACGGCGTCTTCGACGCGGTGCTCTCGGTCGAAGACGTCGGCGTCTTCAAGCCGCATCCGTCTGTCTATGGCCTGGCCGCCGATCGCCTGCAGGTCACCCCGGACGCGATCTGCTTCCTCTCGTCGAACGCTTGGGATGCCTACTCGGCCAAAGCCTTTGGCTTCCGTGTCCTGTGGTGCAATCGCTTTGGCCAGGCCGCCGAGCGAATTCCGGCGACGCCCGACGGCGAAATCAAGGACCTCTCCGAACTGCCGCCTATCCTGTTTCCTGCAGCCCAAGCGTAGCGCCCGCGACCGGCACTGTAAGACGACGGCGGCGCCGGCCGACAGAACGGTCTACTGACAACAAGACCAAAGATCGGAGAAGACCGCGATGAATGTTCGACGACTGCTGCTCATGGCCGCACTGGCAGCCCTGATAGTGGCCTACTTCGCTCTCGACCTTGGGCGCTTCCTCAGCCTCGATTACCTGAAGAGCCAGCAGGAGGCGATCGCGGCCTGGCGGGTAACCCATCCGTTGCAGGCGGCGCTGGCGTTCTTCGTCATCTACGTCGCCGTGACCGGCCTGTCGCTGCCCGGCGCGGCGGTGATGACCCTGGTCGGTGGTGCAGTTTTCGGTCTCTTCTGGGGCTTGCTGCTGGTTTCGTTTGCCTCGTCGCTCGGTGCCACCCTCGCCTTCCTGGCATCGCGCTTCCTGCTGCGCGACTGGGTACAGAAACGCTTCGGCGACCGCCTGCGGGCGATCAACAGCGGCGTCGAGAAGGACGGTGGATTCTATCTGTTCACCTTGCGCCTGGTACCAGTCTTCCCATTTTTCGCCATCAACCTGTTGATGGGTCTGACACCGATCAAGACGCGGACCTTCTACTGGGTCAGCCAGCTCGGCATGCTCGCCGGCACACTGGTCTATGTGAATACCGGCACCCAGCTGGCAAAAATCGATTCGCTTTCAGGCATCCTCTCGCCCGGCCTGCTCGGGTCGTTTGTGCTGCTCGGGGTCTTTCCGCTGATCGCCAAGAAGATTGTCGAGATGCTGGCCGCCCGGAAAGTCTACGCGGGCTGGCAGAAACCGGCGCGCTTCGACCGCAACATGGTGGTCATCGGCGCCGGCTCGGCCGGTCTGGTCACCGCCTACATCGCGGCGGCGGTCAAGGCCAAGGTGACTTTGGTGGAAAAGCACAAGCTCGGCGGTGACTGCCTGAACACCGGCTGCGTGCCGTCGAAGGCACTGATCCGCTCGGCCAAGCTGCTGTCGCACATCCAGCGCTCGCAGGAGTTCGGCATCCGCGACGCCAAAGCGGAGTTCGACTTCGCCGAAGTGATGACGCGCGTGCAGCGGATCATCAAAACCGTCGAACCGCATGATTCCGTCGAACGCTACACCGGGCTGGGCGTAGAGGTGATCGAAGGCACGGCAAAAATCGTCTCACCGTGGGAGGTGGACATCGTTCGCAATAATGGCAAGAGCGAGCGCCTGAGCACCCGCAGCATCGTCATCGCTACCGGCGGCCGCCCCTTCGTGCCACCGCTACCGGGTCTTGATGAAGTCGGCTATCTGACTTCCGACACCGTCTGGGATCTGCGCGAACTGCCCCGGCGGCTGCTGGTGCTCGGCGGCGGCCCGATCGGTTGCGAACTGACGCAGGCCTTCTCCCGCCTTGGCGCCAAGGTGACACAAGTGCAACAGGGCCCACGGATCATGGTCCGCGAGGATCCGGAGGTGTCCGAACTGGTCATGCAGCGTTTCCGCGCCGAAGGCATTGCCGTGCTGGTCAATCACCAGGCCAAGGCTTTCGTCATTGAGGAAGGCGAGAAGATCCTGATCGCCGAGCATCAGGGCCAGGAGGTGCGCATCCCCTTCGACGCGCTGCTGGTCGCTGTCGGCCGGGTGGCCAATCTGAAGGGCTACGGCCTCGAGGAACTGGGCATCGCTGCCAAACGCACAGTCGAGACCAACGAGTTCCTGCAAACGAAATATCCGAATATCTACGCTGCCGGCGATGTCGCCGGACCATTTCAGTTCACCCATACGGCGGCACACCAGGCCTGGTACGCGGCAGTCAATGCGCTGTTCGACCCTTTCCGCAAGTTCCGCACCGACTACTCGGTGATTCCCTGGTCGACCTTCGTCGAACCCGAGGTGGCGCGCGTCGGACTCAACGAAACCGAGGCCAGCGAGCGCAAGATCGCCCATGAAGTGACGGTCTACGGCCTCGACGATCTCGACCGGGCGATCGCCGACGGCGAAGCACACGGCTTCATCAAGGTCCTCACCGTACCCGGCAAGGACCGTATTCTCGGCGTCACCATCGTCGGCGAACACGCTGGCGACCTGATCGCCGAGTATGTCCTGGCCATGCGGCACGGTATCGGACTGAACAAGATCCTGGGCACCATCCATATCTACCCCACCCTCGCCGAAGCCAACAAATACGTCGCCGGCAACTGGAAAAAGGCGCACGCGCCGCAGAAACTGCTCGAATGGGTTGGACGCTTCCACAGCTGGCGCCGCGGCTAGGGAAAAGCGGGGCGGCCCCAGCTGAAATTCGTGCTGCTGCCGATGCTCGGCACCCTCGGCGCCATCAGCAGGCGGCCGGAACGCGCAGCTCAAACACCCTATGGTGATCCGTGACGGTGGCAGCGCCCAACTCATTCGCGTTGGTGGCGGGCAAATGCCCGGAGGTGCATTCGATCGAACACCTCGAGAGCTTTTTTGAGTTGCACTTAAAGCGGATTTCCTTCTGGCGGCTCGCTCAGGCGCGCGCTCGCGGTGGCGACCATCCGCTCTAGTTCATGGAGTACGACTGGCGATGGAAGGACGCGGCCGGGACGATCTTGAGAGCAGCACCGCATCCATGTTATGTTCGGCCGTTTGCCCCTGCGATAGTCGCAGATAGTCCCACCCACCCCTTGAAGTTCCTGGCTTGCATTCCTGACACGAGGCCACCCACTTGGCTCCTGACAACATCCCGATCTTTGGCACCTTGACCGGAATCTTTGAGCCGTCCGGCATTCGGCAGCTCCCTGACGGCCGCTTCATTGTTGCCGAAGACGAAGAGCGGCCGGCACTCAGCCTGCTCAGGATCGATGCCGACGGCAATGTCGACAGCATGGCTCTGGAGCCCTACAGGCCGCTGGGTATCGCCGTCGAGTTCTGGAAACTCGTTGACCTCGAGGGTGTGGCCGTCGACCAGACCGGATACATCTACGCGATAAGCTCGCATTCCAGGAACAGTGCCGGCGACGAAAAGACATCGCGCGAAAAACTGGTCCGCTTCCGGATCGAGGGTGATCGCGTCGTCGAGCCGGTGGAGGCGATCGGACTGAAGCGTTCCCTGCTGGCGGCGCACCCGCTGCTCGCCGCGGCTGCCGAGATACGGGACGTCAAGAACATGGGGGGGCTCAACATCGAAGCGCTGGCGATGACTCCGGACGATAGCTCCCTGCTGGTGGGATTCCGCAGCCCGCTGCTTGAGCAGCGGGCGATCGTCGCTTTCATCGAAAACCCGCAAGCGGTTTTCGAATCGGGTGAACAGCCCGTAATCGCCGCCCGCCTGGCGACCCTGGACCTGGGCGGCGACGGGATTCGTGGGATGGCTTACGTGCGCCTGCTCGCTGGCTATCTGGTCATCAGCGGCCCGACGAATCGCGAACAGGTTCAATTCGGACTCTGGTTCTGGGGCGGCAATAGTGATGACCCTGCGCGTCGGGTAACCGTCGCGGGCTTGCCGGGCTTCGAACACGCTGAGGGTATCTGCCCGGCCTTGATCGATGGCGAACAACGCATCATCATCGTCAGCGACGACGGCAGCAAGAAGACTGGACGCTTTGCCCGTTTCCTGATCCTTGATCCGGGACAACTGCAGATCGAGGCTTGAACTGGCGGAGAGAGCGGGATTCGAACCCGCGTTAGGATATTATCCTAAACACGCTTTCCAGGCGTGCGACTTAAACCACTCATCCATCTCTCCGCAAGACGGCGGATTCTAGCAGAACGCTACGGGAACACCAAACTTGCCTGCAAGTTGCAGCAAAGGCTATGGCGACCTGCGAACAGCGGTCCAGGCAGTTCGCACGACGCAGCGCCTTACGGCCGGTTGTCGGCCAGCGGTGGCTCGCTCGCCAGCCGACGCCTGACCGTCTCGAACAGGCAGATCGCAGCGGCAGCGGCAACATTCAGTGATTCGCTGGCGCCCGGCATCGGGATGCGCAGCTGCACACCGGTCGCGGCGATCACCGTTGACCTGACGCCGAGCCCCTCGCTGCCAAATACCCAGGCCAGCGGTCGGCCAAGATCAGCCGCATAGAGGCTCTCTGCCCCGGCCAGCGCAGTCGCAACGGACTGACCGCGATAGGTCGCGAGAAAGCCCGGCAGATCACAGTTTTCATGGATATCGAGCTGGAAATGCGCGCCCATCGCAGCCCGTAGGGTCTTCGGTGACCAGGCCTGCGCACAATCGACCGACAGCAGGGCCTGGCAGAAGCCCGCCGCCGCAGCGCTGCGCAGGATCGACCCGACATTTCCCGGATCCTGAACACCATCGAGCAGGATGGCGTCGGCATCGTCAGCAGGACCGTGCGCCGGTCGCGGCCGCAAAACGATGGCCATGATCCCGCTTGGCGCTTCCACCGTCGCCAGATCGTCGAACAGCGCATCGGCAAGAAGAGTGACCTTGGTGGTGGCCGCTCGGTTCTCCAGATAGCTGGCGTTTTCGGGCCGGCTGACACCGCTGTCACTGACCAGCAGTTCTTCGGGAAGGCCATAATGCTGGCCGTAGGCTTCTATCAGATGCATGCCGTCGAGCAACACGCAATCGCTCTTGCGCCGCTCGCGGCCGCTCCGGCAGATCTTCAGTAATGTCTTGTACTGCGCATTGTCACGCGAAGCGATCCTTTTCATGACTGGCTGAGTCGGGCGACCGGCGCGTAACTGCGGCGATGCTGCGGACTCGCGCCATGATCCTGCAGCGCCTTGAGGTGAAATGCGGTCGGATAGCCCATATGCCGATCGAACCCGTACTGTGGGTAGATCGCGTGCAGGACAAGCATGCCGGCGTCGCGAGTGGTTTTGGCGAGAATGGATGCCGCAGCAATGGCGGCGACCTTGCCATCGCCACCGACGATAGCTTCAACGGAGCAGTCGAGCTGCGGGCAATGAATTCCATCGACCTGCGCGTGACGGGGAGTGACGAGCCCGTGCCGACCCGCGAGTGCGGCGACCGCCCGCTGCATCGCCAGCAGGCTGGCCTGCAGAATGTTGATGCGGTCGATCTCCTCGACGCTGGCTTCGGCGACCGCCCAGGCCACCGCCGTGGCACGGATCTGCTCGGCCAACGTCGCCCGCTTTCTGGGCGAAAGCTTCTTCGAATCGTCAAGACCGGCGATCGGCCAGGCCGGATCGAGGATCACCGCAGCAGCGACCACCGGCCCGGCCAGCGGACCGCGGCCCGCCTCATCGATACCACAGACGAGACCGTCAGGCGGCAGCAGGAAGGGCACGGTCGCTAACTACCATTGGCAGGCAATCGAGGACCGCCGAGGCCGCTTTGTCGGCGGCGTTTTGCCGAAGTTGCAGATGGATCTCTGTGAATACCGACCTGATCCGTTCGCACAGTAATTTGTCGGCGTAGAGGTTGAGCAGCGCCTGCGCCAGGTTTTCCGGCGTCGCTTCATCCTGGATGAACTCCGGAACGATGAACCGGCCGGCCAGAACGTTGGGCAAGCCAACGTAAGGCAGATAGCCCATGCGACGCATCATTCGGTAAGAGAGCGGCGCCATCTTGTAGACGATGGCCATCGGTCGCTTCAGCAGTGCAGCTTCGAGAGTGGCCGTGCCACTGGCCACCAGGACGGCGTCGGCAGCCATCATCGCCTGGTGCGCGTGGCCGAACAACAGACGAATCGGCAGTTCCTTCGCCCGGCAGCGATGCAGTGCGGCGTCAAACAGTTCGCGTGTTTCACGACTGGTCAGCGGGGCGAGAAAGACCGCATCGGGAATCTGGTCGCGAATTCGGCGCGCGGTTTCGATGAAGGTGTCCGCCATGTACTGCAGTTCCGATTGCCGACTGCCAGGCAAAAGGGCGAAAACCGGCGCCTGCGACGACAGGCCGAGCACGGTTCGCGCCGCGTCGCGCCCGTCTTCGATTGGCAGCATGTCGGCCAGGGGATGGCCGACGTAGGTCACCGGAATACCCTGTTTCTCGTACAGCGCCGTTTCGAACGGAAATAGTGCCAGCACGCGCGAAACTGCCGCACCGATCTTGTGGATGCGCTCACCACGCCAAGCCCAGATCGACGGGCTGACATAGTGGATGCTCGGAACACCGCGACGCTTGAGAGCCTTCTCAAGCGCCAGGTTGAAGTCCGGCGCATCAACGCCGATAAAGATGTCGGGCGGATCAGCCAGCAGGCGACGCTTGAGGTCGCTGCGGATAGCGGCGATTTCGCGATAGTGCCGGAGCACCTCGACATAGCCGCGGACGGCCAGTTTCTCCAGCGGATGCCAGGCCTGGAAGCCCATGCCGAGCATTCTCGGACCACCCACCCCGAAGAATTCCACGCCTGAAAGTTTTTCCTGAAGCGCCTGCATCAACTGGCTGGCCAGCAGATCGCCCGACGCCTCCCCGGCCACCATGGCGATCCGCACCGGTACCGGTGCGGTCATCGAATGATGCCGCGCTTCGATACCGCGAGGAAGTCGATCAGCGGTTGGATCTCCGGATGCGCGAGGACCTCTTCATCGAGCTTGGCTCGCGCCTCGTCGAGCATCAGTCCTGATTTGTAAAGTGTCCGGTAGGCGCGTTTCAACGCCAGCAGCGCTTCCGCCGAAAAACCGCGGCGCTTGAGTCCCTCGGCATTGATGCCAAAGGGACTGGCCGAGTTGCCAGCAGCCATCACGAAGGGGGGAACGTCCTGCAGCACCACCGTCCCGACGGCGGTCATGGTATGGGCTCCGACGCGGCAGAACTGGTGGACTCCCGTGTAGCCGCCAAGAATGGCCCAATCGCCGATGTGAACATGACCCGCCAACTGCGCATTGTTGGCAAACACGGTGCGGTTACCCACCTGGCAATCGTGTGCAATGTGCACGTAGGCCATGATCCAGTTGTCGTCACCGACGCGGGTAATGCCTACATCCTGAGCGGTGCCGAGGTTGAAAGTGCAGAATTCGCGAATCGTGTTGCGGTCACCGATCTCCAGGCAGGTGGGCTCACCGTCATACTTCTTGTCCTGCGGCACTTCGCCGAGCGAACAAAACTGGAAGATCCGATTGTCGCAACCGATGCGGGTCCGCCCGGAAATCACGACGTGCGGACCAATCACCGTGTTATCGCCAATCTCCACATGTTCGCCGATGATCGAGTAGGCGCCCACCGCGACGTTGGCCCCAAGGCGCGCGCCGGAATCGACAATTGCACTGGAATGGATCATGCCTGCAGTCACCCGGCGGCTCCAGCGACATCACGCTTGGCGCACATCAGTTCGGCTTCGGCGACGACCTCACCGTCTACCCGGGCCTCTGCCTTGTATTTCCAGATACCGCGCATTTGGCGCAGGATGTGGACATGCAGATGCAATTGGTCGCCCGCAGTTACCGGCTTCTTGAAGCGTGCGCCGTCGATGCCGACAAAGTAGAAAACAGAGTTCGGGTCAGGCTTGACGCCCATCGTCTTGAACGACAGGATGCCTGCCGCCTGCGCCAGGGCTTCCATGATCAGCACGCCAGGCATCACCGGATGATGCGGGAAATGGCCAACGAAAAACGGTTCGTTGACCGTCACGTTCTTGTAGGCATGGATTGCCTTCCCCAACTCGTAGTCGACCACCCGGTCGACCAGAAGAAACGGGTAGCGATGCGGCAGATGCTCCAAAATTTCGTGAATATCCATTGCGGTCAAGGCGCTTTCTCCTTCAGTTCGAGTTTCTTCTCAAGTTCGGCGACCCGCTCGGCGAGCCTCGCCAGACGCCTGATCTGTGCCGCGTTATGTAACCACTCCTGGTGCGCCTCAAGTGGAAAGATGCTGGTGTACTGACCGGCGTGGGGCAGGTTCCTGGTCACCATACTGCCCGCCGAGATGTGCACATCGTCGGCCAGTTCGAGGTGGCCGATGATCATCCCTGCGCCGCCGACGGTACACCGGCGACCGATTCTGGTGCTGCCGGCAATGCCGACGCAGCCGGCCATCGCGGCATGGTCACCAATAATGACGTTGTGGCCGATCTGGATCTGGTTATCGAGCTTGACCCCATCACCGATCACCGTGTCGTCGAGCGCGCCACGGTCGACCGAGGTATTGACCCCAATCTCCACATCATCACCAATCACCACCCGACCGATCTGCGGAATCTTGAGCCAACGCTCGCCCTCCTTGGCAAACCCGAAGCCGTCCCCACCGATGACCGCACCGGCGTGAATGATGGCCCGTTTACCAATCACGCAGCCGTCATAAATAACGACATTTGGGTAGAGCAGGGAATCGTCGCCAATCGACACGCCATCACCGATCACACAGCCGGGATGTAGCGTGACGTTCTCACCGATTGTTGCGGTCTCACCGATGACGACGTTCTCGCCAATACTGGCCGACGGCGGCAATTCCGATTTGACGACCGCGCCCCGATGAACCCCGGGGCGGCGTTTCAATGGCGGATTGAGCAAGGCGGCGACGCGCGCATAATAAGCGTAGGCGTTGGGGTGAACGATACGCGGCAATGACGTTTCGGAGGAGAACTGCGGCGGCACGATCACGGCCGCGGCTTGGGTCTTTTTCAGTTGCTGCCGATATTTCGGACTGACGAGAAAAGCGATGCAGCCCTCGCCTGCCGAAAGGAGGCTCCCTACCTGTGAGACGACAACCGAGCCATCACCCTCGACCACGCCGCCGAGATGGGCGACGATCTCGTCTAGCCGCAGGCCTCCTGACACCTGAACGCCATTGCTTGATCGGTTGGCGCTTACTTCGCGTCCCGGGAGTCTGATAGGGCCTTGATCACCTTGTCGGTGATATCAAGTTTCGGACTGACCCAGACCACATCCTGGACGATCAGGTCGTACTTCTCGCTCTCGGCGAGTTGCTTGATCGCCTTGTTCGCCTTTTCGATGATCGCCGCATTTTCCTCATTCTGGCGCAGGTTCAGATCCTCGCGGAACTCCCGTTGCTTGCGCTGGAACTCGCGCGACATTTCGCCCAGATCCTTCTCTTTCGCGCGACGGTCCGCTTCGGCCATCGTCAAACCATTCTTCTCGAGCGTCTCTTGCAAGCCCTGAAGCTGCTTGGCGAGACGCTGCAAATCCTGGTCGCGCTTGGAAAACTCCTGCTCGATCTTCTTGGCAGCTTTTACGGCTGCGGGTGCATCACGAAAAAGGCGCTGGGTATTGACGTAGCCAACCTTCAGTGCTTCTGTCGCCGACGCGTAAGACACCGGCAGCGAGGCCATCAACGCAACCAGCAGTCTGGCAATCGTTTTATTCAAGCTACTTCTCCTAGGCTAAAAGGTGGTCCCGAACTGAAACTGGAATTTCTGGAGTTTATCATTACTTTTCTCGTTGATCGGTTGACCGAAACTGAACTTGAGCGGTCCGAGCGGCGAGACCCAAGCGGCGGCGAGGCCGACCGACATCCGCAATCCCTCATCCGAGAAAGTGTAATTGTCGGTAAACACGTTACCGGCGTCAAAGAACGGCCCGAAGCGGAACGACTTGTCGACCCCCGGCAATGGCATCAGGACTTCGGAGTTGAACACCAGCTTGCGAGTACCCCCGAGACGAGTATCGGGATAAAGAGGATCGACAGGGCCGAGGCTCGCGGTATCGTAGCCGCGGACCGAGTTGACGCCACCCGCGTAGAAGTTCTTGTAGAAGGGCAGGGACTGCCCCGACAAGCCGTCGGCGTAGCCCACCTCGCCATTGAGCATCAGCACGACGTCCTTGGCAACCTCGAAAAAACGTTGATGCTGGTAGGTTGCTCGATAGAAGGTCAGGTCGGCGCCGGGGATCGCCACCTCCAGCCCAGCCCGCTGAACGCCGCCAGTGGTCGCGTAGATCGCGCTGTTCCGCGTATCGCTGGTCCATGATACGGTCGCTGGCACCGTAACGTTGGAGTCGCCGTGCTGGGCCTGAAACTGGATGTACTGGATCGGCGTCGCCACCGTAATCGGCGTGATGTCGATGGTCGTCTGATCGACCGCCAAGCCAAAGTTGAGCGTGTCCTTTTCACCAATCGGATAGCCGAAGCGGATTCCGCCACCGTATGACGTGGATTGAAAGGCGTAGCCGAGAGAGGTCGGGTTGAGCGTGCGGTAGTAGAGGTCGAAGCCTTGGCTGATGCCGTCGACGGTGAAGTAGGGATTGGTATAGTTGATGCCCAAAGTACGGTTCAACTTGCCGGTGTTGAGCTGCAAGGACAGGAACTTGCCGCTGCCAAAGATATTGGCCTGCGAAATGGAACCCGACAGGATCACCTTTTCGGCACTCGAGTAGCCAGCCCCGATGGAGATGTTACCGGTCGATTTTTCGGCCACATTGATGTTCACATCGACCTGATCAATGGTCCCCGGCACGGGCGGGGTTTCCACGTTGACCTCGCCGAAATAGTTGGTCTTGTCGATTCTTGCACGGGACGCCACGACCCGGTCGGCGTCATACCAGGCGCCTTCCATCTGGCGCATTTCCTGACGGATCACCTCGTCGCGCGTCTTGGTATTGCCGGTGATGTTGATCCGCCTGACGTAAGCTCGCTTGCCCGGATCGACGAAGATGGTGAACGCCACCTGGCGTTTCTCCTTGTCGATCTCCGGCGCCGCATTGACGTTGGCAAACGCGTAGCCCTGTGCGCCGAGCTTGTCGCCAATGCTCTTGGTACTCTCGTTGAGCTTCTGGCGGGAGAAGACGTCCCCCGGCTTGATCGTTACTGCCTTCCTGAACTCTTCCTCCGACAACGTCGTCAGATCGCCCGCAAGTTTCACCGATGAAACGACGTAGCGCTCTCCTTCCTTGATGCTGATGGTGATGTAAATGTCCTTCTTGTCGGGACTGATCGATACCTGTGTCGACTCGACATTGAATTCCAGATAGCCGCGATCCAGGTAATAGGAACGCAGCGTTTCGAGATCGGCAGAAAGCTTCTGTTTTGAATACTGGTCGCTCTTGGTGTACCAGCTGGTCCATGTCGGCGTCTTCAACTCCATGACCCCGAGCAGGTCTTTCTCCTTGAGTGCATTTGCACCGACGATATTGATCTGCTTGATCTTGGTTGTCTCACCTTCGTCAACATTGAAGTTGATCGCCACGCGGTTTCGATCCAGTGGCGTGATGGTGGTGGTGATCGCCACTGCGTACCTGCCCCGCGAGAGATACTGACGTTTCAGCTCCTGTTCGGCCTTTTCCAGAGTGGCGCGGTCGAAAGTGCGCGATACGGATATCCCCACCTCCTTCAGGCCCTTGAGCAACTGCTCCTTGTCGAACTCCTTGTTGCCAACGAAATCGATCTGCGCGATCGCCGGGCGCTCCTCGACGACGATGATGACCACGCCGCCATCGATCTCGACCCGCACGTCCTTGAAAAAACCTGTCGAAAACAGTGTCTTGATGGCCTGCGCTGCCACCTCGTCGTTCATCGTGTCGCCGACCTTGACCGGCAGGTAGCTGAAAATGGTTCCAGCTTCAACACGCTGAATGCCTTCGACACGAATGTCCTTGACCGTAAACGGTTGCATGGCAGCCGCGCCAGAGGCCAACAGGGTAGCAAGCAGACCTGCGAGCAGGTTTCTCTTCATGAGCTCAGCCGGAAAACAGTCGATTGATATCGTTGTAGAAAGCGAAGGCCATCAGCATAATCAGGAACGCCAGACCGATCTGCTGGCCGATTTCCATGCTTCTTTCGGAGAGCGGCCCACGCTTGATGATTTCGACCAGATAATACAGCAAATGCCCCCCATCCAGAATCGGGATCGGCAGCAGATTGAGAACGCCGAGACTGATGCTGACCAGGGCGAGAAACTTGAGGTAGTAGTCGAGACCCAGTCTCGCCGATCGGCCGGCATAGTCGGCAATGGTCACCGGCCCGCTGATGTTTCGCCACGAAACGTCACCAGTAACCATCTTGCCGATCATCAACAGGGTAAACGTCGACTTGTCCCAGGTCTCTGCGACGGCCTTGCCAAGCGCTGACAGCGGATCGTAGCTGACGACGGTCATCAACTCGGCCCGCGACCGGCCGTGATCGCTGACAGTGACGCCGATCCGGCCGATCTCCTCGCCTTCATCGTCGACCGCAGTCGGGGTCACCAAAATCCTGATTCGCTGACCGTCACGCAACAGATCCAGGGCCAGCGGCTTTCCGGGTGCCTGGCGAACGACGCTGACGAGATCCGCCCAATCGCCAATGGCCTGGTCGTCGACAGCCAGCACATGATCACCGGGACGCAGGCCGGCATCGGCCGCAGCGCTGTTCGGGTTGACCGCGGCAAGGATGGCAGGCAGTCGCGGACGATAAAGACCGAGTCCCAGCCTTTCCAGTGCGTCACCTTCCCAGCCCGAGTGTCGAATAGCCGAGACATCCAGGCGACGGATGCTGATTTCGTTGCGCGGGTTGATCAGCTCGAGGTCAATCTGATCCTGGTCTACAGCCTGCTGCAGCAACAGCCAACGCATTTCCTGCCAGGTCCGCACGCCCTCACCGGCAACCTTGAGGACCAGCTCGCCGCTTTCAACGCCGGCCGCCGCCGCCGGGCTGGCAACGACTGGAGCACCGAGCAATGGCTTGAATTCCTCGGTACCGTGCCAGAACAACACCCAATAGAGGAGGATTGCCAAGAGAAAATTGGCCATCGGGCCAGCCGCGACGATCGCCATCCGCGCGAGGACCGGCTGCCGGTTGAAGCTCCGGTGCAAGTCCGCCGCCGGAACCTCGCCTTCGCGCTCGTCGAGCATCTTGACGTAGCCGCCCAGGGGAAAAGCGCCAATCGCCCACTCGGTGGCGTCAGGGCCGAAACGCCTCGACCAGAGCGGCCGGCCAAAGCCGACCGAAAAGCGCAGGACCTTGACGCCAACCCAGCGCGCCACGAGGTAGTGTCCGTACTCGTGGACGACAACCAGAATTCCCAGGGCCAGGGCAAAGGCTGCCAGGTAATAGAGAAAGCCGCTCATCAGCAGGCCTTCGCGATGATGAACTGCTCGGCGGCCTCGCGCGCCATCCGGTCGGCAGCCAGCACGTCGGCCAATGAGTCGAGCACTTTGGTTGCCGGCAACTGATCCATGGCCGCTGCAATCACCAGGTGAATCGTCGTAAAAGCAATGCGCCCCTCCAGAAAGGCCTGAACCGCGACTTCGTTGGCAGCGTTCAGGGTGGTCGACGCGCAGCCGCCTTCACTGAGCGCGCGATACGCCAGGGCAAGACATGGAAAGCGCTCAAGGTCCGGCCTCTCGAAATGCAGTGACGCCACCTGGAAGAGATCCAGGGGCTCGACGCCCGCCGCGATACGCCGCGGATAGGCCAGCGCGTGCGCGATCGGTGTGCGCATGTCCGGATTGCCGAGTTCGGCGATCACCGAGCCATCGGCGTACTGGACGAGTGAGTGGACGACGCTTTCCGGATGAATGACCACTTCGATTTTGTCGGCGGGAACGTTGAACAGCCAATGCGCTTCGATGATCTCCAGGCCCTTGTTCATCATCGTCGCCGAATCGACCGATATCTTTTGTCCCATCACCCAGTTCGGATGGGCACAAGCTTGCTCCGGGCTAACCGAATCAAGGTCGGCAAGCGCCATTGTGCGAAACGGGCCACCCGATGCGGTGAGGAACAGGCCAAGCACGCCGCTTTCTGAGAGATTACCTGAATAATCGCTAGGAAGTGACTGAAAAATAGCGTTATGTTCACTATCTATCGGTAACAAAGTGGCGCCGTTCTGGTGAACTGCGCGCATGAACACCGCGCCGGCCATGACCAGCGCTTCCTTGTTCGCCAACAGAATCTTCTTGCCGGCGACGGCGGCTGCCAGGGTCGGCGGCAAGCCGGCGGCACCGACGATGGCCGCCATTACGACATCAACTTCCGGCAATTCGGCCATGCGCAGCAGCGCCTCGGGGCCCGACGCAACTTCCGTCGGGCAACTCGCGGCGGCCAAGCGAGCAGCGAGGGCAGCCGCCAGAGCCCGATCACCAAGGACCGCGTAGCGCGGCTGGAACTCGATGCACTGCTCGAACAGGCGCTCGACCTGACGATGCGCGCAAAGCGCAACGATCCGATAGCTCTGCCGGTGGCGACGAACGACATCCAGGGTATTGACGCCGATCGAGCCGGTCGATCCCAGAATCGTCAGATTTTGCACAGCGCTCCCCGAAGATCTCAATGCAACGCGACCAGCCAGACCAGCGCAACCAGCGGCAGGGTCGAGGTGAGGCTGTCGATGCGGTCGAGCACACCACCATGACCCGGCAGTACGTTACTGCTGTCCTTCAGGCCCGCCTGGCGCTTGAGCAGCGACTCGAACAGGTCACCAAGAACACTGATGATGGTCAACAGAACCAGGACCACGACCAGCAGCAGGTAGTTGCTGGCCAGAACTGCCGGCAGCTTCGATGACAGCAGGAAGCCATAGGCAAGGACCGCGACACCGCCGCCAAGCGCTCCTTCCCAGGTCTTGCCCGGGCTGATGGTGGGCGCCAGCTTGTGCTTGCCGAAGCGCCGGCCGGCAAAATAGGCCCCGATATCCGCCAGCCAGACGACGCCCATGATCGCCAGCAAGGCCAACGGTCCAGCCTGACGTAGCTGA
This sequence comes from Accumulibacter sp., assembly GCF_032229525.1. GTDB lineage: Bacteria > Pseudomonadota > Gammaproteobacteria > Burkholderiales > Rhodocyclaceae > Accumulibacter. The sequence continues at coordinate 57,143 of NZ_JAVTWB010000253.1, read as the reverse complement.
ACCAGCGCCAGCCAGGTCGGCAAGATGAGCAGGATGCCTGTCGCCACGCCGACCGCCGCGTTCGATAGCGGCCAGCGTTGCTTCAGCCAGACCGGCACGGCGAGCAGCCAGAAAACCGCAGCGGGCAGATAGCACCACACACCCAGACGCCATGCTGCCGCCGAAAACTCTCCGCCAAGACCGACAGCCGCCGGTTCGAGCGCGCCGAGAGCCGCACACAGGACGACCAGCAGGACGCCGAAAGCGAGCCGCAGCCCCCCCCCGAGGCGCATCAAACCGCCCCACTCCCAGGCAGCGATGGCGGCTACCGCAGTAGCGAGCATCAGCCAACCCAGGGGCGGCAAATAGAACAGTGCGGAGAAGAAACCGGCAAGCAGGAAGAGCGCGGTGATCACCCGCGTCCTAAGCATCTATGCGCGGACCTGTCGGTGAAGCCGGAGCCGTCGGACTCCCGATCAGCTGCTCACTGGTTCGCCCGAACCGACGTTCGCGCTGCCGATAGGAGAGCAGCGCCGCCTCAAAGACCGTCGAGTCAAACTCGGGCCAGAGCACATCGGTGAAGTAGAACTCGGAATACGCCAGCTGCCAGAGCAGGAAATTGCTGATCCGCTGCTCTCCACCCGTGCGGATGAACAGATCGGGCTCGGGCGCGTAGCTCATGGCCAGGTGCGGAGCGAGATCGCTCTCTCGCCATTCCCCGACCTTACCCGGGTCAGCGTGCAGCATCCGGTTGACCGCCTGAAGGATGTCCCAGCGCCCACCGTAGTTCGCCGCGATGGTCAGGACCAGTCGGCTGTTGGCTGCCGTCCCGCGCTCCGAGTCATGGATCAGCGTCTGCAGACCCGGTTCGAAACGTGACAGGTCGCCAACCACACGCAAGCGCACACCGTTGCGGTCGAGCTTGCCGACCTCATCCTTGAGGGCGTGAACGAAGAGGTCCATCAGCAGGGAAACCTCCTCTTGCGGGCGACGCCAGTTCTCCGAGCTGAAAGCAAACAAGGTCAGATACTCGATGCCTCGCTCCAGACAGGCACGAACCATGGCACGAACGGTCTCGACACCGCGATGGTGGCCGGCAAAGCGAGGCAGCAAGCGCTTCCTGGCCCAGCGCCCATTGCCGTCCATGATGATGGCCACATGCCGCGGGACCGCCGACGTCGCCGGAACGTCCCGGGTGGAACTGCCAAAAAGAGCCATATTCGATTACTCGTCCGGCAATGCTAGATGGCCATCAACTCGGTTTCCTTGTGACTGAGTTGCTGTTCGACTTCCGCAACGTGCCGATCGGTGAGTTTCTGAATTTCGTCCTGAGCGCGATGCTCCTCATCCTCGGAGCACTCCTTGTTCTTGAGCATCTCTTTCAGAGTCGCAATCGCGTCACGTCGCAAGTTCCGCAGGGCGACCTTTGCTCCCTCGGCCTCACCCTTGACCACTTTGATCAGTTCCTTGCGCCTGTCTTCGGTCAGCGCCGGCATCGGCACACGAATCAGATCGCCTTGCGAGGAGGGATTGAGACCCAGATCGCAATCACGAATGGCCTTTTCGACCTTCGCTGCCAAGCCTTTTTCCCAGGTCTGCACACCGAGTGCACGGGCATCGATCAGGGTCACGCTGGACACCGTGTTGATCGGCACCATCGAGCCGTAGTACTCAACCTGCACATGGTCGAGCAAGCCGGTGTGAGCGCGCCCGGTCCGCACTTTCGCCAGGTCGGTCTTGAGAGCCTCGAGCGACTTCTGCATCTTTCGCTCGGTAACCTTCTTCACGTCTGCTATCGACATCTGCTTCTCCGTCAGCAATACACCAGGGTGCCTTCGTTTTCACCCATCGTAACCCGCTCCAGCGCGCCCGGTTTGAAAATCGAGAAAACGTTGATCGGCAACTTCTGGTCTCGACACAGGGCAAAAGCAGTGGCATCCATTACCGCAAGGTTCTGCGCAATCGCCTCGTCAAAACTGATCCGTTCGTACCGTATGGCCAGCGGATCCTTCTTGGGGTCGGCGGAATAGATACCGTCGACCTTGGTCGCCTTGAGCACGATTTCAGCACCGATTTCTGCTCCACGCAAGGCTGCCGCGGTATCGGTCGTGAAAAACGGGTTACCGGTCCCGGCCGCGAAAATCACGGTCCGGCCCTGCTCCAGGTAACGGATTGCCCGCGCACGAATGTACGGCTCTACCACTTGCTCGATATTCAGCGCCGACTGCACGCGTGATGCCATGCCGGCGGCACGCATGGCATCATGTAGCGCCAGGCCGTTCATTACCGTCGCCAGCATGCCCATGTAATCTGCCTGCGCACGGTCCATGCCAGTGGCCGCAGGCGCAAGGCCGCGAAAGATATTGCCGCCACCGATCACCACGCCGACCTGCACGCCCATATCGACAATCACCTTTATCTCCGCCACGATGCCGGAGATCGTCTGGCGGTTGATGCCGTACGCATCAGCCCCCATGAGGGCTTCACCGGAGAGCTTGAGCAGGATACGTTTGTACTTCGGCGAATTTTCGGACATCGGCGTCTGGCTCCTTTGGGCAGCTTGGGTCAATTGCTGGCGGTCGCCTACTTCTGGGCCGCAGCGGCCTGGGCAGCAACTTCGGCCGCAAAGTCATTACTTCTTCTCGCAATGCCTTCACCGACCACGAACAACGTGAAACCAGCAACCGAAGCACCCTTGGCCTTGAGCAACTGGGCGATCGTTTGCTTGCCGTCTTCGGCCTTGACGAAAACCTGACCGAGCAGCGTGACTTCATTGAGGAATTTCTGCACCGATCCTTCGGCGATCTTCTCGATCATCGCTTCCGGCTTGCCGGCCTCTTTCGCCTTCTCGATTGCGACACGACGCTCGCTATCGATCAATTCGGCCGCGACACCGGTCGCGTCCAGCGCCTTCGGCTTGGATGCGGCGATATGCATGGCAAGATCCTTGCCCAACTGGTCGTCACCGCCAACGCGATCGAGGAAAACGCCAATCCTGGCACCGCCATGAACGTAGGAAGCGAGTTTTCCCGTCGCCTGCATGCGAACGAAGCGACGGATCGACAGGTTCTCGCCGATCTTGCCGACCAGCGCGGTACGCGTCGATTCGACGCTCCCGCCAGCCATCGGCAAAGCCGACAAGGCGGCGACGTCAGCCGGGTCGTGCTTGGCAACCAGGGCTGCACAATCGCTGGCCAGCTTCAGGAAATCGTCGTTCTTGGCGACAAAGTCGGTTTCGCAGTTGATTTCGATCATCGCACCCAGCGTGCCGTCGTCCGACAGATGGATCGCCACGACCCCCTCGGCGGTAATGCGACTCGCCGCCTTGCTCGCCTTCGAGCCAAGCTTGACGCGCAGCAGTTCTTCGGCCTTGCTCATGTCGCCGGCAGCCTCGGTCAGCGCTCTCTTGCACTCCATCATCGGCGCGTCGGTTCTTTCGCGCAGCTCTTTCACCATGCTTGCGGTAATATCCGCCATTTCACTCTCCACTTGCGGACACGGCCGGAAGTGCCGGCCGCGCCTCACTGAACACCTTCAAGACAAACAGACTGGCCGGCCCGTTTCCGGGACGCACGGCCAAGGCAGGCGGCGATCAGCTGTCGTCCGGCTCTTCGATGAACTCGTCACCCGAAACGGCTTCGATGATTTCCTCGACAAACTGGTTACGCCCTTCGAGAACCGCATCGGCAACGCCACGCGCGTACAGACGGATGGCACGTGAAGAATCATCGTTACCCGGGATCACATAGTCGACGCCTTCAGGCGAATGGTTGGTATCAACCACCGCCACGACCGGGATACCCAGTTTGCTGGCTTCGGTGATGGCAATCTTGTGGTAACCGACATCAATCACGAACAAGGCATCGGGCAGCGTGACCATATCCTTGATGCCACCGATCGACTTGTGCATCTTGTCGAGCTCGCGCGTGGTCATCAGCGCCTCTTTCTTCCCGAGCCGCTCAAGAGAACCATCTTCAACCATGCCTTCCATTTCCTTCAGGCGCTTGATCGACAGCTTGATGGTCTTGAAGTTGGTCAGCATGCCGCCCAGCCAACGCTGGTCGACGTACGGGGAAGCGCAACGCGCAGCTTCCTCGGCGACGATTTCGCGAGCCTGACGCTTGGTTCCGACGAACAGGATGTTGCCCTTGTTGGCAGACAGCTTGCGCACGAAGGACATCGCTTCGTTATATTTGGCAAGCGTACTCTCAAGGTTGACGATGTGGATCTTGTTGCGGGCACCAAAGATGTACGGCGCCATCTTGGGATTCCAGAATCGTGTCTGGTGACCGAAGTGAACGCCGGCCTCGAGCATCTGACGCATTGTGGTAGACATATGTTTTTACTCTCAATATCAGGGTTGGACCACCATCCGCCCAGCTACAGTCTGCCGTGTTTTTTCTGGCAGACACCCTTGAACAGGCGAATGTGCGTAATAAGGCGTACCACCTTGGCACACCTGGCGCACCATCAGGGCACGCTTTCCGGTTTTGCTGACGCGGGCCAGCAAAACCGGGCGATGTTACCACCAAGCGCGGCGAAAGTTCAAATCCGAAGGCACTTTTCAGCCCGACTGTCGACGAGCTGGCGAGGCGCGCCCGGGCCATCGCTCAAATTGCCTAAGCCCCACGCTTCCTTTATTCTTCGTTCCTCCCCACCTTGGCGCTGACCTGAACGCATGACCATTACACTGAAGACCCCCCAAGAAATCGAAAAGATGCGCGTCGCTGGCCGCCTGACGGCGGAGGTGCTCGACTACATCACGCCGCACATCCGATCGGGCATCACCACCGGAGAGATTGATCGCCTCTGCCACGACTACATGGTGGATGTTCAAGGTAGCATCCCGGCGCCGCTCAACTACGCCCCACCGGGCTACAAGCCTTATCCCAAATCAACCTGCACCTCGGTAAACCATCAGGTCTGTCACGGCGTCCCCGGAGACCGGCAACTGAAAAACGGCGACATCCTCAATCTTGATATCACCGTGATCAAGGATGGCTATCATGGCGACAGCAGCCGCATGTTCCAGATCGGTGAAACCTCGGTTCAGGCGAGACGGCTCTGCGAAATCACCTTCGAGTGCCTCTGGCTCGGTATCGAACGGGTCAAGGCCGGCGCACACCTGGGCGACATCGGTCACGCCATCCAGCAGCAGGCAGAGAAATCCGGCTATTCGGTGGTCCGCGAATTCTGCGGTCACGGCATCGGCGCCAAGTTCCACGAAGAACCGCAGGTTCTTCACTATGGCCGCCCTCACACCGGCATCCGGCTCGAAACGGGGATGGTCTTTACCATTGAGCCGATGATCAATGCCGGCAAGGCGGCGATCCGCACCATGGCGGATGGCTGGACCATCGTTACCAAGGATCACAGCCTGTCCGCGCAATGGGAGCACACCATCCTGGTCACCGAAACAGGTTACGACGTTCTCACCGTATCCGCGGGTACGCGCCGGCCACCAGACGGGATCGGGTCCTGACGCATGGATGTCGACACGGACACGGTCGATCCTTTAGCTCTGATTGCCCACTATCGCTCCCATTTGCAACTGGGCCAGGGCGAAATCCGCGCCCGCTATCTTGCCGGCGGTGATGCGCCGCGCCTGCTGCAGGAGCGCTGCCGGCTGATCGACAAAGTCCTTTGCGACCTCTGGCGGGCCCTGGACTTGCCTGCCTCACTGGCCCTGCTCGCCGTCGGTGGCTACGGGCGAGGCGAACTCTATCCCGCCTCCGACGTCGACCTGCTGTTTCTTCTCCCGGCAGCGCCCGATGACGTCTTGACCGCGCAACTGGAGCGAGCGGTCACTCTGTTCTACGATATCGGTCTGGAGATGGCGCCCAGCGTGCGCACCGTTGACGAGTGCTCGCACGCGGCTGCCGGCGACCTCACGATCCAGACCGCGCTGCTCGAAGCTCGCCTGCTGATTGGCAGTGAGACGCTCTTTCGCGAGTTCTCGACGGCACTCGAAGAGATTCTTGACCCGCATGCCTTCTTCGAAGCCAAACGAAGCGAACAGGACGAACGCCACCAGCGCTATTACGATACGCCCTACAGCCTGGAACCCAACTGCAAGGAAGGCCCAGGCGGGCTGCGCGATTTGCAGATGATCCTGTGGATCGCCAGTGCAGCAGGATACGGCAACACCTGGGATGATCTGGCGCGCTACGGTTTCCTCACTCAAGAAGAAGAAGAGCAATTGAAGGGCTGCCTCGGGTTCCTGCAGCAGTTGCGAACCCGGCTGCACATTCACGTCGGCCGCCGTGAAGACCGGCTCCTCTTCGACTACCAGACGGCGCTCGCCGAACAACTGGGCTACAAGGCAACCCCTACGCGCCGAGCCAGCGAGTATCTGATGCAGCGTTATTACCGCACGGCGAAAGAAATCACGCAGATCAACACCATCTTGCTACTGAATATCGGGACTGCCCTATCACCGCTGCCGGATCGGCCACCACGGGCGATCAATGACCGTTTCCAGAATACCCACGACTTGCTCGACGTGGTCGACGAAGAAGTGTTCCACAGGGAACCTGCTGTCATTCTCGACGCTTTTCTGTTGATGGAAAGGCACCCCGAGTTGCAGGGCATGACCGCGCGCACGCTGCGAGCCCTCTGGCACGCCCGCACACTGATCGACGACAACTTCCGCCGAGACGCCGGCAATCGACAGCGTTTTCTCGAAATCCTGCAGCAGCCGCGCGGCGTCCTGCATGAGCTTCGACGGATGAACCAGTTCGGGATCCTTGGGCGCTATCTACCCAATTTCGGCAAGATCGTCGGCCAGATGCAGCACGACCTGTTCCATGTCTATACGGTCGACCAACACATCCTGCAGGTTCTGCGCAACCTGCGCCGCTTTCTCGCCGACGAGTTTACGCACGAGTACCCCTTGTGCAGCGAATTGATCGGCGACTTTCACCGCCCCTGGGTCCTCTACATCGCCGCCATTTTCCACGACATTGCCAAGGGCCGAGGGGGCGATCACTCGCAACTGGGCGCCGTCGATGCTGCCGAGTTCTGCACCAATCACGGCCTCGACGCCGACGACAGCGAACTGGTTGTCTGGCTCGTGCAACAGCACTTGCTGATGTCCACCGTTGCCCAGAAGCAGGACATCTCCGACCCGGACGTGGTCGGCGCCTTTGCCGCGACGGTCAAGAATGAACGCCACCTGACGGCGCTCTATCTGTTTACCGTGGCCGATGTCCGCGGCACCAGCCCGAAAGTCTGGAATAGCTGGAAAGGACAGTTACTCGAACAACTGTTCAGAAGCACCTGCCGCAACCTGCTCGCCGGCGGCGACGTACCCGTCCGGCAAGGTCTGATCGAGGAACGTCGGCAGGAAGCACTGCGCCTGTTGCGCTATTTCGCGCTTGCCGACGCGGTCCACGAACGCTTGTGGAAGCAACTTGACACCGTCTATTTCCTCCGTCACTCCGCCGAGGAGATTGCCTGGCATACCCGGGCCCTGCACTATCGGACGAACGTCGAACAACCGGTGGTCAAGGCGCGCCTCAACCCGCAGGGCGAGGGGCTGGAGGTCATGATCTACGCGCGGGACCAGCCCGACCTGTTCGCGCGCCTGGTCGGTTTCTTCAGCCGGGCCGGTTACACCATCGTCGACGCCAAAATCCACACCACCCGTCACGGCTACGCGCTGGACAGCTTCATGCTGCTCGACCTCGGCGAACGTGACAGCGATCGCGCGATGATCAGCTACATCGAGCATGAATTGACCGACCGCCTCGGTCAGCAGTATCCGCTGGAACCACCGGGTAGCGGGCGTATTTCGCGGCAGGTAAGACACTTCCCGATTCAGCCGCTGGTCACCATCGAGGCGGACGAGAAAGGCTCGCACTACGTGCTTTCGGTCAGCGCCGCTGACCGCCCGGGTCTGCTCTACACCATCGCCATGACACTGGCCGCCCATGGCGCCAATCTGCATACGGCAAAAATTTCCACTCTCGGCGAACGGGTCGAGGACACCTTCCTGATCAGCGGCGGCGATCTGGGCATGACCGCCAGCCGCATCCGGCTGGAAACCGAGTTGCTGGAACGTCTGAAACTCTGACGGCGCCTGCCGTCCGCGAGCGAATGCTGGGGAGTTGCGGTTCGCTCAGGCGCCAGGGGCAGCCTTCACCGGCAACGGGCAGGGTGTCGGTTTTTTTTACACCCGGGCCGTTCCAGGGCTTTTTCGAAAACCGGAGAGTCGCGATAAGGCACTGATTGTTATGCGTTGTTATACCATTATTTGATTTATGGTATGGAATTTGCTTTGTACGTCATGAGACGCCATTTGGTAACAGCACGCCCCGGGTTGGCGAGCGGCCCATTCAGCTTCCTTCGCTGGATCGTGACGCAATCCGCAGTCGTGATGCAACAGGAAAGCGAGAATGATGTCGTCCGGGCAAGCATTGCCCGCCGTAATGATCATCGTGACTGGCTCGAGAAAACTGGGCTAGAATCAATGAATCAGGGCTCTGCGGCGACAAGCTGACCAGACGGCCATGCGGGTTGTGAAAATCGAGCAAACGCAGACGTCGATCGTGAAATGGGGCGACCCGGTTCAGAATTGTTTTGGAGAGGCACCATGAAAAGCATGAACTCAGCTGACGAAGCACCGGAATCGATGAATGTATCGCCCGGGGACGAAGCGCTCGGCGGAGTGGCGACTTCGGCTGCCGACGCCAAGCGGCGGCGCTTGGTGCGTGGTGCAGTCGCGTTCGCGCCACTGGTGCTGACCTTGCGCAGCGGGGCGCTGGCGGCGGCCTCGTGCACCGGCGCCAGAGTGGTCAGCCTTGGCCTTAACGGTACTGGCAGCGACCCCCAAACCCCCTCCAGGATCGCCGCGGGCGACGTGTGCGTCAAGAACCTGAATGCCTGTCCAGGCACGACTACCAAGGTGCTCACCCCCCCTCCCGGCACTCCGCTCAACTATCAAATCGCCGACATTAACAAGAAGTGCCCAGCCTTTGCCAACAATACCGTTGCCATTTTGAGTTCCCAGTCCGCTGGATCGATGGGTATTCACTAGCGCTCCCGACCGGTAGCCTGTCGCGAACACCCTATTGAACCATCCCCACCCTACGGGATCGCCCGTAGCAGGCGCCGAGCGCCTCGCCACGACGTCTCTGGGCTGCGCCCTGGAATGGCAAGCGTGGGACGACCTCTACATCGTCTATCAGCCTTCATCCGCCGAAACCCATGTCTTCAACGAGACCACCGCATTGATCCTGAAATCTTTGGAACAAGGTTCGCGCTCGACCGCAGGGGTGAAAGACTGGACCGAATCCGCCCTCGGCGTCGCTCCGGGCGGACTTGCCGCAGACGATTTCTCATTCGCCACACAGAGGCTCGAGGAACTGGGCCTCGTCGAGTACCTGGACGACGCCAGCGCCACTCGATGATCGTCGGTGACCTGAGTCGCCGGGAGCTGGGAGAACGCCTGGCAGGAGAGGGGCTCGCGCTCCAGTTCGGCCCCTTCAACCTCCGTATTCGCTCCAACCTCGACTCCTTCGCCACGCACGCACACCAGCTCTACGAACCGTACCCCCTGCCCGATGCGACCGAGATCGTCGACTTTCACGTCCAGATCAGCGCACCCAGCGGACTGCGCCGATGGGTTCGCCGCCAGGCGTGTTTCGGCGTCGATGGGCAATTCCCCTTCGCCCCTTATACCGTCGAACACGCTTTTCCGGCGCTCGAATGGGGTATCAACTGGTGCGTGGGGACGCGTGCGCATTACCTGCTGATGCTGCATTCGGCGGGAGTCGAGCGCGATGGCCGGGCGATCCTCTTTCCCGCCTCGCCGGGAGACGGCAAGTCAACGCTCTGTACGGCGCTGGTGCACTCGGGATGGCGCCTGCTCTCCGACGAATTCGGCCTGGTGCGGCCCGAGGATGGCATGCTGCTGCCGCTGCCGCGCCTGATCCCGCTGAAGAACGAGTCGATCGAGGTGATCCGGAAATTCCGGCCGCAAGCCGTCATCGGCCCGTCATTCCTGAAGACGCGCAAGGGCACGGTGGCGCACGTGCGGCCGCCCGTGGACAGCATTCGGCGAGCACAGGAAGCGGCCCGCCCGCGCTGGTTCGTTTTCCCGCGCTGGGTCGCCGATGCGCCGCTCAGCTTCGAACCGATGCCCAAAAGTCAGGCTTTCCTGATGGTGGCGACCAACGCTTTCAACTACGAGGTTCTCGACGAAACCGCTTTTCGGCTGGTCACCGAAATGATTCGCTCCTGCGATTCCTATTCGCTGATCTACTCCGATCTCGACGAGGCGGTCGGCGCCCTCGACGAACTTTCCCGCGCAAGTGATGGCTAAGCGGGACGACCCAACCCGGCGCGCCCGGCGACTCCTGCTCGAAGCGCTACGGGCGCCCGAGCAGTTGCCCGCCCTGCCGCCTGCCGACTGGGAACTGCTGCTGCGCGTCGCCCGGCGCGCCAGGGTGCTCGGGCGACTGGAGTCTGCACTGGACCGGGCGAATCTCCTCGGCAAACTCCCGCCCCGCGCCGCCGCCCACCTGCGGGCAGCGCGCAACGTCATCGAGCACCGGAAAACGCTGATCTCCTGGGAAGTAAACCGTCTGCTGTGGGCGCTCAAGGGCATCGAGGTGCCGCTGATCCTGCTTAAGGGCACCGGCTATCTGCTGGCCATGTTGCCGCCGGCGCGCGGCCGCATCTTCGCCGACGTCGATCTGCTGGTGCCGGAAGAGCGGATCGGCGAAATCGAGGAAAGGCTGGTCGAACGCGGCTGGTTCAAGACCGAGATCGACCCCTACGACGACCGCTACTACCGCGTCTGGATGCACGAGATTCCGCCGCTCCGTCACCGGGAGCGGGGCACCGAAATCGACATCCACCATCGCCTGTTGCCGAAAACCAGCCACCTGAAATCAGATCCCGCGCCGCTGTTCGCGGCGGCCCGGCCGCTCGCCGACCCGCGGCTACGCGTTCTTGCACCTGCCGACATGGTGCTGCACGCCCTGGTGCACCTGTTTCTCGAGGGCGATCCCGACGAGGGTCTGCGCCTGCGCGACCTGGTTGATGTCCACGATCTGCTTTGCCATCATGGTCAGGAGCCCGGCTTCTGGGCGGGCCTGGCGCCACGGGCACACGAGCTGGGTTTTCAGCGGCCGTTGTTCTACGGGCTGCGCCATGCGCAACGGCTCTTCGGCACGCCGATTCCGGCGGATGTGCTGCGCGGGCTGGCGGATGCCGCGCCCGCCTGGCCGATCGGCGCGCTGATGGATCGCCTGATTCCCCTCGCACTGCTGCCCGGACACCCGGACCATCCCTCCCGCCTGGCGACCCTCGCCCGCTGGCTGATCTATGTGCGCGCCCACTGGTTGCGGATGCCGCCGGGCCTGCTGGCCAAACACCTGTCACACAAAGCGTGGCTGCGCTTCCGTGGATTCCGCAAACGGGTGGACCTGGCCCAACTCGACCTCAAACAGCAGTAACCGACGAAACCGGGCAACAATCCTGGATCGGGCGGTGAACGACCGCGCAACCGGTGACCAACAGAAACAAAAGTCGGACACCAAGATATACTGTAAATAACAACAGTATATCGCCATGTCCAACGCCCTGCCGCTCTACGCCGAACTTCACTGCTGCTCCAACTTTTCCTTCCTGCGTGGTGCGTCACACCCGGAAGAACTGGTCGAGCAAGCGCGGGCGCTCGGCTACAGCGCACTGGCGATCAGCGATGAAGCGTCGCTGGCCGGCGTCGTACGGGCGCATCGGGCAGCCAGCGTAGCTGGCCTGCCGCTGATCATCGGCGCCGAGTTTCGTCTGGCCAAAGAGCCAGACACCGGCTGCCGGCTGGTGCTGCTGGCGCAGAACCGCGCCGGCTACGGCAACCTGTCGGCGTTGATCACGCTGGCGCGGCGACGCTCGGTCAAGGGCCAGTACCGCCTGCTCCGCGGCGACCTCGAGAAACCGGGCGACTTCGCCGGCAACAGCGGCGCCGTGCCGGACTGCCTGGCGCTGTGGATCCCGAGTGCCGGCGCCAGTGCGGAAGACGGCCGCTGGCTGGCAGCACGCTTTCCAGCGCGTTCCTGGCTGGCCGTCGAATTGCTTTCCGGGCCTGATGATGCGAAACGGCTGGCCATGCTGCTCGAACTCGCCAGGGCGAGTGGCCTGCCGGCAGTCGCCGCCGGCGACGTGCACATGCACCGGCGCGCCCGCCGCCCATTGCAGGACACGCTGACGGCGATCCGTCTCAAGAGTACGGTCTTTGCCGCCGGCCACGCCCTCTTTGCCAATGGCGAGCGGCATCTGCGCAACCGCCTGCGGCTGGCACGGCTGTACCCGCCCGAACTGCTGGCAGAAACGCTATCCATCGCCGAGCGCTGCACATTCTCGCTTGGCGAACTGCGCTACGAATACCCTGACGAAGTGGTGCCGGACGGCCAGACGGCAGCGACCTTCCTGCGCGCCGAAGTCGAAAAGGGACTGCGCCAACGCTACGCTGGCACCGTGCCATCCATCGTGCGCGAGCGAATCGAACACGAACTCGCACTGATCGGCGAACTCGCCTACGAGCCCTACTTCCTGACGGTCTACGACATCGTCAATTTCGCGCGCAGTCGGAACATCCTCTGCCAGGGACGCGGTTCAGCGGCCAACTCGGCGGTCTGTTACTGTCTGGGCATCACCGAAGTCGACCCGGCGCGTTCCAGCCTGCTTTTCGAGCGCTTCATCTCGCGTGAGCGCGGTGAACCGCCGGATATCGATGTCGACTTCGAGCACGACCGGCGCGAAGAGGTGATCCAGTACCTCTACGCCCGCTACGGACGCGAACGCGCCGCGCTGACGGCAGCGGTGATCACTTACCGTACCCGCGGCGCCCTGCGCGACGTCGGCCGCGCGCTCGGTTTCGGCGGCGCCCAGATCGACGCCCTGAGCGCTTCGCTGGCCTGGTGGGAGAAACGGGAGCAACTGCCCGCTCGCCTGCACGCGGTCGGCCTCGACCCGGCGGCACCGCGCGTCGCCAAGTGGCTGGCGCTGGCCGACGCGCTACGCGGTTTTCCACGCCACCTTTCGCAACACGTCGGCGGCTTCGTCATCTCACGTGGCCCACTGGCTCGGCTGGTACCGATGGAAAACGCCACCATGCCAGAACGCACGGTGATCCAGTGGGACAAGGACGATCTCGACGCCCTCGGGCTGCTGAAGGTAGATGTGCTGGCCCTCGGCATGCTCTCGGCGATCCACCGCGCTCTCGACCTGATCAACATTCGCTTGCCGGACGTGCCACCTGAAGACCCGGCGGTCTACGAGATGCTCTGCGCCGCCGATACGATCGGCGTCTTCCAGGTCGAATCGCGGGCGCAGATGGCCATGCTACCGCGCCTCAGACCGCGCAATTTCTACGATCTGGTGATCGAAGTGGCACTGGTCAGGCCAGGCCCGATCCAGGGCGACATGGTCCATCCCTATCTGCGTCGCCGGCACGGCCAGGAAGCGATCGAGCCGATGCGCCCGGAAATCGCCGCCGTGCTCGGCCGCACCTGCGGCGTACCGATTTTCCAGGAGCAGGTGATGCAACTGGCGGTGGTCGCCGGCGGCTTTACTCCCGGAGAGGCCGATCAATTGCGCCGGGCGATGGCCGCCTGGCGGCGTAAGGGCGGGCTGGCGCCTTTCGAACAGAAGCTGATCAGCGGCATGCGCCAGCGTGGCCACGATGAAGCGTTTGCCCAACGCATCTTTGCCCAGATTCGCGGTTTTGGCGACTATGGCTTCCCCGAATCGCACGCCGCCTCTTTCGCCTTGCTGGTGTACGTCTCGGCGTGGCTCAAGCGCCACCATCCGGCGGCTTTTCTCTGCGCCCTGCTCAACAGCCAGCCAATGGGTTTCTACTCGCCTTCGCAACTGGTACAGGACGCCCGCCGGCATGGCGTCGATGTGCGGCCAGCGACGGTGATCGCCAGCGATTGGGAAGCGCGATTCGAAGGCGCCGCCCCGGCCATCCGCCTCGGTCTGCGCAGCATCGCAGGCCTGTCGCAAGCCGCCGCCACTCGCCTGCTCGAAGCCCGAGGCGAACGGCCGCTGAGCAGCATCGCCGACCTCGCGACACGGGCACAACTGGCACACCGGGATCTTGCACTGCTCGCCGCTGCCGGTGCACTCGCCGATCTGGCCGGCCATCGTCGGCAAGCTGCCTGGGCTGCCGCCGGGGCCGCGGTGCAGCTCGATCTGCTGAGCCGGTCGCCGCCGCCGGAGGCCAGCGCCGAACTCGCCGCACCGACCGAAGCCGAGGATCTGATCGGCGATTACGCCACAACCGGCCTCACCCTCGGTCGCCATCCACTGACCCTGCTGCGTACCCGGCTGAGTGAACAACGCTTCGTCTCCGCCAGTGAACTGCAGAACGCCGCCGACCGTCAGCTCATGCGTGTTGCCGGAATCGTCACCTGCCGCCAGCGACCGGGCACCGCCAGCGGAATCGTTTTCGTCACCCTGGAAGACGAAACCGGGCTGGCCAACATCGTCGTGCATTCACGGCTGGTCGAGGCGCAGCGCCGCGAACTGCTCGGCGCACGCCTGCTCGGTGTCCTCGGGCAGGTACAGCGTGAAGGCGAGGTGGTTCACCTGGTCGCCAGGCGCCTGGTCGATCTGTCCTCGCTGCTCGGCCGCCTGCCGACGGTGAGTCGAAATTTCCATTGATCGGCCGCATGGGCCCGGACTGGAATGCCCGTCAGGCGCCGCTGGTCACGACCTCGGCGTAAAGATCGTGCTCGTCGGCATCAAGCACGCGCACGCGCAAGAAATCACCGGCTTCGGCGTCGAAATGTCCATTAACAAACACCAGGCCATCGATTTCCGGCGCATCGGCCGCCGAACGGGCAATCGTTCCTTCATCGTCAACTTCGTCGACCAGGACGTCGATTTCACGCCCGATCTTCGCCGCCAGCAATTCGGCGGAAATATCTTCCTGCAACTCCATCAGCCGCCGCCGCCGTTCCTCGCGCACCTCCTCCGCTACGGCGCCGGGCAGCGCGTTGGCAGCCGCACCGTCCACCGGTGAATAGGCGAAACAACCGACACGGTTCAGGCGCGCCGCCTCGATGAAAGCCAGCAAATCCTCGAACTCGGCTTCGGTCTCGCCGGGAAAACCGGCAATGAAGGTGCTGCGCACGGTGATCTCGGGGCAAACGGCCCGCCATGCCCGCAGGCGATCGAGATTGTTCTCGGCACTGGCCGGACGCTTCATCGCCTTCAAGATACGCGCATTGGCGTGTTGGAAAGGCACGTCCAGATACGGCAGTATCTTGCCCTCGGCCATCAGCGGCACCAGAGCGTCGACGCTGGGATACGGATAGACGTAGTGCAGACGCACCCAGATCCCGAGTTCCCCCAATGCCTCGCAGAGCTCGCGCAGCCTGGTCCGCATCGGCCGACCACCGGCAAAGCCGGTCCGGTATTTGACATCGACACCATAAGCGCTGGTGTCCTGCGAGATAACCAGCAGTTCGCGCACGCCGGCATCGGCGAGTTGCCGTGCTTCCTGGAGCACATCGCCGATCGGGCGACTGACCAGCGGTCCGCGCATCGAAGGGATGATGCAGAAGGTACAACTGTGATTGCAACCCTCGGAGATCTTGAGGTAGGCAAAATGCTGCGGCGTCAGCTTGATCCCCTGCGGTGGCACCAGACTACTAAACGGGTCATGCGGCTGCGGCAGGTGGGCATGCACATGCTGCAGCACCTCGTCGGCGGCATGTGGGCCGGTCACCGCCAGCACCTGCGGGTGCGCCTTGCGGATCACCTCTTCCCTGGCGCCGAGGCAGCCAGTGACGATCACCCTGCCATTCTCGGTCAGCGCCTCACCGATAGCGTCGAGTGACTCTTCGACCGCGGCATCGATGAAACCGCAGGTGTTGACGACGACCAGATCGGCACCTTCATACGAAGGTGAAATCAGATAGCCTTCGGCGCGCAACTTGGTGAGAATCTGTTCGGAATCGACCAGCGCCTTCGGGCAACCCAGCGAAACGAAACCGATGTTCTTCGGCTTGGACATGGCGAACCACTTGTGTTGAATAGCCCGCCAGTATACCGCCTGCTACCCGCGGCCGAGCCAACGATCAAGCAGCCACTGTCCGGCGTGCCCCTCTGTCAGTGCCGCAAGGCAGTCACACGCTACAAGCGATTGGCTCTGCCCGCCAGCACCAACAGCAGGAAGAAGCAGCCGACGACGACTGCCGCGACGCCCGCCTGCAGAAGGGTCGCCAGGGCAAAGCTGCCCAGGTAGTAATTCCCGGCAAGGCGCACGACACCCGCGACAACGCACAGCACCAGGCCACCGACGCCAAGAGCTCGCCCCAACAACAGCAGAAGACCATCCATTTCTTACCCCTTTGCATGAAAACGACTTGCCTTGGCCTGCCACCCCAAAAAAAAGGCGAATCGGCCAAGCGAGAAAAACAACCGTGCGCGCAGCGCAGATCGAGCGCTAACCGCCGGAATTGTAAGCGAGAGCGGTCGGGAGTCAAGCCATAGGTCGGCGCTAGCGTGCCCCTGTCCGACAACATGGCAATGATACTCGACGTCCAGAATGGCCATGAATCGTGGGCCGCACGGCGTGGCGCAACCGCCATTCCAGGCGCATGCGCGGGCAAAGCGGTATCTTGAGCGGCGAGCGTGCTACTCTCCACTCCTGCCACCAACGCGTGAGTCGGCAAACGCCGCCCGAGGGCAAGCCCCGAGCGGCAGCGGAAGCGAAAATCCTGTGAAACTGAAGGAGGCCCGTCGATGAGCGACAATGAACCGCCAGGCACCGAAGGCCCTGCCAGCCGCTTCCCGGTAATCCGCCGAGTAGAAGCCGGCGCCGTCGTCGGCTGGCTGCGTGCCGGCTGGAACGATCTTCGCCAGGGAGGCCTTGCCAGCCTCTTTTACGGCGCGT
Organism: Accumulibacter sp.; assembly: GCF_032229525.1. Lineage (GTDB taxonomy): Bacteria > Pseudomonadota > Gammaproteobacteria > Burkholderiales > Rhodocyclaceae > Accumulibacter. The sequence goes on along the minus strand of NZ_JAVTWB010000253.1, from coordinate 40,252 downwards.
GCTTCGCTACCGCCGGATGGCTGATGCAGGTCGTTTTTGCCGAAGCCTACGCACTCTTTGCGGGATTCACGACAGGCTTCCTGCTGCTCGGCCCGTTCCTGACGCTGGGGCTCTACGACCTGAGTCGGCGCATCGAAGATGGCAGCCCCCCCAGACTGGCCCCGACGCTCGCCGCCTGGCGCCCAAACCTGGCCAATGTCGGCCTCTTTGCCGCCCTGCTGGCCATCGTTCTGCTGGTTTGGGCACGCGCGTCGATCATCGTTTTCGCGCTCTTCTTTACAGGCGGATTGCCGACCTTCGGCAACGTCGTGCACGTGGTTCTGACTTTCGAGCAGCCCGACTTCGCGCTCGTTTACTTTGCCGTCGGCGGCTTTTTTGCCACCTTCGTCTTCGCCATCAGCGTGATCGCCGTGCCGCTGATGTTCGACCGCAAGACCGACGCGGTCACGGCGACCATCGCCAGTCTCGTCGCCTGTAGCCGCAACCCCGTGCCGCTGTTGCTCTGGGCGGCCTGCATCGCGGTCCTCGCGGGAATCGGTTTCGCAACCTTCTTCGTTGGTCTGATCGTGGCGATGCCCCTGGTCGGACACGCAACGTGGCACGCCTATCGCGATATCGTCGCACCGGACGAGCAGCCGAATGCAACTGCCGCGCCTTGTTGAGTGGCGCCGGCCGCCTACTCCGGCAAACCGTTCAGAAAATAGAGGCTCTGCAGCGTTGGCCCAGGCTTGGTCAGCCCACCGAACCAGCGATCATGAATGGCGTAGATCTCGCCACTACGGCTGAGGCGAGCCAACTCACGATTCACTGCCAGGCGGAAATCGGCGTCATTGCGACGCAGCATCAAGGCGTAGGGCTCGTAAGAGAAGATTTCATCGCCAAGTGACCAGGTGTCCTGCTTGCCTGCGTCGAGAGCCAGGCCGATCAGCAAGGATCGATCCGAGGCGTAAGCGTCGACTTGCCCCTGCAGCATTGCGGTCACGCCCTGCTGATGGTCACTGACCTTGACCATCTCGGCGCCGACCCGGTGCTCCCTCAGTGCCTCGGCCAGTGATTGCTCGGTCGTCGTGCCGACGGTGACGGCTATCTTCTTGCCGGCCAGATCCTTCAGGTTCCTGATGCCGGACGCCCAGGGAGACAGGTAGCTGCCCCCGTCGACGAAGATCGGCAGACTGAAATCGACCTCTTCCATGCGCGACAACGAACTCGTCGTTGATCCACATTCGAGATCAATCGCACCAGAATTGAGTCTGGCGATACGCGTTTCCGGGGTCACCGCCACCCACCGCAACTGAAGTTCTTCGAGGCCAAGCTGCCTGACGATCGCTGCAGCCACCTTGGTGCACAGTTCTACCGAATAGCCCCAGGGTTGCCTGTCCTGGCCGGTATACGAGAACGGGATGGACGCCTCACGATAGCCGAGCGAAATCGTTTTCGACGCCTTTATCTTGTCGAGTGTCCCTGCAGCTTGCGCTGGCACGGGAAGACAAAAGACGAGGCTGGTCACGATAGACAGGACGCGGAGATGGGGCGTCATGGCATTCCTCCGTAAAAATGGCTGCTCCCGAGAAAATGCTTTTTGGCATATCGTCGGCGCCTCGAGGATCACTTTCCTCAGCATGCCAGCTCCCGCGCACGCTATCGCCCGGCCAAGCTTGCAGCGGACCCGCCTCTTCCCGGGGCCGTACGGTGTCGCACTTTGCCTGTTACGAGCACGCGATGAAAGTCGCGAAACAGGCACCGCCAGCCCTACGCTTTGCTCACTCGGCAAATGTCAGACTGGTTGCTGGGCATCGTGAACAATGCGCTGCCCAGCACTCACTGTAAGGGACACCATGAAACCGGCGCTTGCAGAACGATATCCCAGCGAACGCTCACTCAGTGCAGGTAGCACTCACGCGTCGCATCGCGGGGTGGTCGCCAACGAAGCAGTGGCCAGACAACTGTCCTTACCGTTGCAGGTATTTCAGCTTGTCCGGCTTGTTGTTCCACTCGTCGGCATCGACCAATGCCTCGCTGCGTTCGGTGATCACCGGCCAGATCTTGGCCAACTCGCTATTGAGCGCGACGAAGTCGCGCTGGGAGTCTGGCACATCGTCCTCGGCATAAATGGCTTCTGCCGGGCACTCCGGAACACAAAGCGTGCAATCGATGCACTCGTCAGGGTCGATTACGAGGAAATTCGGCCCCTCGTGAAAGCAGTCAACAGGACAGACATCAACACAGTCTGTGAATTTACACTTGATGCAGTTCTCGGTTACGACGTAGGTCATTGTCTGGATTCTGAAAATCAACACGCGCCACACTATAGCCTATTTGCCCGGGCCGAGACAGACCGTAGCTTCCCTTCGAACGTTTTTTTCGCTAGCATTGCGGGGCTGGCCGGTCGGCTCCAGAGCTCGATCCGGCATGCCACCCACCTACGTTGCGCATTCCATCCCCGTTCCCGCAAGAGGCTTCTTAATGAGCGAACACATCCATCATGTTACGGACACCAGTTTTGGCACCGAAGTACTCCAGTCGGACCTGCCTGTCCTGGTTGATTACTGGGCCGAATGGTGCGGCCCATGCAAAATGATTGCCCCCCTCCTTGACGATGTCGCGAACGATTACGCCGGCCGTATCAAGGTCGTCAAATTGAATATCGACGACAATCAGAAGACGCCCGCCAGTTACGGGATCCGCGGCATTCCGACGCTGATGATATTCAAGAACGGCCAAGTGGAAGCCACCAAAGTCGGCGCACTATCAAAGTTGCAGCTGACCACTTTCATTGACAGCAGCCTCTGAAGCGGGTACCGTTCGGCTGAAGGTTCGATGGCTGCTGCATTCGGCCCACAGAAATTCACAAGCCCGCGCAGAACCTTCAGGTTCCCTCTCCCTTTAGCAGCTCCCCGCCCTGCGCCGCACTTTCCTCCGCACGCGTTTCGTTCGCGGTAACGCGCGGCGCGCCCGCATTCCCCCTTCTTCGTCTCCTGCACATGCACCTATCCGAACTCAAAGCACTCCATGTCAGTCAGCTTCTTGACATGGCGATCACCAACAATGTTGAAGGTGCCAACCGCCTGCGCAAGCATGAGTTGATCTTCGCACTGCTGAAGAATCAGGCCCGGAAAGGCGAAAGCATTTTCGGCGACGGCACACTCGAAACGCTGTCTGACGGCTTCGGTTTCTTGCGCTCACCCGACACTTCGTATCTCGCCAGCACCGACGACATCTACGTCAGCCCGAGCCAGATCAGGCGCTTCAACTTGCACACCGGTGACACCATCGAGGGAGAAATCCGGACGCCGAAAGACGGCGAACGCTATTTCGCACTGGTCAAGGTCGACAAGATCAACGGCGAAGCGCCAGAGGCGTCGAAGAACAAGATTCTCTTCGAGAACCTGACGCCCCTGCACCCCGCCGAGCACATGAAACTCGAGCGCGATATCCGCGGCGAAGAGAACATCACCAGTCGCATCATCGATATCATCGCGCCGATCGGCAAAGGCCAACGCGGTCTGCTTGTCGCCAGCCCGAAGAGCGGCAAGACCGTCATGATGCAGCACATCGCACATGCGATCACCACCAACCACCCCGACGTGACGGTAATCGTACTGCTGATTGACGAACGCCCCGAGGAAGTCACCGAAATGACGCGCTCGGTCCGCGGCGAGGTGGTCGCTTCAACCTTTGACGAACCAGCCACACGCCACGTTCAAGTAGCCGAGATGGTCATCGAGAAGGCCAAGCGCCTGATCGAGCACAAGCGGGACGTGGTCATCCTGCTCGACTCGATCACCCGCCTGGCACGCGCCTACAACACCGTCCAGCCGGCATCAGGCAAGGTGCTGACCGGCGGCGTCGATGCCAATGCACTGCAGAAACCGAAGCGCTTCTTCGGCGCCGCACGGAACATCGAGGAGGGCGGCTCACTGACCATCATAGCCACCGCACTGATCGATACCGGTAGCCGCATGGACGACGTGATCTACGAAGAGTTCAAGGGTACCGGCAACATGGAGATCCACCTTGATCGCCGCATGGCGGAGAAACGCGTCTATCCGGCGATCAACGTCAATCGCTCGGGCACCCGCCGCGAGGAACTCCTGCTCAAACCGGATGTGCTGCAAAAAATGTGGGTTCTGCGCAAGCTGCTATACAACATGGACGATCTTGAAGCGATGGAATTCCTGCTCGACAAGATCAAGGCGACCAAGAACAACGCCGAGTTTTTCGACTCGATGCGCCGCTGATCAACATGCCGCTGGCCAGGCGATTGCAGATGGTCGAAAAATAGCCGATAATTATCGTTTTATACAGAAGTGTCACACTTCGCCCCGCTCTCTTGACGGCGCGCTGAGTGATCTCACATACAGGACTAGCACCAGATGAAAGCCAACATCCATCCTGCGTACAAAGAACTCGCGGTGACCTGTTCCTGCGGCAACGCCTTCACCACCAAATCGACGATGCACAAACCCCTGCACGTCGAAGTATGCGCGGCCTGCCATCCCTTCTACACAGGCAAGCAGAAGATTATCGATACTGCTGGACGCGTCGAGAAATTCAACCAGAAATACGGCTCAATGCGCAAGTCCGCTTAGGCCAACTCTGCGGGGTCAACCGGAGTCGGTAGAAAGGGCAGCCGCATGGCTGCCTTTTTCATTTCCCTCGGCAGAAAAACAGCATGAGTACTCGTTTCGAGATGCCAGCGCAGGCGAAGCATTCTCGCTTCAAGGGGATCCAGCTGCCCCCCAGCGGCTGGACCTTGGCGGTGCTGCTCGCCCTTTACATCTTTACCGGCTTGACTGGCCACGACCCGTGGAAAAACGACGACGCAGTCACCATTGGCGTCGTCTATGACCTGGTGGTGAACGGCAACTGGTTGACCTTAGGGCTTGCTGGCCGCCCCTACCCTGACGCCCCCCTGCACTATTGGGTGGCAGCAGCGAGCGGCCACCTGTTTGCCTGGGCATTGCCTGTACATGAGGCAGCACGGCTGGCCAGCGGCGTGTTCACCCTGCTCTCCCTTACTTTCATCTACCTCGCCGCACGCGAACTTCACGGCCGCGAACAGGCGCCGGCTGCTCCCCTCATTCTGGCAGGCAGCATTGGCTTTCTGTTCCACGCGCACGAAGCGCAACCGATGTTGGCTACGTTGACCGCCCACACAGCTGCCTATTGGGGCCTGACCCAGATGCCCCGGCGGCCGTTGCGTGGCGCTTGCTGCTTCGGGTCGGCGCTGGGTCTCGGCTTCCTCGCCAACGGTCTGGCACCGATGCTCCCGCTTCTGCCTGTGGCAGGCTTTGTCGCCTGGCGCTCCGAGAACCGCCAACAATCGACGCTGATGCTGCTCGGATCGCTGTTGCTTGCCGGCGCCTTTGCTGGCATCTGGCTGGCCGCTTTGCACGTCACCTCCCCCGAGTTCCTGGCAGCCTACTGGCAGAGCGAACTGGCTCAGCTTGGCGGCAATACGCAACCCCTGCTCAGCCTGCTGCGTTTTTTGACATTGCTGCCCTGGTATGCGTGGCCCGCCCTCCCTCTCGCCGGCTGGGCACTGTGGGCGAAGCGTCGACATTTGCGGACGCTCCCCCTCGCCTTGCCGATTTGGGCGTTCGTGCTGACCCTGGCCACGATCAGCATCTACCTGGACGCACGTAGTGCGCCAGCCTTGCTGCTGCTTCCGCCGCTGGTCCTCCTCGCCGTCCCGGGCGTCACCTCCATGCGCAGAGGGGCAGCGAACGCGTTCGACTGGTTCAACATGATCACTTTCAGCTTCTTTGCCCTGCTCGCCTGGATCGGCTGGTCGGCCATGGTGGTCGGCTGGCCGGAGAGGCTCGCGCGGCAGGCCTCTCGGCTGGAACCCGGGTTCGTCGGCCAGTTCAGTCTTGCCAACACGACCCTCGCCCTCCTCGGAACGCTGGTCTGGGTTTGGCTGATCGCCACCAGTCCACGCTCCCCGATGCGCGGAATCATGCACTGGATGGCCGGCCTGACCCTCTTCTGGCTGTTAATCGCAACGCTCTGGATGCCATGGATTGACTACGGAAAAACCTACCGCCCGGTTTCTGCAGCACTGGCCAAAGCGCTTCCCGAGCCGCACGGCTGCATCGCCAGCACGAGCGTCGCCGATGCCATTCTCGCCTCGCTCGACTATTTCAACGGCATACAAACCATTGCGGCGGAGTCCGCGGCTGGCAAGAAATGCAACTTGCTGCTGATCCACGGCGCGCGCAGGAATGGCAGTTGGCAGCAAATATGGGAGGGAGGGCGCCCTGGCGACCGTCGTGATACGGAAAAGCTGAGGCTCTACCGGCGAGCCGCGAACAGCGGGCCGAACCGGCCGCTAAGCGAGCACCAACAGAGGTGCGCCGGCCACTGCATTCTCAAAGCCTGATGAAGTGCTCACGGTAATACTTCATCTCCTCGATCGACTCGCGGATGTCGGCCAGCGCCGTGTGCTCAGCCTTCTTGACGAAACCCTTCGCCACTTCAGGTTTCCAGCGCCGACACAGCTCCTTCAGCGTGCTGACATCCAGGTTGCGGTAATGAAACCAGGCTTCGAGCCGTGGCATGTATTTCACCATGAATCGGCGGTCCTGGCCGATCGAGTTGCCGCACAGTGGGCTGGCCGCCTGTGGCACGTATTCCTGCATGAAGGCCAGCGCTGCGGCTTCCACGGCGACTTCGTCGAGCGTCGACGCCCGGACCCGGTCAATCAGGCCCGAGCGACCATGGGTTTTCCGGTTCCACTCGTCCATCGCGTCCAGGCAAGCGTCGTCCTGATGCACTACCCACACGGGTGATTCAACAACCGTCATCAGCTGGCTATCGGTAACGACCATCGCCACTTCGATGATACGGTCGCGCTCAGGTTCGAGGCCACTCATTTCCATATCCAGCCACACGAGGTGATTTGCATCCTGTGCCATATAATCTGCCTGAATCCGTAAAAATGGCATTGTGTCACACTCATATGGCTAATACTTTCTCCTTCGCCTTCCTTGCCGCCTTGCTGGCGATGTGCGCCTTGCGTCTCTGGCTGGCCGGGCGACAGATTTCGCATGTCATCGCCCACCGGGCGACGGTTCCCGGAAGCTTTGCTGGCCGAATCGAACTCACTGCTCACCAGAAGGCCGCGGATTATGCCGTCGCACGCACGCGCGTGGGCAGATACGGCCTCGCCATCGAGGTGGCGGTTCTACTTGCCTTCACGCTGGGTGGTGGCCTGCAAGCCCTGCACGAGTTCTGGTCGACACAGCTCGACGGCTTGCCTTACGGCGTCGCACTGATCTTCAGCGTGCTACTGATTTCTGCCCTCGTTGATTTGCCTCTCGCGCTCTATCATCAGTTCGTCATAGAAGAAGCGTTCGGCTTCAACCGCATGACCCTCAAGCTCTTTGTCGCCGACCTCCTGAAACAGGCAGCGCTTGCCGTGGCCATCGGCGCCCCGGTGCTGCTCGCGGTACTCTGGCTGATGGACACGATGGGGGACCTGTGGTGGTTTTACGTCTGGCTCTTCTGGTGCGTCTTCAACCTGCTCATTCTGCTCATCTACCCGACCTGGATCGCGCCACTGTTCAACAAATTCGTCGCCCTCGACGATGCCCAACTCAGGACCCGTGTCGAGGCGCTATTGCTACGCTGCGGCTTTGCCAGCTCCGGCCTGTTCGTGATGGACGGCTCGAAGCGCTCGAGCCACGGCAACGCTTATTTCACTGGCTTTGGCAAGACCAAGCGCATCGTCTTCTTCGACACCCTGCTCGGTCGCCTGCGACCGGTCGAAGTCGAAGCCGTGCTGGCGCACGAACTGGGTCACTTCAAACACCGGCACGTACTCAAAAGGATCTGCATGCTGTTTGCGATGTCACTCTGTTTTCTCGCCGTCCTCGGCCAGCTGATCAATGCCAACTGGTTCTTCAACGGTCTCGGCGTGGACACCCAGAACACCGCACTGGCGCTCATCCTGTTCTTCCTGGTCGGCCCAGTTTTCACTTTCTTGCTGACACCGTTGCTGAGCCTGTTATCACGCCGCGACGAGTTTGAAGCCGACCGTTACGCAGCCGAGAACGCCTCGGCGAACGATCTGGTGACAGCACTGGTCAAGCTTTACGAAGACAATGCCGCAACGCTGACACCAGACCCGCTGCATTCGCTTTTCTACGACTCCCATCCACCCGCCGCGCTACGCATAGCCCGCCTGCAGCAGGCGCAGGCATGACTCGCACACCGGAGGATCGCCCAGCATGACGACCGCTCATGAGCTCGCTCTCGAACATTGCCGCCCCTTGCGCGGCGGCGAACCGTTGCTGGATCTGTCCCGGAGTTCTGCCCTGCTGATCTGCCTGCCCGGCTGGAAGATCACCGAACAGGGAATCCTTCAGAAGGACTTCACCTTTGCCAGTTATGCCGCCGCACTGCTCTTCGTCAACACCGTCGCCGGCCTCGCTGAACGCGAAGATCACCACCCGGACCTGGAGGTCGGCTACGGCCGGGTCAGGGTCAACTACAGCACGCATGAGGTCGGCGGCCTGTCGCGTAACGACTTCATCTGCGCAGCCAAAATCGAGGCTTTGGCAAGGATTTGACACTCGCCGGCACCGTTGTCGCCGCTTACGGCAGGCAGTACCGGGTCGAACTGTCCGACGGCGTCGTGCTGCTCTGCTTTCCGCGTGCCAAGAAAAGCGATCTGGCTTGCGGCGACCGGGTCACGATCCAGCAAACGAGCGCCAATCAGGGCGTGATCTGCTCGATCGACGCGCGCCGAACCCTGCTCTATCGGTCCGACCACTTCAAGCAGAAACTGATTGCGGCGAACGTCACGCAGGTCGTCATCGTCGTCGCCACCGAACCTTCGTTTTGCGACGAGCTGGTCTCCCGCTGTATCGTCGCCGCGGAGAATCAGGACATCGAGGTTCTGATCGTGCTCAACAAGTGCGACCTGAGCGACCGGGTGGCAGCAGCCAGCGCGGCACTGGCGCAGTACGCGAAGCTTGGCTACCGAGTAGTGAAGCTGTGCGCGCGCCAAGACAGCGACCAGCTGTTGCCCTATCTCGCAAATCACGTCAGCCTGCTGATCGGTCAATCGGGAATGGGCAAATCAACCCTGATCAACGCCCTGATCCCCGACGCTGGGGCGAAAACGCGCGAGATCTCGCAGGCACTCAACACCGGCAAGCACACCACGACACACGCCAGGCTCTATCATCTCGGAATAGCCTCGGCACTGATCGACTCGCCCGGACTGACCGAGTTCGGCCTGCACCATCTGTCGCCAGAGGATATCGCACTGGCGTTTCTCGAACTGCGTCCGCTACTTGGCAGCTGTCGGTTCCGTAACTGCCGGCATGATCGCGAGCCTGACTGCAGCGTCCATGCGGCGCTCGAGCACGGCGACATCGACCCCCGCCGCTACGCGGCGTTCCGCTCCCTCTGCGCCGAACTGGGCTAACATTACTGGACCCTTCCGATGAGTGACATCCACATTCGCCGTCAGCACGGCAAAACCCCCACTGAAGCCCGTGCTTCGGCCGAGCACATGGCGTCCGAATTGAAAGACGAGTTCGACCTGGACTACGCCTGGGACGGTGACGTCATGAGATTCGAGAGGTCAGGCGTCAGCGGCGAGTTGGCGGTCGACAAGCAGGAAGTGACGCTCGACATCCATCTCGGATTCCTGCTTTTCGCGCTCAAGCCGAGCATCGAGCGCGAAGTCCACAAGTTCTTCGATGAGAACTTCCCGGCCTGAAAAACCTGGCCGCGCGCGCCGGCAAGTGGTGAACTCAGCCAGTCTTCAAGCGGTCGATCAAGGCCACGTACTGCGCCATCGCATCGGCAGATGTGATGCCCTTGAGTGCCGCCCAGGCGTCGTGCTTGGCGCGACCAAGCATGTCGGTAAAACCTGGGCGCCGGCCCTCGACGTCGCCGTCGCTTGCCTGCTTGTAGAGGGCATAGAGCTTCAGCAAAGAGGCATTGTCCGGACGCTCGCTGAGCGTCTTCGAACTGGCAACTGCCGCAGCGAACTGGGTTTGCGGGTCACTCACGTTGAATCCTCCGGTCGATGATGCGATGGAACGGCTTGCTATTATATGGCCCTGCCATTTTCTCCGGGAGCCCAGGCGATGAGCTCTGGCGAAAGAGTTTCCCACGTCGACACCGCCTGGCTACGCATGGACCGGCCGGAAAACCTGATGCAGATCCTCGGCGTCATGATCTTCGTCGGCCGGATGGACGCCGAGCGCTTCAAGCGCACCGTCATCCATCGCCTACTGCGTTACCGGCGCTTCAGGCAGATCGCGAACCTCGACGCCGAAGGCGCGTGGTGGGTCGACGACCCCGACTTCGACATCGATCTGCACGTACGTCACTCGCTACTCCCTGCTCCCTGCGGGAAATCCGAGTTGCAGAAGTTCGTCGCCGAAACTGCCAGTTCTCCGCTCAACCCGGCACGCCCGCGATGGGAATTCACCCTCGTCGAAATGGCCAACGGCAACTCGGCACTGGTCGTTCGCATCCATCACGCGATTGCCGACGGCATCGCCCTCATCGGTGTCATGAATGCGCTTACTGACGACCGAGCAGATGCCCCGGAGGAGGGTGGCTATCAGGCCGTCACCGGCACAACTGCCCCTGCCCACGGCTACGCTGACGCTGAAGGAAACGCTCCAGATGACGCCTTCTGGCGGATGATCCTTGAACCCGTCACCGGCGTCGCCGAGAAGCTGATAGGCGTTGGGGGCTATCTTTGGGGACACTACTGCGGCCTGCGCAGTGCACCGGGGGCGATCCAGAACTACCTCCGCGTGGCCGGGGCGATCACCCAGGAGATCGGCAAACTCGCCCTGCTGCCGAGCGACAGCCCGACACGCTTCAAGGGCAGACCAGGAACGGTCAAACGCGTGGCCTGGTCCGAGCCGATCTCCCTGGCCGACATCAAGGCCGTCGGCAAGGCGCTCGGCTGCTCGGTAAACGACACTCTGCTCTGTTCGGTCGCAGGAGCTTTGCGCGGCTACCTGGTGGCCAAAGGCGACCCGCTGGCCGCCACCGAAATCCGCGTCATGGTCCCGGTCAATCTGCGTGCGCCCGACGACCCGGAGGATCTCGGCAACCGCTTCGGCCTCGTCGCGCTCGAACTACCGGTCGGTACCGAAAATCCGTTGGCCAGGCTGTATGTCACGCGTGCCCGGATGGAAGCCCTGAAGGGCTCGTATCAGGCGATGCTGACCTTTGCCCTCCTCGGCGCGGCCGGCATGGCACCCCCCTTCGTCGAAGAGCAGCTGCTCAAGTTGCTAGCCGGCAAGACCACCGCAGTGATGACCAACGTCCCCGGCCCACCAGGCCCTCGCTACTTTGCCGGCAGCAAGATCGACCAGCAGCTGGTGTGGGTTCCGCAGGCAGGCGAGATCGGCATGGGAGTCAGCATCCTCTCCTACAACGGCCAGGTACAATTTGGCGTCATCACCGACAAGAACAGGGTTGACGATCCCCAGAACATCGTCGATCGCTTCGCTGGCGAGTTTGAAAAACTGCTCTGGCTGGTCCTGCTGGAACCCCCGGATCGACTTGGCGATCCCGAAGCTGTCGCAGAAGACCTCGCTGCCTTGCCCGGTCATTGAGCCAAACCGGGAGCGACGGGCTGGCCATGTTTTCCGGCGAATAGTGAATGGTGCCCTAGCTACCAGCCAGCTGCCGCCCCGCCGCATCCCGTAACATCCCTCGCCCGCCGTACACGACGCCTGACGTTGACGTGGGGCAAGGTCTCAATCCGCCAGCTCGGCCTTTGCCACTGCGACATCCAGGCGTTCCATCGCGTCCCTTGCTGCGAAGGCCGCGGCTTCCCGGTAGAGCCTCTCGGCCTCCTTCATTTTCGCCTTGCCGAACATCATCACCAGCGCATTCGCGTACTCGATGCGGGTGATCGCGGAATCCGGATTGAGCTTGAGAGCGGCTTCGAGAAGCTCGTTGCCGGTGCTCTTCTTGGCCCCGTAGGTGAGCCCGCCGACCAGCGAGCCGACCTTGTCGATCACCTCGGCGTGATAAGCGCCCAAAGCGACATGCGCGTCGGCGTGCCTGGGCTCGATCTCCAGTGCCTGCGTCAGGCTGTGTTTTATCTTGCCCCCCAACCCTTGCGCCAGCGCCTTGACCACCGAGATGCTCTGGCTGTGGCGCCCGAGGGCATAGGCATGGAGATACCACGCATTGGCGTCGTGCGGTGTCTTTTCCTGCTGCTCCTCGCAACGCCGGGCGACTTCCAGCAACAGGCTGCACTTGCGCTCGTCATTCGTCTCCAGGTAATTGGCATAGATCGCGGCAGCCTTGTTGGCCGCGTTGTAGCCGGTGATGCCACAGCCGAGGCCGGTCTCTACCGCTTTGCCAAAATCACCGGCGTGATAACTGCGCCAGGCATCCTGCACCTTCGGATCGTCGGGGAAGGGCTCACAATCGCCACGATGCAGGCGCGCCCAGCTCTTCTGCAAGGCCACGCCGGGATAGGCATAGGCCTGGTCAGGATACGGAAACTTCTTCCACGCCATTGCTTTTGCTCCAGATAATGGCAAGGCCACGGGCAGCATTCAACTACGGTTTCACGTACTCCCGTGACAGCTTGTCGAGCAGCCCTTTCGACTCATCACGCAGAAACGGCGAAACCATCGCCATCACCTGATACACGCCACGCCCGATTCGACCACTCTCGACCTTGCCTCGCGGATCGCAGGTGTACTCGAAGGACAGCCAGTAGCTGGCGATCACCGCCATGTTCGTCGCCAGCGCACGCAGTTCCTCGGTCGTTGCCCGCATGGCACCGGTCGACACCAAGCCCTCGCAGAGGATTGTCGCCGTGTGCACCTTGTGCGCCATGATCTGCTTGAAGTGAATTTCGAGCACTCGATTGCGCGTCAGCAGATCGTTGAGATCACGGTAAAAGAAACGATACTTCCAGATCTGCTCGAACAGCAGATGCAGAAAAAGCCAGACGTCCTCCACGTTGGCCAAGCGGCGTGTCGGTGCGGCCAGCGTTTCCTCGATTTCTTGCTCGAAGGCCGCGAAGATCGCCTCGATGATCTCGTCCTTGTTATGGAAGTGGTAGTAGAGGTTGCCGGGGCTGATGTTCATCTCGTCTGAAATGACCGTCGTTGTCACGTTCGGCTCGCCAAAATCATTGAACAGCCGCAGGCTGGTCTCGATGATTCGTTCGCGTGTTCGCCGCTTCGGTTTCTTTTCCATCAGGTTCCCGCCGTGATCCTGATTGTTGCGAGCGACCAGCATATCACTGCCGGAAAAGCCAGGGAATGCCGCCTGCGAAAAACCCGCCGTCGGGCCCGAGAGGTCACCCCTGTTGCGCCGCCAGCCAAGCCTCGAGATCGGTTAACGAGGAATCCAGCGCGCTAGCGCTGGTCGCCAGATCCGGACGGCGTTTGTGTGACAAAAGGGACCGGCTGTGGTCCTTGAGCACCCCGAGGTTCAAATGAATAGCGTGACGCGCGAAAATCGGTTGCAGCTCGTGGCGACGCCGGTACAGCTCGCTACGGGTGCGCTGATACGCGTGCTCGCAGAGGCGGCTACGGTCGCGATAGCTGAAGACGTTGGTAAAGAACATCTCTGCATCATCACGCGTCGGCTCGAACAACACCACATCGGCGCCCTCGAACTCAAGCCGGTAGCGATCCATACCCGTGCGCAACCGTGAGTGAATGATGGCGCGAAAGGTCTGCGACAGGACCACCGGCAAGCCCCCGTCGACCAGGTGTGCCGGCACTGGCGTCGAATGCTCAGGTGACGGATGCTTGGCAGCCAGGCGCGCATCGAATGGCACCAAAGGGTTGATGCAGATCACCAATTCGGCGCCTTCGTGCAGCGCAACCGAAGCATGCAGGGTCTTGATCAAGGCACCGTCGACAAAATACCGCTCACCGATCCTGACCGGCGGAAACAAGCCGGGTAAAGCAGCGCTCGCCTGCACCGCCACAGAAATCGGCACCTGATCATGGCCCGCAGACCCGAAAGCAACCGATTCGCCGGTGTCGAGATCGGTCGCCACAAGGAATAGTCGATGTTTTAGCTCGCGAAAATCGTTGCTTCGCCCGCCGGTCGAAAACAGCTTGCTGAGCAGTTCGTCGATTCCGGCATTGTTGAACACGCCGGTCGGGATCGCATGGCTGAGCCCTTGAAACGCCTCGACCAAACGAAGGTGCCACGGATCGGACAGATACTGTCGCAACGACGACCAGAACAGTGCCGGCACCGACAGGGCGCGTCGGACATACTCACCGACGGCTGGACGCAGGAGCATTCCCGGGTCGAATACCGCATCGGCATCGTTCTCAACGAGCATCCGCGCCAACGCAGCAGGCCCCATCCCATTGGCGACGGCCGCGGAAATAAAGGCACCAGAACTGACGCCGACATAAATGTCGAAGGCGGTGAAGTCGACACCCTCAAGTGCCTCGGCCAGCGCAGCCATCGCACCGACTTCATAAATGCCGCCGACCGGACCACCGCCGGCGAGCGCCAGCCCGATCTTCGAACGCCTGCCTGGAGCAACCATAGCGCAGCCCTCTATCCAAGAAAGCACCGTCTTTGGCAACGTCGGACCCCGCCGCCTGGCACCTTCGCGTCAACACCCGCCTGCTGCGCGCCCTCCCGGGTGGGAGGGCAACGCACCCGCCAGCGAACGCCGGTCTCTGGTCACCGAGCATGCGGTTTCCAGGCCGACCGCCGCAGAGCGGATTACTCGCTGCTCTTGGGAATGGTATTCAGCACATCAGCCGGTGTTACCGCGGCTACGGCCTTGGCAGCAGGCCGGCGAACAGCGGGCTTGCGCGTGGTGGCTCTCGCGGCAGCCGGCTTGGCAACTGCCGCCGTCTTGGCCACTGCAGCTGCGGGTTTGGCCACTGGCGAAGCTGCCTTCGCTGCCGGCTTGGCCACAGCTTTCGGAGCGGACTTCCCTTCCGTCAGAGCCTGTACGGCAGCGCTCAGTTCGACCACGCGCCTGGACAGCTTGTCGATATCCTGCTTGCTCGGTACACCGAGGCTCCCCAAAGCCCGCGCCACGCGATCCTCGAACACCTGCTCAAGGCGATCCCAGGTTCCTGTTGCCTTGCCGGCAACCTGGGCGATTTTTTCATCGGTCATCTTGCGCGTCTTCGACTGAATGTTCTCGCCTTCCTTGACCAGCGCGTCGAACACCTTGCCACCTTCTTCCTGCGCCTTGGCAAAAGCCCCGAGGCCAGCCAGCCAGATCTGCTGGGCGGAGTCCTTGACCGTCGATGCCAGCTGGCTTTCGGTCGCGTCACCCGCCAGTGCTTTGAGTTTCTTGCCCATCTTCATCTCCTTGAACGTAGTAACAAAAAAGGTCAACAAGCTTTTCGCTTGCCCTGGAAAGCCAGTCTAGTGACAATGTCTAGAGGACGCACACTAAATGCCTAGGTGATCACCTCTAGATGCTTGCAGTCTAGCAAATACGGAGGGCATGAGAAGGCGATGACTTTCAGGAGAAAGCAATGACCATGAACTACTTCGTTACCGGCGCCACCGGTTTCATTGGCAAACGGCTTGTCGCGAAACTGTTGAGCCGCCCGGGAACCGTCGTCTATTTCCTGACCCGCAGCCTTGAACTGGCGAAACTCCAGGACGTGTATGACTACTGGGGCGGCGACGATACGCGCGTTATCCCCATCGTCGGCGACCTGACGCAAGCTGATCTGGGAGTTTCCAAAGCCGATGTTCGCAAGCTGAAAGGCAAGGTCGACCACTTCTTCCATCTTGCCGCCGTTTATGATCTCAAAGCCAGCGCCGAGGACCAGCAGCGCGCCAATGTGGACGGCACCCGCAACACCGTACGGCTGGCCGAGGGAATCGGCGCCAAGCGCTTCCACCTGGTCAGCTCGATCGCCGCGGCCGGACTGTACGAAGGACTGTTTCGCGAAGACATGTTCGACGAGGCGGAGAACCTCGACAACCCCTACTTTCGCACCAAGCACGATTCCGAAGCCATCGTGCGCAAGGAGTGCTCGATCCCGTGGCGCGTCTTCCGCCCGGCGATCGTCGTCGGCGACTCGCGTACCGGCGAAATGGACAAGATCGATGGCCCTTACTACTTCTTCAAGCTGATCCAGAAGATCCGCAGGGCCCTCCCCTCCTGGATGCCGACCATCGGCCTCGAAGGCGGGCGCATCAACGTCGTACCGGTCGACTTCGTGGTCGCCGCGATGGACCACATCGCGCACCTCAATAACGAAGATGGCCATTGTTTCCACCTCACCGATCCGACGCCGATGCGCGTTGGCGATCTGCTCAACACCTTTGCGCGCGCGGCGCACGCACCGGAAATGGCGATGCGCATCAACGCCGCGCTGCTCGGCTTCATTCCGCGCTCGGTGCGCAAGGCGATGTTCGCGCTGACGCCGGTGCGACGCATTCGCAACGCGGTGATGAAGGATCTCGGCCTGCCCGACGACATTCTCGATTTCATCAACTACCCGACCCGCTTCGATTGCCGCGAAACACAGCGAGCGCTGAAAGGCACCGCCATCGTCGTACCGCCGCTCGATAGCTACGCCTGGCGTCTGTGGGACTACTGGGAGCGTCACCTCGACCCGGATCTGTTCATTGATCGCACCCTGCGCGGCAAGGTCGAAGGCAAGGTCGTAGTGGTCACCGGCGGCTCGTCGGGAATCGGCAAGGCCACCGTTCGCAAGCTGGCCGAGGCCGGAGCGATTGCCGTCACCATTGCCCGCGACCCGAAGACTCTCGATGAGACTCGCGCCGAGTTCGAGGCGGCCGGTCTGCGGCTGATCACGCACGCGGTAGACATCGCCGATCCTCAGCAATGCGACGCCTTCGTCAAATTCCTGAACGAAGAACACGGCGGCGTCGACATCCTGGTCAACAACGCCGGGCGGTCGATTCGCCGCGGTATCGAGAACTCGTTCGATCGTTTCCACGATTTCGAACGGACCATGGAAGTGAACTACTTCGGTGCCTTGCGGCTGACCATGGGCTTTCTGCCCGGAATGATCGCCAAACGCAAGGGACAGGTGATCAACATCTCATCTATCGGCGTCCTGACCAATGCCCCACGCTTCTCGGCCTACGTCGCCTCGAAAGCCGCGATGGACGCCTGGGCACGTTGCGCCGCCTCCGAGTTTGCCGATCGCGGCATCGAGTTCACCACCATCAACATGCCACTGGTCCGGACACCGATGATCGCACCAACCAAGATCTACGATCAGGTGCCGACGCTGTCGCCCGAAGAAGCCGCCGACCTGGTGGTTGAAGCGATCATCCACAAACCGGTACGCATTGCTACGCGACTGGGCATCTTCGGCGCCCTGCTCCATTCCCTGACACCAAAAGTAGCCCAGATCGTGATGAACACCAGCTTCCGGATGTTCACCGATTCCAGCGCGGCGTCGCACAAACCGGACAAGCCTGTGCCGCAGACGGCTGACCAGATCGCGTTCTCGCAGATGATGCGCGGCATTCATTTCTGATTTCCGAAGACCCCGCGGCGGCCGACTGGTCAGGCGCACAGCACCGTTGCGCTTCGTGCGAGCGCCGCGCTCCAGCCGGCAACAACTTGCCCAAAGCGAAGAGAAACCGGCGAGACCAATGTAAGATACGTCAGGCCGATCCGCTGACCGCCGAGATCCCGATTACCCTTTGCCGCATGACGCCATCCATGAATACCTCCACCCCCAACCCGCTGCCAGGCCAGAATGCACGCCAGTTATTGAAGGACTTGCAGGCGCAGTTCCCGGTCTTCCGTGACTGCCTGCCACTGGCGATCGGCATCGACAAGCAGCTCATGACGCGGCTTCCAGCCATTGAGCGCAAGCCCTTGCGTGTTGCACTGGGAATCCACACGCACTCGCTACGCTACCTCAAGACCATTGAGAAGGCGGCGGTTCGCGTAGACCTCGACGGCAACCCCGCCGATGAAGTGACGCCGACACATCGCTCGCACGCCTCGGAATTGATCAAGGAACGCCTGAAAAAACAGGCCGAGCAACGCAAGCTGCAGCGCGAGGCTGAACTGCTCGCTCGTCAGCGTAGTGCAAAGCTGGGCCAGCTGATCGAGAAGTTCGGTCGCGACAGGTGAGCCAGCCGCCGTCCTCCCGTCCTCAACAGCACAGCCGGGTGTCGGAAGCGTCTGACGACGGCCGGGATCCACGTCCAGCGGCGGCAGACGCGCGGCTGCAAACGGCTGCCGCACACACGGCGCCGATCAGTCGGACCGGCTGATCGCGCTGACTGCCATCAGGCTCATGGATCATCTGCTCAACGACAGCGCCACCCTCGAGCTATACGCCTGGCTGGACGCAGATGCCGAGCTGCCGGGGTGGGACATCCTGGTCGGCAACCCCTTTGGCGAATCGCTCCCTGGAGACCGGATCACGCCGGTTCAGAACTACTTCGCCGAATACCACCTCGAGTATTTTCGCCAACGGCTCTACCCGCACTTCCCGAGCCGCCTGCACGCCGTCCTGCTCTTTGCCACGCGGGTCGATGCGGAGACTTTTCTCGCCAAGCATCCCAGCCGCGTCTTCGGCAAGGTCCTCACGCGCGCCCACAGCAAAGGAACTTACGTCTGCTCGTTTCACGATTCCAGCTGGCTGGACTACCTTCGCCTGCCGCACAGCCTGAGCCTGACGACGCTGGATGAAATCGCCAACCACTACTGGAAAGGCGCACTGGTCGAAGAAGTCGGACTGATGTTCATGAATGAACGCTGGCGAGAACCACCGGTGATCGAAGCCCTCTTTCAAGGCACCCTGGAACCCGTCACGACACGGCAGCAGAGCGCCTGGCTACCTGGCTTTGCATGAGCTGGCAACAGCCCCCGACAAGCAGCGCGCAAGCGACCGGTGATGATGACTGACGAAGCGGTTACCGGGGTAATTCTCGCTGGCGGCCTCAGCCGCCGCATGGGCGGCGCCGACAAAGGGCTCCAACTGCTTGGCGACAAGCCACTGCTGCAATGCGTGCTCGAACGCTTCGCACCGCAGGTCGACGAGTTGCTGGTCAACGCCAATCAAAACCAGGAACGCTACCAGGCCTTCGGCTACCCGGTGCTCGGCGACCAGTTCCCGGGTTTTGCCGGTCCGCTGGCCGGTCTGCAGGTCGCCCTGGCGCGAGCCGCCCACCCCTTGGTAGCCACCGTGCCGTGCGACTCGCCATTTCTACCGGTCGATCTCGTTGCCCGCCTGCGAGCGGCACTGGTTCTCCATGGTGCCGACCTCGCCACCGCCCGCAGCTTCGCTCAGCCACAGCCGGCGTTCTGCCTCTGCCGGCGCGAGTTGTTGCCGCAGCTGACCAGCTTCCTGGAAAGAGGCGGACGCAAGCTCGACTTGTGGCACAGAACGCTCAACACCATCGAAGTGGCTTTCGACGATGACCTGGCGGCCTTCAAGAACATCAACACCGCTGAACAACTGGCCAACGCCAGCGGCAGCGAACGATAAGCGCTGGCGGGTCGATCAGAGGATGCTGCAATCAGCATTCGCCGCCCGGCCCGGTGCCCCGGCGTCGCTGAACCGGCCCCTCCGGGAGATGTGAAGCCATTCTTCCGGCTATGGCAACGGCCTTGCCCTGGAAAAACCTCGACCGCGGCAGCTTGCCGCGCAGCCGGGCACGCGTTAGAATCCGCGGTTCGCTTCGCCAAGCGATGCACCATTTATCCATCTGGCGTTCGCTCTATCAAACCGGGGCTGCGCCGTTTTTAATGAAAGAGAGTTTGACATGGCGATCAACGTGGCGCAAAAAGCGCAAATCATGGCCGACTACCAGCGTGCCGCCGGCGACTCCGGTTCCTCCGAAGTCCAGGTGGCGCTGCTCACCGCACGCATCAACGACCTCACCGGCCATTTCAGAGAGCACAAGAAGGACAACCACTCGCGTCGAGGTCTGCTGCGCATGGTCAGCCGGCGCCGCAAGCTGCTGGACTACCTCAAGCGCACCAACGTCGACTCGTACCGCGGCCTCATTCAGCGTCTCGGCCTGCGCAAATAAGCCCGCTCCCCGAACCGCACTGCGGTCGGAGATGCAGGCCACTCCAATAGCCGTCGGCGGCCAGCCCCTTGCGGGCTGTGCCGCTGTTTCTGCTGCTACGGCTTTTTTGCCAAAATGGTACGCCTGTTGAATTGCCTGCCGGAGTCGTGGGCAGGCACGTGCCAGACTATTGAGAAAGGCAACAATGTTTAATATCGTCAAGAAAAGCTTCGCCTACGGTGCTCATCAGGTCACCCTGGAAACCGGCGAAATAGCGCGCCAGGCCGGTGGGGCGGTGATCGTCACCGTCGACGACACGGTCGTGCTGGTCAGCGTGGTTGGCAACAAGACCGCCAAGCCCGGTCAGGATTTCTTTCCGCTGACCGTCGACTACATTGAGAAAACATACGCTGCAGGCAAGATTCCCGGGGGCTTCTTCAAACGTGAGGGCCGCCCGTCCGAGAAGGAAACGCTGACCTCGCGACTGATCGACCGTCCTCTCCGTCCGCTCTTCCCCGAGGGCTTCTTTCACGAAGTTCAGATCGTCGCGATGGTCATGTCGCTCAATCCTGAAATCGATCCCGACATCCCGGCGATGATCGGTGCTTCGGCGGCCCTGGCAATCTCCGGCATCCCGTTCGACGGGCCGATCGGCGGCGCCCGCGTTGGCTACCTTGACGGTCAGTACGTGCTCAACCCCACCAACACCCAGCTGCAATCGAGCCACCTCAACCTCGTCGTCGCCGGAACGCAGACAGCGGTGCTGATGGTCGAATCGGAAGCCAAGGAACTGTCCGAGGAAGTGATGCTCGGTGCCGTACTCTTCGGTCATCAGCAGATGCAGGCGGTGATCAACGCCATCAACGAACTGGTTACAGAGGCCGGCAAGCCGGAATGGGAGTGGACAGCAGCAGCCCGGAACGAAGCCGTCCACGGCAAGCTCGACAAGTTGGTTGACGGCGAACTGCAGGAGGCTTACCGGATTACCAGCAAGTCCGTGCGCAGCCAGCGGCTCAAGGAAATCACCGCCTACGCGGTCGAAGTGCTGACCGCCGATGACAACGCTCCCGACGCCAGCGCGATCCGCAGAATGGTATCTGACGCCGAAGCCCGCATCGTCCGCGGCCGCATCCTCGCTGGCGAGCCGCGCATCGACGGTCGTGATACACGCACGGTCAGGCCGATCGCCATCCGCTCCGGCGTACTGCCGCGTGCGCACGGCTCGGCGCTGTTCACGCGTGGTGAAACGCAGGCCATCGTGGTGGCTACCCTCGGTACCGGCCGTGACGAGCAGATCATCGACGCGCTCGGCGGCGAGTATCGCGAGCGTTTCATGATGCACTACAACTTCCCGCCCTACGCAACCGGTGAATGCGGCCGCGTCGGCACGCCCAAGCGCCGCGAAATTGGTCACGGTCGCCTGGCCAAGCGCGCCATGATCGCCGTGCTCCCCTCGCCGGAAGATTTCTCCTACACCATTCGCGTCGTCTCCGAGATTACCGAATCGAACGGTTCAAGTTCAATGGCTTCCGTCTGCGGCGCCTCGCTGGCGCTGATGGATGCCGGCGTGCCGCTCAAGGCACACGTCGCCGGTATCGCCATGGGCCTGATCAAGGAAGGCAATCGCGTCGCCGTACTGACCGACATTCTGGGCGACGAGGATCATCTCGGCGACATGGACTTCAAGGTCGCCGGCACCGAGAACGGGGTTACCGCGCTGCAGATGGACATCAAGATCCAGGGCATCACCCAGGAGATCATGCAGGTCGCCCTGGCCCAGGCCAGCGAAGCGCGCCTGCACATCCTGCAGCAGATGCAGAGCTCGATGTCGGTGCATCGTGAGGAGGTATCGACCTACGCGCCTCGCCTTTACACCATGAAGATCAATCCCGAGAAAATCCGCGACGTGATCGGCAAGGGCGGCGCAGTGATTCGCGCCATCACCGAGGAAACCGGCACCACCATCGACATCAAGGACGACGGCACGATTACCATCGCCTCGGTCAGCGGCGAAGCTGCGGATGCCGCCAAGGCACGCATCGAGGCAATCACCGCCGATGTCGAAGTGGGCAAGGTCTACGACGGCACCGTGCTCAAGCTGCTCGACTTCGGTGCCATCGTCAGCATCCTGCCCGGACGTGACGGCCTCCTGCATATTTCCCAGATTGCCAACGAACGCGTCAATGCGGTCGCCGACTATCTCAAGGAAGGCCAGAAGGTCCGCGTCAAGGTCCTTGAGGCCGACGAGAAGGGACGTGTTCGCCTGTCGATGAAGGCGCTCACCGCCGAAGAGGGTGGTGCCGGGGCCGCGCCGACGGCGTAAGCCCCCACGGGCCAGCAACTCGAAACAAAGAAAAGGACGCCGCGGCGTCCTTTTCTTCTTGCACGAAGCGCAGGCGATCGCGCCACGCTCCGGCCGCCCCCTACTTCGCCATCTGCTTTTCGCGCACCTCTTCGAGGGTCTTGCAGTCGATGCACATCGTCGCCGTTGGACGCGCCTCCAGACGCTTGATGCCGATCTCGACCCCACAGGCTGCGCAGTAGCCGTAGTCGCCACCGTCGATCAAGTCCATGGTCTCCTCGATCTTCTTGATCAGCTTGCGCTCGCGATCCCGGTTGCGCAGTTCGATCGCGATGTCGGTTTCCTGGCTCGCGCGGTCATTGGGATCGGCGAAAACGGTCGCTTCATCCTTCATCGTGTGCACAGTTCGCTCAATGTCGTCCATCAGCTGCTGCTTGAGAGCTTCGAGGATGCCGCGAAAATGGGCCAGCTGTTTGCTGTCCATGTACTCCTCGCCAGCTTCCGGAACGTAGGGAGTGAAGTGCTTGTAGGTCAACTCATCAGCCATGTTAAAAGACCCTGATTTCCAAAGAGTCGATTAAATATCAGAAATGGCAGCGTCTAGCAAGCGACAGGCGCTTGTCGCTCGGGGCCGTAGGGGTTCGCTGCCGCCTCCCGAACGAGAAAAGCCTGCCCCGCTTGCCTGGCGAGATCACTTCTCGTCATCCGGCAAGGAGCTGTCGCGGCGAGCGCCACGCCGTGTTTGCAGGGCCATGGCCATCTCGAAGGCAGCTCGCGTGAAGCTCAGAATCTCGGCGAATTCTTCGTCGCCAAGGTCTCGCGCGGCGTCATTGCTGCGATAGATGTTGGCCAACTCTCGTTCTCGCACAGAATGAAGCACGAACTTGCCGACGCCAAGCGCTTCCAGGCTTTTCCACAGATCGGGGTTGGAACTGCGCGTGAAGCGCATGACAAAACCGACCGGATCATTGCGGCCAATGACCGCCGCCAGGCGCAGAATCAGTTCGAACGACAGCGCCATTCGACCGTTCTCCAGCGCCTCGATCAGTGACGGGTCCTTGAGATCGATGGCTGCGCTGACTTCGGCGATGGTCAAGCCCGCGGTCTCGCGCATCGTGCGAATCGC
Source organism: Accumulibacter sp. (assembly GCF_032229525.1). GTDB lineage: Bacteria > Pseudomonadota > Gammaproteobacteria > Burkholderiales > Rhodocyclaceae > Accumulibacter. The sequence goes on along the minus strand of NZ_JAVTWB010000253.1, from coordinate 16,850 downwards.
CGCACCGGTCTTGGCCCAGGCAGCGGGTTCAGCGCCACCGGGCAACACTGCCCGCACGACTTCGCTAGCCGTCTGAAGCGCACGACCGGCAACCACGGTCGCCGAGCTGATATCCAGCAAGCGGCTGGCCATGGCGCGCACCTGGTCCACCAGGCCGGGCTCGGTCGGCGTTGCACTGACTGTACGGCCGGCAGCCGCGGGTTTTGTTGCGCTTCGCTTGGCAGCCGGCGCCTTGCGTTTTGCTGGAGACGCGGGTGGGTTGGTCATCAACGATCCCTTGCAGAAATTGGCCTGGAGAGCCCCGCCGGCAGCGTAAGCGCCTCGACCGCCCAGATTCAAAGCCCTGCCCAACGCCCCGGAAACTACGAGAAGAAGCGCTCGATTCTCTTGCAGCGGAACACACCCTTGGGGATAAAGGTCAACTTGCCCGTTGGAAGGCCGTCGATGTCGTCGTTGAAGCGGGCACCCTCAGCCAACAGGGCTGCGGAAGCCGAGAAACAGACCGGACGCTCTTTGCGCTGACCGATGGTACGCATGACGAGTCGCGACGATGGCCGCTGCTGACTAAACCGGCCGAGTTCTGAGGGGCTTACGCGTCGCCAAACCACTTCATGAGCCGGGTGGCTGGAAGAGGCTATCGAGACTTTCCGCGTCGAGCACTTGATCCAACCACCGATCAACCTGCTCAAGGGAAGCGGCGGAGATCATCGCCAGAACATGTGCGGGGATGGCACCAAAACGCTTCTGGAGCAGCTTCTGTAATGCCAGCGCTTCACCCTCGGCTTTACCCTCGGCTTTACCCTCGGCTTTACCCTCGGCCTTGTAGGCGTGCGCCCATTCTTCGAGTCGTTCAGCCAACATGACATTCAGCTCCTGTAGATCATCGATCCGAGGCAACACGATACGATATTCCGCCTTGCGCATCAATGTCGCCCGGAACTGCTTGGCATCCGGGGAGCAGTTGCAATGACGTACGCGGGAGAAAATCGCATTTGCGCGTGCCGGTGCCGAACAGCTCGCCTTCAACGGCGGCCGCTCGAACAGCTGGCGAACGGTGACAGTGTTCAGCCAATGTCACGCCGGCGATGGTTCCAGTAGTCAGGGCGGCGGCTGTGGTGGGCAAATGCAACGATCACGATTTCTTCTGGCCGTGCGCAGTAGATCAGATCGTAAGGGAAGCCGGCCAGAATAAAGCGACGCGATCTTTGGCCGATCAGCGGCGCCGCTTGCGGAAAAAGCACTATCGAGCGCCGCGCGTCCTGTACACGCAACCAGAGGTTCTCGGCGGCAAGTGGGCTGCGTTCGCGATACCACGCCAAGGCTTCGCGCAACTCGACGCCGGCTGCTCGAAGCAGGCGAACCTTCATCGCTGATCCAGGAATTCCCGCCGCATCCTCGTCATCATCACGTCGAAATCTTCAGCCTGGATGTCGCCACGCAGGTAGGCATCCAGGCGATTCTCGCTTTCCCGAGCCCAAGCTGCCTCCCAATCCTTGTCGGGCGGAACTACGAGTTCCTGCAGGGCGTCAAGTGCCACCAGTCGCTCTTCAGCGGTCATGCTTCTGGCTTGCTCAATAAGGGCCTGCACTCGTGCGTTCATCTTCAATCCTCCAGTCCTGCCACTCTTGATTGCCGCCCGGTAATTATCCCCGCGAACCAGAAACAATCAAAGGATTCCGCGTGCGACAAGAGGGCCGGTTCGATGGCATTTGACGCAGCCGATAGCATCTTTCCTGAGCAGCCCTCTGCGGTCGCTGCCCCGCGAGTGGCAGCTGAACTGGACTGCAGCTGATCGACCAGGCCCGGCTCGGGTGGCGTCGCACCGATTGTCCGGCGGACCGCAAGTGTCTTTCGTGCTCTTCGCTTGGTAGCAACGGCTTTGCGTTGTGGCGGTGAAGCTGGTGGGCTGGTCATCAACAGTCCTTTGCAGAAAGCGGTCCGGTCGACCGGACCGGCGCGTTCTCGACCTGAAGCTTCCAGCGAGCTCTCGACATCGACACTGATCGGCCGGGAGATTTGCGCCGACCGATCATCATGAGCAGCACACTATAGGCCTGAAGCAGCTCCGACAACATCAAGGTGACGGGTCGTCAAAGTTGATACTCCTCGCCCGGCCGCGCACCGGCCATTGCCATGTCCACCGCTTTCCTGGTCAGTTGCGGGGCGAAGAGCTCGATGAACTCGTATTCGTAGCGACGAATGTGGTTGCCACGACGCAGGCCGATGCGCGTCGTATTCGAACCGAAGAGGTGTTCGGCGGGCAGCGCCTGCAGACCGGCGTCGCGGGCCGGGTCGAAAGCCATGCCGGCGATGATCCCGAGCCCCAGGCCGAGGCTGACGTAGGTCTTGATGACGTCGGCGTCAATCGCGGTAAGCACCACGTTGGGCGTCAACTGGGCCAGTTCGAAGGCCTTGTTGATCCGCGAGCGCCCGGCGAAAGCCGAATCGTAGGTGATCAACGGCCAACGCGACAGGGCGGCCAGCGACAGTGGCTTCTCGCCGAGAATCGGATGTCCTTCCGGGGCGATGACGCAGTGCACCCATTGGTAACACGGGAGCATCAGCAGCTGCGGGTACTGGTCAAGCGCTTCGGTGGCGATGGCGATATCCGCCTCCCCCTTCAAGGCCCACTCGGCGATCTGCGTCGGATGCCCCTGGCGCAGCGACAGCCTGACCTTGGGGTGGCGGTCGACGAAATTCTTGACCACCGCCGGCAGCGCGTAGCGCGCCTGCGTATGGGTCGTGGCGATGACCAGGCTGCCGGAATCACCGCCAGCGTATTCCTCACCGACGCGGCGGATGTTCTCGGCATCGCGCAGGATGCGCTCGGCGATGCCGAGCACGACCCCACCAGGCTCGGTCACTGCCGTCAGGCGCTTGCCGCTGCGCTCGAAAACAGTCACCCCGAGTTCCTCTTCGAGCAGCTTGATCTGCTTGGAGATTCCCGGTTGCGAGGTATAGAGCGCCGCCGCCGCCTCCGAGACATTGAGGCCACGACGCGCCACTTCGACAAGGTAACGAAGTTGCTGGAGTTTCATGATCCTCACTAATCGCTAACGGTTATAACAATCTAACTGAATAGTCTTTTTCGAGCAAACGGTGTGCTGGTAACATGCGCCCTCTTCAATTGCTATGGCAACTCCTTCATGGATTGGATGTTCACCCTGTCGGGTTTCGTCGTCGGCGCCATCGTCGGACTCACCGGCGTTGGCGGCGGCTCGCTGATGACGCCGCTGCTGGTGCTGGTTTTCGGCATCCACCCGGCGACGGCGGTCGGTACCGACCTGCTCTACGCGGCGATCACCAAGGCTGGCGGCACCGTCGTCCACGCCCAGAAAGGGCACGTCGACTGGCGCGTCAGCCGCCTGCTGGCAATCGGCAGCATTCCGGCAGCGCTGCTGACGATCTGGGCGCTGTCTTTCCTGCCGAAGCAGAGTGCCGAGGTATCGCACATCATTTCGGTCTCGCTGGGCATCGCCCTGCTGCTCACCGCCGGCTCCATCATCTTTCGCCACAAGCTGCAGAACCACGCCCTGGCGCACGCCAATGACAGTGCGCACACCGAGTTGCGGGCGCCGATCACGATCGCCGTTGGCGCCCTGCTCGGCGTGCTGGTGACCGTCTCCTCGGTCGGCGCCGGAGCCCTTGGCGTCGCCGTCCTGTTCTACCTCTACCCACGGCTGCCGACCATCCGCATCATCGGCAGCGATGTGGCGCACGCCGTGCCGCTGACCCTGGTTGCCGGGCTCGGCCACTGGATGCTCGGCAGCGTCGACTGGTCGCTGCTCGGCAGCCTGCTGCTCGGTTCGCTACCCGGGATCTGGCTCGGCAGCCACGCCTCGGCCAAGATCCCGGACCGGATTCTTCGCCCGATCCTGGCCTGCATGCTGCTGTTGATCGGCGGCAAGCTGATCGCCCAGTAGCTGCCTTTGCCCATTGCCCTACCCCAGCCAGAGCCCCATTCATAACAGGAGCGACCCATGTATCGCTACGACAGCACCGACCAGCAACTAATCGACGAACGCGTCAGCCAGTATCGCGGCCAGATGGAACGCCACCTGGCCGGCGAACTGTCGACCGACGAACTGCGCCCCCTGCGCCTGCAGAACGGCCTGTACATCCAGCGGCACGGGCCGATGCTGCGCATCGCCATTCCCTACGGCATGCTCTCTTCGGCGCAACTGCGCAAGCTGGCCGAGATCTCGCGCCGTTACGACCGCGCCGTCGGGCACTTCACGACGCGGCAGAACATGCAGCTCAACTGGCCGAAGTTCGAGGAAACGCCGGAGATCCTCGCCGAACTGGCGAGTGTCGAGATGCACGCCGTGCAGACCTCGGGCAACTGCGTGCGCAACATCACCACCGACCACTTCGCCGGCGTCGCGCCGGACGAACTGGTAGACCCGCGGCCGTACTGCGAACTGCTGCGCCAGTGGTCGACCTTCCATCCCGAATTCGCTTTCCTGCCGCGCAAGTTCAAGATCGCGGTCAATGCCGCGGCGCAGGATCGTGCGGTGATTCGCGCGCACGACATCGGTCTCGACCTGGTCAGTGACGAGCGCGGCGAAATCGGCTTCCGGGTATTCGTCGGGGGTGGCCTCGGCCGCACGCCGATCCTCGGCAAGCCGATCCGCGACTTCCTGCCGCGCCGGCATCTGCTGTCCTACCTCGACGCCATCCTGCGGCTCTACAACCGCTACGGTCGCCGCGACAACATGTACAAGGCACGCATCAAGATCCTCGTCCAGGCCCTCGGCGTCGAGGAGTTCACCCGCCAGGTCGAAGCCGAATGGGCGCACCTGCGCGACGGCGAAACGACCGTCACCGACGCCGAGTTCGAGCGCATCGCCGACCATTTCGCCCCACCCGACTGGGAGCACTTGCCCGTCGCAGACGCCGTGCACACGGCTCGACTGCACACCGACAAGGCTTTTGCCAACTGGGTCAAGCGTTGCGTGCACGCCCACAAGACGCCCGGCTACGCCGCCGTGACACTCTCGCTGAAAGCCCCGGGAGTCGCCCCCGGCGACATCACCGAAGAGCAGATGATCGCCGTCGCCGACCTCGCCGATCGTTTCAGTTTCGGCGAACTACGCGTCAGCCACGAGCAGAACGTCGTCCTCGCCGACGTCCGACAAAGCGATCTCCACGAAGTCTGGCAGATCGCCCGCCGCCACCGGCTGGCCACCGCCAACATCGGACTGCTCACCGACATGATCTGCTGCCCCGGCGGCGACCTCTGCGCACTGGCCAACGCGCGCTCGCTACCGATCGCCGAAGCGGTGAACCAGAGGTTCGACAACCTCGACTACCTCTACGACATCGGTGACATTTCGCTCAACATCTCCGGCTGCATGAACTCCTGCGGCCACCACCACGTCGCCAACATCGGCATTCTCGGCGTCGATAAGAACGACGAGGAGTGGTACCAGATCACCGTCGGCGGCCAGCAGGGCAACGGCGCGACCATCGGCAAGGTGATCGGCCCGTCGTTCTACGCCCAGGAAGTACCAGAGGTGATCGAGGCGCTGATCAGCGTCTATCTCGAACAGCGCACCGCCAGCGAGCGCTTCATCGACACCTGGCTGCGCGTCGGCGTCGAGCCGTTCAAGGCCCGCGCCTACGCCGGCCGCGACCGGCGCCGTACGGCCAAGGTCGCACCAAAGGAAAAGGAAGTCGTCAATGCCTAGAATCATCAACAACGAACAGATTGTCGAAGACCACTGGCAGCTGCTCACCCTGGCCGAAGGCGAGACGCCGGAATCGGTCGCCCTGCCGGCAGGACCGGTGCTGCTACCGCTAGCGGTGTGGCTGGCACGCAAGGACGAGATCGTCGCCGCCACCCAGCAACTCGGCGTCTGGCTGGACAGCGACGAAGGGCCGGAACAGCTTGCCGACGACGTCGACCGCTTCGCGGTGATCGGCGTCAATTTCCCGAAATTCACCGATGGTCGCAGCTACTCCAGCGCCCGCCTGCTGCGTGAGCGCCATGGCTACAGCGGAGAGATCCGGGCCCTCGGCGACGTACAGCAGGACCAGCTCTTTTTCATGCGCCGCTGCGGCATCAACGCCTACGCGGTACGGGCCGACAAGGATATCGACAAGGCGCTGGCCGGCTTGCGGGTCTTCAGCGAGACCTACCAGGCGGCGGTCGACCAGCCGCAACCGTTCTTCCGGCGGCGCAGCCCCAAGGAGGCGGCATGAGCATCCAGGCCAATCTTGACGACCCGGCGCTGCTCAACGCGCTGGCCACCCGGGTCGACGCCGCGCGCCGCCTGTTGCGCGAGATCGCCAACGATTTCTCGCCGGCGGCTTTCGCCAGCAGTCTCGGCGCCGAAGACATGGTGCTGACCCACCTGATCGTCCGCGACCAGCTGGACATCGAGATTTTCTCGCTCGACACCGGTCGCCTGCCGGCCGAAACCTACGACCTGATCGCCAAGGTGAAACGCCACTACGGGCTCAACCTGCGCCTCTACTATCCACGCCACGAGCTGATCGAAGCCTGGACCCGCGAGCACGGCATCAACGCCTTCTACGAGTCGGTGGAATTGCGCAAGGGCTGCTGTTTTGCGCGCAAGGTCGAGCCGCTGCAACGCGCGCTGAGCGGCCGCAAGGCCTGGATCACCGGCATGCGCGCGCAGCAGTCAGCCACCCGCGAACAGCTGCCGATGCGCAGCTTCGACGCCGGCAGTGGCGATGGCGGGCTGGAGAAATTCAACCCGCTCGCCGAGTGGAGCGAACGCGAAGTCTGGGCCTACCTCAAGCTCAACAAGGTGCCGTACAACGCCCTGCACGACAAATTCTATCCGAGCATCGGCTGCGCGCCGTGCACCCGGCCCGTGACACCGGGAGAAGATGTACGCGCCGGCCGCTGGTGGTGGGAAAATCCGGAATCGAAGGAATGCGGCTTGCACGTCAAGCGCGCCTGAATCCGCCAACGCAGCATCGATGAATCGTTTGAAGCACAGGTCAATCATGAGTACCGCAACACTTTCCAGCGTCACCCTTTCCCACCTCGACTGGCTCGAATCCGAGGCCATCCACATCATGCGCGAGGTGGCCGGCCAGTGCAGCAACCCGGTGCTGCTCTTCTCCGGCGGCAAGGACTCGATCTGCATGCTGCGCATCGCCGAGAAGGCCTTCCGCCCGGGGCGTTTTCCGTTCCCGCTGATGCACATCGACACCGGCCACAACTACCGCGAAGTCACCGACTTTCGCGACCGCCGGGCGGCCGAACTCGGCGAACGCCTGATCGTTCGTTCGCTGGAAGACTCGATGGCACGCGGCACGGTGGTACTCAAGTCGCCGGATGAACCGCGCAACAAGCACCAGTCGGTGACCCTGCTCGAAGCAATCGAGGAATTCGGCTTCGACGCCTGCATCGGCGGCGCCCGCCGCGACGAGGAGAAGGCGCGCGCCAAGGAACGCATCTTTTCCTTCCGCGACGAGTTCGGTCAGTGGGATCCGAAAAACCAGCGACCAGAACTGTGGGACCTCTACAACGCGCGCAGCTTCAAGGGTGAGAACATCCGCGTCTTCCCCATCTCGAACTGGACCGAGATCGACGTCTGGCAGTACATCGAGCGCGAAAAACTGCAATTGCCGTCGATCTACTTCGCGCACCGCCGCCCGATCGTGCGCCGCAGCGGCGGGCTGCTGCCGGTCACCGAGGTGACGCCGGTCAGACCCGGCGACGTGGTCGAGGAGATGATGGTCCGCTTTCGCACCGTCGGCGACATCACCTGCACCGCCCCGGTCGAATCGGACGCCGACAGCGTCGCCAGGATCATCGCCGAAACGGCCATCACGACGATTACCGAGCGCGGCGCCACGCGCCTCGACGACCAGACCTCGGACGCATCGATGGAACAACGCAAGAAGGAAGGCTATTTCTGATGTCCGCAATCGAACCCATTGAACAACTCCCGCTCGAGGCCATTCCCGACAACGGCCTGCTGCGCTTTCTCACCTGCGGCAGCGTCGATGACGGCAAGAGCACCCTGATCGGTCGCCTGCTGTTCGACAGCAAGACCATCCTCGCCGACACCCTGCACGCCATGCAGCGCACCTCGCAAAAACGCGGGCTCGACGTCGTCGACCTGTCGCTGCTCACCGACGGGCTGCAGGCCGAACGCGAACAGGGAATCACCATCGACGTCGCCTATCGCTACTTCACCACCGGCACGCGCAAGTACATCATCGCCGACGCACCGGGCCACGAGCAGTACACCCGCAACATGGTCACCGCCGCGTCGACGGCCGACCTGGCGATCATCCTGATCGACGCCCGCAAGGGCGTCCTGGCGCAGACCCGCCGCCACTCCTACCTGGCGCACCTGCTCGGCATCCCGCACGTCGTCGTCGCGGTGAACAAAATGGATCTGGTCGACTATTCACCGGAAGTCTTCGCCCGGATCAAGGCCGATTACCTGGCCTTTGCCGGCAAACTGGGCATCGAGAATGTGCGCTTCATCCCGATGTCGGCGCTGAACGGCGACATGATCGTCGGCCGCGGCGAGCGGCTGGACTGGTATGACGGGCCGAACCTCGTCGAGATCCTGGAAACCGTGCCGGCGATGCACAGCGCGCACGCCGAGAAATTCCGTTTTCCGGTGCAATACGTTTGCCGCCCGCAGGATTCCGGCAACCCGGAATTGCACGACTATCGCGGTTTCATGGGCCGCGTCGAGTCCGGCGAACTGGCGATCGGCGATGCCGTCACGGCGCTGCCTTCCGGACGCGAAACCCGGGTCAAGGACATCCAGGTCCTCGGCGAATCGCTGCCACGCGCGTTCTGCGAGCAGTCGGTGGCCCTCCTGCTCGAAGACGAGATCGACATCTCGCGCGGCGACATGATCGTCAAGACCGGCGAATTGCCGCAAGTCACCAAACAGATCGACGCCATGCTCTGCTGGCTGGCCGAGGCGCCACTCGATCCGCGCCGCAAATACCTCATTCGCCACACCACGCGCGACAGCAAGGCGATGCTCGCCGGCATCGCCTTCCGCGTCGACATCAACACCATGGAGCGTGAAGCAGCCGAGCGTTTGACGATGAACGACATCGCCCGGGTCAGCTTCAAACTGGCCCAGCCGATCTTCGCCGACCCCTATGCCGAAAGCCGTGGCACCGGCGCCTTCATCGTCATCGACGAGTCGTCGAACAACACCGTCGGCGCCGGCATGATCGTTTGAGCGGCGGCCGGCGCGATCGGGCATCCGCGTCGGCCAGCAGGCAAGTATGCCGTTTGACCTGAACAGCGACGGCGACGATACTGCTCTTCGTTCACCGGCATCCCCGCGTGGTGAAACGCTCGGCCGGCGTGCGGCCGCGTGTTCCGCAGGTTCAGTCCGGAGACCCGTCTGCCATGGACATCCACGCCAAGCCGATCAGCGAACGCATCGACTGGGTTTTCGGCCTCGCCGACCGACACGGGGCGATCTTCCGCAGCGCCGAAGCCTGGCTGGCGCGCGAGCGCTACATGGCCGAGCATCCGACGGCAATCGCCGTGCTCAAGTGCATGGATGGCCGGATCAACATTCCGGTGGCGACCAACACGCCGGTCGGCCTGCTGATGCCCTTTCGCAACCTCGGCGGCATCTTCGACCTCGGCTGGCCGCATCTCGGCGAGGTCCTCGCCCACCACGTGCAGCGCGTCGTCAGCAGCGGACACCATCTGGTCTTCCTGGTCACCTACCATTACTCGCAAGGCGACCCGCGTCGCGGTTGCGCCGGCTTCAACTACGACACCGCAGCGGCGATCGCCCATACCTACCAGATTCGCCGCCAGGTCGAGCACATCTTCGGCAGTGATCATGGCACGGTCTATCCTCTGGTCTGCGGCTTCGAAACCGACGAGGACGCCCTGGTCATCCACGGTACCGCCGGCGACAAGCTGAACCTGGCAACGCTCAGCGTCGCCGACCGGGAGACGCTCGAGCCACGCCTCGCCGCCCTCCTGCCGGACATGCCGGCGCGGATGCGCAACGATCTGCTGCCGCTGCTGCACGGCAATCTCGCCCATATCGAGACCGTGCGCTCCGAGATTCTCCGTCGTGAGCGCCTGCTGGACATCGAGCACCGCGAGTGGATGATCTGCCTGGGGCGTGGCTTCGACTTCCTGCACACGCCCAACATCGCGCTGATCATCGGCCCCTACAGTCCGAATCTGGACGGCCCGATCCGCACGGCCGCAGGCATCATCGAAGCCAACATGCAGGCCGGACGCATCCCGGACGACGGTTTCCTGCTCCTGGCCTCGGTGCCCTACGATGAAATTGGCGTCGACCGCGCCCGCGCCGAACTCAAGTCGCGCTTCCTGTCGAGCTTTGCCGCCGATGTCATTCGTGCCGAGTTCCCCCGCCTTGGCGAGCAAATGACCATGCGCACCGCCGTACTGGACTGGCGTTCGCGCACCCTGGAGAGCATCGACATCAGTCCGTAGCGGGCTTGTCCGAGCCGCCACAGCGACGCTCCGGACGCACCAGCGGCGCCGCGAGAACCGACAGGCCGGCTGCAAGCTGGTAGAATCGCGCCCTCTCCCTACCGGCGCGCCCCTCTCCATGTCCCAGAATTCACGCCTGATTTTCGGCTTTCATTCGACCCTCGCCAAACTGCGCCACGACCCCGGTGCCGTGCGCGAGATCTATGTCGATGCCGCTCGCCACGATGCCCGCCTGCGCGACCTCGTTCGTCACGCGGAGTTCGCCAAGGCCCGCGTGCTGCCGGTCGACAGCGCCCGCCTCGAAGCGATGGCTCCCGGCGCCAAGCACCAGGGAGTGATCGCCACCGTCGACGCGACGCAGCGCCACGTGACTCTCGACGACGTGCTCGACACGCTCGACGAACCGCCCTTCCTGCTGGTCCTCGACGGCATCCAGGATCCGCACAATCTCGGCGCCTGCCTGCGGGTCGCCGATGCGGTCGGCGCGCACGCCGTCATCGCCCCGAAGGACCGCGCGGTCGGCCTCAACCAGACGGCGGTGAAAGTCGCCAGCGGCGCCGCCGAGACGGTCCCCTACGTCACGGTGACCAATCTCGCCCGCACCCTGCGCGAACTGAAGGAACGTCAAATCTGGGTGGTCGGCACGGATTCCGAGGCGCCAGAAGACCTCTATGCTGCGCAGTGGCCGACCGCCTGTGCCTGGGTACTCGGCGCCGAAGGCGACGGCCTGCGCCGCCTGACCCGGGAAAGCTGCGATCAGCTGGTGAGCATTCCGATGCTCGGCTCGGTCGCCAGCCTGAACGTTTCGGTGGCCACCGGCGTCTGCCTTTACGAGGCGCGTCGGCGACGCGCCGCCCCTTCAAATGGCGACAGCCAGGGGGTCGTCAATAACCAGTAGTGGCCGGTAGTGGCCAAAATTGTGCAGTTGTTCCTGCCGCCGCCGTGCGCGGCGGCAGACCAACGCGTCAAAAGCATTTCAACCGCCACCCATCGCTGCCGATGCCAGCCAATGACGCCTACTTCGTGTACGCGTAGCGATAGACGTAGCCCTTGTAGCCGTAACGGTACCGCTGACGGTTGACGTTGAGATCATTGAAGACAAAACCCTTGACCTCGACGCCGGCCTGATTGAGGCGCTTGACCGCTTGTTCCAGCTCGCGGATGGGGTGCTTGCCTGCCCGGGCGACCATCAGCGTCGCGCCGACATGCCGGCCGATGATCGCCGCATCGGAAACGGCAAGCACCGGCGGCGCATCGACGATCAGCGTATCGAAGCGGGCCCCCAGTTCAGTCAGCAGCGTGACAAAACGCTCATGCATCAACAGTTCCGACGGATTGGGCGGAATCTGGCCGGTGCTGACCACCCACAGGTTGGGCACCGGCGTGGCCTTGACGATCTCCTCGAGCGAAACCTGCCCGGCAACGTACTCGGAAACCCCCACCGCACGCTCCAGACCGAAGCTCTTGTGGATGTAGCCCTTGCGCAAATCGGCATCGATGATCAGCACGCGCTTGCCGACCTGCGACAGGACCACACCGAGGTTCCTGGAGATGAAGCTCTTGCCGAGGGCCGGACTCGATCCGGTGATCATCAGCGAGTTCCTCTCGGCATCGAGGAGCGCAAAGTGCAGCGTCGTGCGCAGGCCGCGCAAGCTCTCGACCGCATCTTCCTCCGGAAAGTCCACCGCCAGGATTCCGCCGACGCCGGACGCTGCCTTGCGGTTCAGCTCATCCTCGGTCTTGCTGTGTGGCACCGTGGCATAGACCGGCAGGCCGAGTTTCGCCTCGAGGATCTCCGGGTCTTCGATGGCCACACGCAAGGAGCGCAGGACCCAGACCACGACCATGCTGAGCAGCAGACCCAGCAGCAGCGCCACAGCCAGGATGGCCAGCGGTTTGGTGCCAACGGGTTCCTTGCCGACCGCTGCGGAGTCGATGATGCGAACGTCGCCAACCGTACCCGCCTTGGAGACCCGCAGCTGTTGCGCGGTATTCAACAACTCGGTGTACAGCGTGGTCGACACCTGCACGTCACGAGCAAGGCGCAGCACCGTCTGCTGGGTATCCGGCAGACGCGCGACGTCTACGTCAAAGGCCTTGCGGCGCTCAGTGAGACGCTGCAGCTTGTTGTCCACCGCCTGGATGGTCGGGTGCTCGGGCGTGAAGCGCTGGCGTAGCTCGTCCCGCTCCTGCTTGAGCAGCACCACAGCGTTTTCGACCTCGACCAGTGACTTGAGGACGCCCTGCGTTTCCAGGCTGAGATCGAGCGAGCCGCGGCTCTGCCGATAGCTGTTGTAGGCCGCTTCGGCGCTATCCAGCTCCTTCTTCAGGATCGGCAACTGCTTTTCGAGGAAGGACAGTGTCTTCTCGGCCTCGGCCGAACGTCGCTCGACGTTCTGGCGAACATAGGTATTCATGATGTCGTCGAGAACGACGCCGATCTGTCCGGGATCCTTGCCGAGCAGGCTCAGCTCCAGGATGCTCGATTTCTTGCCACGTTCCTTGACCGCGTAGTTTTTGCGCAGGTCATCGATGGCCGCTTCGGCAGAAAGCTTCATCAGCCGAAACTCCGTCTGCGGCCGCGCCTTGAGTTCGGCGACGAAAATCGAGTAGCCGTTGGCACTGGCCCGCGTACCCACCGTGCCCTGCAGGATCGGCTGACCGTCATCGTCGAAAACTTCGAACGCCCCGCCCGCGCCGGCGACCAGGGAAAGCCTTTCATCGAGCGCGGACACGGGAACCTCCAGCGCATCGACCTGAATCCGTTCCCCACCCCAGGCGAAGCTCGAAAGACCCAGCCACGGCGAGCTCGGCTCGTCGCCCTCGTAGCGTCGTGCCACGGCGCTGCCAAACACCGGGAACTGCCGGGGAACGGCGACAAGATCCAGTTTGAGCTTGCTGACCACCCGCCCGAGGACCATCCGCGAACCGAGGATTTCGAGTTCGGCCGAGACGGTGGTATCGTCGCCCAGCAAGGGCTCCAGGGCCTTCAAGGAACCCACGCCGGACTTCTTTTCTTCAACCTGCAAGAGGCCGTCGGCACGGTAGACCGGTTTGGCGATGACCACCCAGGCCAAACCCAGGACCAGTGCAAAAAGGCTGATGGCCGCAATCAGCCAGCGGTAGTCCATCAGCACGGCAATGATTTCACCCAGCGCCAGGCCTTCATCTTCATCGTCCGGGGAAAGTTGCTGCATCGACTGCGCCTGTATCGGCGCCCCCCCCCTGGCAGCAAGGCCGACGGCGTTTAAGGGGCGTTGCGGCTGGTCGTTATCCATTGATCGTCCGTGGTTACGGTCGCCTGTTGTTCGGTGAGGCGAGCAGGTGTGTTTAGCAGGGTGCGGGGCCGTCAGCAGTCAAGTGCGATGGCTATATACTGGCCACCGCCCCTGGCCCGGGAGTAGGAATCTCGGAAAGCTCAAAAAGGTGGTTGCCGGGCGCCGAACAGCGGGTACTGCGTCTGGCTGGTCAAATTGAGCATCGTCGCCGTCGGCAAGATGTTGGCAATCACCCGCTGCCAGCGAACGACCGCCGCTGCGTCGACGTAGACCACATCACGCGGATGCAGGGGAAAGCGATCGGCGAGCAACATGGCGTCAGGCAGGCGAGCGTCAAGATGGAACAGCTCGGGCGTCTCGGTGTCGCCGCGCATGACGTAGATCCAGCGCGGGTCGGAGGTCGCCTGGTTGAGATAGCCGGCGTCGCCGAGAGCCTCGGCGAGCGTCGAGCGCTTCTTGTTCATCAGCTGTGAGCCAGGCCGGACGACTTCGCCAAGAACGAAGATCTTGTTGAAGCTGCGATCGGCGACGTTGATGATGTCGCCGTGCTGGAGCAAAGCGTTCTGTGCGGTCGCGCCATAGTCATACATCGCCTGGACGTCGACCAGATAGGTCTCGCCGCGCCGCGTCAGCAGAACGCGACTGAAATCCGCTTCCGTCGTGAAGCCGCCAGCGCGATTGACCGCCTCGAGGACGGTCATCGGAATGTCGGTCACCTGCTGGATTCCCGGCTTCGCGACCTCGCCAACGACATACACCTGCTGGCTGCGAAAGGCCACCATGCGCACGTCGAGTTGCACCTGCTCGATGTACTTGGCGAGCTTGGCGGACAACAGCTTGCGTACCTCGCTGGTCGTCATTCCCTGCACCTTGAGCACGCCGGCGTAGGGAAAGTAGATCGTCCCGTCGTCGTTCACCACGGTGCCCGCCTGCTCGGCAGTACGGAAGCTGCCCGCCGGAATGGTCAGCTCGGGGTGATCCCAGACGATGACCGAAATGATGTCGCCGGGACCGAGCCGGTATTCGGGCGTCGGCCTGGAACCTTGGCTGCCCGGACCTGGCGCCTTGCTGCTCGCCACGCTGGCGGTGCTGGTGCCATCGCCGCGCGGCGGCCGCGCCGCCTTGAACATGTCGACGATCAGCTCGGCGGTAATCGGCTTGATCTTGATATTGGACGGCACCAGAGCATCGCCCTGCTGCACCGGCAGCATCACCGCGGATTCCTCGCGGCTACTGTAGCTCTGGTTACCCGGGATAAGGCTGCAGCCAGCCAGGGCAAGCGCAGCCATAGCCATCAGGAGGAGCCGGACTCGGCCAGGCAGTGCAGACGACACATTCATGCTGAACCCTCATTTGTATCCATTGTTGCGGTCACCGACGCCCACTGAACAACGGGCGCTGCGTAGTTTACACCGGGCGCCGAGACGCCGCACAACTCCTGCACACTGATCGTGGCCCGCGGAGAACTCGACCGGATCGGCATGGCAGCAGGGCAACGCGCCCCTCCGTCGCGAGCACGCAAGCCACGGCGCGGCAAAGCGGCAGCGGCCAAGCGCTCGTGTTTCGGACCGATCTCTTGAAGCACGCCCGCAGCATAGCGCCCGCCGACACCATTTCAAGTGCGCTATTTCACGCCCGCACACACAATTGGCGGTGGTAGTGAATTTGCGAGGAAGCTTGGTGGCCTCATTTTTTCGCGCACGCGCTTGGCGTTCGAGGCAGCGAGAGATCGAGGCAATAAGCCCGGCAGCCGGGTCAACGGCAGGCGGCGGCCTTGTGCCGCGAGGCGAAGCGAAGCATGAACGCGGTGAAGGGGCCGATAGGCTCGCGCCTGGCGGCAAGCACCGACGGTGTTGCCGCCGGGTGCCCGCAGACCGGTATTTTCGCCGCCACATTCCTACCGACTCAAGGGAGTTACTGCATCGCCAACCACAACGACAGGACAATGACCGTGATGCGCTGCTCGGGCGCTCTCAAGCAAGTTTTTCGAGCCAGGGCTCAACGGCCTCTTCGATCAGCCGAAGCGCTTCTGCATGCGCTTTGTCGCCGCGCCGAAAGGGGTCAGGAATCTCGGTTTTCGTCCAGTGTCCGAGCAGGAAGGTCTTGCCACGGGCGGTATGATCCATCGCCAGCACCGCATCCCGATGATGCGGCTCCATGACCAGAACCAGTTCCGCCCAGCGCAAGAGCTCCGGCGTCAACTGGCTGGCCCGGTGCTCAGCGAGGTCAAGGCCACGCGCCTGCATCATTGCGCAGGTGGTCTCGTCGGCCGGAAAATTGACCAGCGCGCCAATGCCCGCCGAGCGCGCCTCCACACCTCGCCGGGCGTCAATGCCCTGACGCAGGAGGAACTCGGCCGCCGGACTACGACAGATGTTGCCGGTACAGACCGTCAGGATCCGCTTGAACACCCCGGTTCACTTTCCAGCCAGGGAATGGGCTTCAAAATCCAGCGCCTCCCCCACCGGCAAGGGACGGTCACCCTGTACTGCCGAGTAGATCAAGGTACTACGGCATCCACCACGGCGATCTTGCTCGCGCTTGCAAGCACTGATACCGGCAACACTGGAACGGTTGCGCGCCTCGTTGGCATCGTCGCGACTGACAAAGAGACGCACTTCCACACCCTTCCGGCAGTCCAGATGCTTCATGATCGACACTGCGTCGCGATTGATCCTGCCAACCAGGGCCTCATCACCATCGGAACTAAGCTGCAGGACGCAGTACATATCATGTCCATCCCTGGTGGGAACATCTCGCCGGTATACGCTGAGATCGTAATCGTAGCCGCGACCCAGTCGACTGGCTATCGAGTCGAGCAACTCGGGAGATTTTTCCCTGGAAGAGTAGCCGACGAAGATGCCGCGCACCTGGCTGGACGGCAGGCCGAGCACGTGGCTGATGCGGCGCAAGCCGGGCACCACCCGCCAGGGCCGCAGGATCAGCAGCGAATACACCGCAAAAACACCGAGAAACAGGCCAAACATCAGAACCTCGGGAACCCTCAGCACGAGGCCAGCGATACCGACCAGGCCAAGGCCGATCTGCACCACCACGGCCAGGGCGACAGTATCGCAAACCCGGTAGCCAGCACGAACGAAAAGGTGATGCAGATGATGGCGGTC
>NZ_JAVTWB010000252.1:0-4223 GCF_032229525.1 Accumulibacter sp. | reverse complement strand
GCGACAGCGCTGCGGACGGTCGATTTCCGTTGGAGCGATGAATAAGGGCGCCAGCACGGCCGCGGCAAGGCAAGGCAAGGCAAGGCAAGAGGAACTGATTCTGCCAGATCGGAGCACGCGATTTGCTTCCGGTCGTCAATCATGGCGTCCGACGGTTCACGCGGCCATTGGCGGCCGTCTGTCTTCCATCTGCTACCCGCGCCAGACCCGTCACGGCCATCGTCAGCGGCGCTCGAGTCCCGCCTGCGTACGTTAGCGCACAGACTGCGCCGGATCATGCGCCCAAGCTGGTCATGTCATCGGGCGTTTCCAACCAAGCCGTCCACCGCTGAGTGCGGCGGCCACACCGTCTCCTTCTCCGCCTGTCGCTGTACGCGGGGTTTGGTGGGGAAACCCGGGTGCGATGCACGATGCCCGATTGGCAATTCCGCCGTTCGGGTTACCAATACAACAATACAAGGAGCTTGATATGAACTGGGATATCGTAGAAGGGAACTGGAATCAGTTCAAGGGCAAGGTGAAAGCGCAATGGGGCCACCTCACTGACGAGCAGCTCGATGTGATTGCCGGCCAGCGGGCCGAACTCTCGGGCAAGATTCAGGAGGCCTACGGCATCACCAAGGACAAAGCCAATGCGCAGATCAGACGTTTCGAAAAACGCAACAAGGATTACCAACCGGTGATCGCCGGCAAGCGGGCCGAGCTCTCGGACAAGATTCAGGAGACCTACGGCATCACCAAGGACAAAGCCGACGCGCAGATCAAACGCTTCGAAAAACGCAACAAGGATTACCAGTTGTCGGATTACCCACTGTCGAACGCCGCCTGATCCGATCCTCGCAGTGCGCAGCCCAACACAGCGCTGCGCACCACGCCCGGGTCGCGGAGGCACGCGCTTTCGTAAAGGACCCATATCATGACCAGCTACAGACGCTTCATTGGCTCTATGCCTCCGCATCCCGCGGCCCTCGCCCCGCTTATAGTCCCCACGATTCGCCGGAAGGCGAACAGCCGACAGGAGGCAGCTCTCGTCGACTGGGAAGAGGAAGGCGGCAGGCTGGCGGTGCCCGGCGTCGGTGCGAAACCCTCCTGACCCGACCGGCAGCAAGCCGCCGCGGCAGGTCATGACCGCCGCTCCGGCCGAGTGTTTGTCATTGAGCACGATCTTGCCAAGGCCGGACTGAATCCCGTGACGCTCGCCGGCACGGCGAACCGCCCGTTTGCTTCATTTGCGTGCCCCCCCGGCGCACTCGCAAGGCTGGCCTCCCGCACTGAATAACGTGCGCCGCCGTACAGACCAGGTGCGTCGTTGTGAATACGCTGCTGTTGAGCATTCGACACGGTGTACGAGTCGCCCACCGTCAGCTTCGCGTATCGGTCCGGCAGGCGGCGTCATACGGTCGCACGGCTGACATGCGCGCCAACGGGTGTGAAATGAGTGTGAAGATGCGGCAGCGCATGCTTGGGCCCTGCCGCCTGACGCTGAAGATGGCCAGGCCCGACAGCTGCAGATACAGGAGGCAATCATGTCGTTACTCGCATGGATCGCAGTGGGACTCTTCGCCGGCTTCATCGCCAGCAAGATGCTTAGCGGAAGCCGGCAGGGCGTCGTCACGGACATCGTTCTCGGGACTGTCGGCGCAGTCATCGGCGGCTGGCTCTTCCATACCTTCGTGATGGCCGGTGAAGGCCGCTTCCACCTCTACAGCCTGTTGGTCGCCATCGTCGGAGCCATCGTGCTGCTGGTGGTGTACCACGCGATTTTGCGCGAGGTTCGGCAAGCTCTGTTTGACCTCGATCTGGAGAAAAAATCATGAACAAGATGGGCAAGGTTCTTGCCGCACTATTCCTGGCGGTCACCCTGGTGTCCGCCGCAGGTTGCGCGTCAAGCTCGAAGCAGGAGGGAACCGCTGAGTATGTGGACGACAGCGTCATCACCAGCAAGGTGAAAGCCGCCCTATTCAACGAGCCCAGTCTGAAGTCCGCCGAGATCAACGTCGAGACCTTCAAGGGCGCGGTTCAACTGAGCGGCTTCGTGAGTTCGCAGGCCGCGATCAACAAAGCGGTTGCAGTGGCACGCGCCGTCGGCGGCGTCACATCCGTCAAGAACGACATGCGGCTCAAGTGAGCGATGGCGGTTCGCCGCCACCGCCGGATACTTCACTTCGGTGGTGGCCGTGAACCGCCTGCCGCAATCGAAAGAACTCCCGCAGCCAGGCCGATGAGCGCCAGAGGCTCGGTGGACTTCCTGGATTTTTCCTTCAGGAAGGTGCTGCACAGATCGGCATTGATGCCGCGGCCGCCTTCGTGGCAGACGCCGAGCTGCTACGAGCGCTGCGGGTGGTCGGGATTGACGATGCCGACGTTGTGGCCGCCGCTGGTCAGGGCGAAGGTCAACTCGCGGGCGTCGCTCTGCAGGTGCAGCTTGAACAGGAGACCACATGAACCCGACACGACAACTTCACGATCTGGGCCAGAGCCTGTGGCTCGACAATATTACCCGGGGCCTCCTGACGAGTGGCACGCTCAGGCGCTATATCAAGGAATTTTCGGTGACCGGGCTCACCTCCAACCCGACGATCTTCGATCACGCCATCACCAATGACCAGTCCTACGATGACTCCATCCGCAGCAAGGCGCTCGCAGGCGAGTCCGGCGAGGCCCTGTTCTTCCACCTCGCCTTGGAGGACGTGATCCAGGCAGCTGATCTTTTCCGCTCGATTCACGACGCCACCGGCGGTGTCGACGGCTGGGTGTCGCTGGAGGTATCACCCTTGCTCGCGGACGACACTGCCGCCACCGTCAGGGCGGCCGCGCAACTGCATGCACGCGCGCGATGTCCCAATCTGTTGATCAAGATCCCGGGTACCCCGGCAGGCATTCCGGCGATCGAGGAGACGATCTTCGCGGGCGTACCGGTCAATGTCACGCTGCTCTTTTCCCGCGAGCACTACATCGCTGCGGCCGAGGCCTATATGCGCGGCATCGAGCGGCGCATTGCTGCTGGCCTGGATCCGGTGGTCGCATCCGTGGCATCGCTTTTCGTCAGCCGCTGGGATGTCGCCATCATGGACAAGGTTGCACAGCAGTACCGCAACGGTCTTGGCATTGTCGTCGCCATGCGTGTCTACCAGGCTTACCGCGATTTGCTGGCAGCGAAGCGCTGGCGAAAACTCGCCGCAGCCGGGGCGCGGCCGCAACGCCTGCTCTGGGCAAGCACCGGGAGCAAGGATCCCGCCGCCGCGGACGTTCTTTACGTAGAAGCGCTGGCAGCGCCGGATACCATCAACACCATCCCCGAAACAACGCTGCTCGCCTTCGCTGACCACGGCAAGGTAGGCAAGCTATTGCCGCTTGATACGGGTCATGCCGAAGCCGTGCTGGCGGAATATACGCGCGAGGGCGTCGACATTGACGCGCTTGCCGCCCGGCTCCAGAAAGACGGCACGGAAGCCTTCGCCAAGTCATGGCAGGCGCTGATTGGCCGCATCGCCGAAAAGAGCCAAGCTCTGGCGAAGGCCGGGCCGCCATGAATGCGTATCCCATCGCCCGGCCCTGGGCGCGGCGCTGATGGCAGCGAGCACGCTGATTGCGGCCATCAACGCACGGTTGCTGCGGCTGAAGAAATGAACAGACGCACCAGGACGCATTGCGCGTTAATCGCGTCAGCTCGTGAGTTTGACGCCACGGCAAGCCGTGACAGAAGTACGTGCGACAGCGCACGGACTCCGAACAGGCCGAGGCATACAAGGGTCTTGTCGCAGTCAGTCACGCGGATCCCGCCGTTTCGCTGGGTGCCCGGTAACGGACACCCACATCTATCCAATACTGAATGGAGCTTGACGATGACACGCACAGACCTTTGCAAGACCTTGAGCGCCGCCGCATTGATGGGCGGAATGATTGTTACAGCAAGCGCGCTGGCCCAGTCGCAAGGCGGAAACGCCGGCTCCGGCATGATGGGCGGCAATGGCGTCGGCTGGATGAACGGCAACGGTTCAAGCTCGATGGGCGGCGACGGTGGCGGGATGTGGCTGCCGCTCCTGGTGGTCATCGCGGTGGCCGGCGTCGTGGCATGGCTCGTCTCGCTCAAGAAATGAACAGACGCGCCAGGACACATCGCGCGTTAATCGCGTCAGCTCATGAGTTTGGCGCCACGCTAACCCGTGACAGAAGTGCGTGCGACAGCGCACAGACTCCGAACAGGCTAAGGCATACAAGGG
>NZ_JAVTWB010000251.1:0-4230 GCF_032229525.1 Accumulibacter sp. | reverse complement strand
TCGCCCTGGCGATAGATCTTGCTCAGCCCCTGACAGGCCAGCACCGGCTCACTCATAGCGCAAGGCCTCCGCCGGATTGACGCGCGAGGCGCGCCAGCTCGGATAGATGGTCGCCACCAGGGCCAGCACGAAAGCGACGCCGACGATCGTCGTCACGTCTCCCCACTGCAGTTCCGAGGGCAGGTTGGAGATGTAATAGACCTCCTTGGCGAGAAACTGCGTATCGAGCAGCCGTTCGATGAACGGCACCACCACATCGACATTGAGGGCCAGCGCCACGCCGCCGGCGACGCCGAGACCGAGGCCGATGAAACCGATCAGCGCGCCCTGCACCATGAACACCAGCATGATGCTCAGCGGGCTGGCACCCAGGGTGCGCAGGATGGCGATGTCGGCCTGCTTGTCGGTCACCGCCATGACCAGCGTCGACACGATGTTGAAGGCCGCCACCGCGACGATCAGCGACAGGATGATGAACATCATGTTCTTCTCGATCTGCACGGCGCGAAAGAAGTTGGCGTGGCTGCGGGTCCAGTCGCTGATAAAGGCGTCGGTGGTCAAGGTGTTGGCCAGCGAGCGCACCACGCGCGGCGCGGCGAACAGATCGTCGAGCTTCAGGCGTACGCCGGAAACCCGGTCGTCCATGCGATACAGGCGCTGTGCATCGGCGAGATGGATCAGCGCCAGGCCGCTGTCGTACTCGTACATGCCGACCTCGAAGATGCCGACGACGTTGAAAGTCTTCAGCCGCGGCACCACGCCGGCCGGGGTGACCACGCCCTGTGGCGCGATCAGGGTTACCCGGTCGCCGACAAAGACGTCGAGCGCGCGCGCCAGCTCGCGGCCGAGGACGATGTTGAAGCTGTCGGGGCGCAGATCGTCGAGGTTTCCGCTCTTCATGTGCGGGCGAAAATCGGCCACCCGGTCTTCCTGATCGGGCAGGATGCCGCGCACCAGCGCCCCGCGTACCAACTGTCCGGACGACAACATCGCTTGCGCCTGTACAAAGGGCGCTGCGGCGATCACGTGCGGCTGGCCGGCAACCTGCTCGGCGACCAGTTCCCAGCCAGCCATCTCGCCGCTGGCGCCGGTGATCTGGACGTGTGAAACGACCGCAAGAATGCGCGATCGCAACTCGGTCTGAAAACCATTCATCACCGACAGCACGACGATCAGCGCGGCAACGCCGAGCGCAATACCGAGCATCGAAATCAGCGAGATGAAGGAGATGAAGTGGTTGTGCTTTTTGGCGCGCGTATAGCGCAGGCCGATCAGCAGCTCGTAAGGAAGGGCCATCAGCGGCGGGAGATCATCTCAGGGGGTTCGAAGCGCGCCGAGGCGGCAAAGGCGCTATGCTACACGCTTTCCGGCTGTGACTGCCTCCCCTGGCACCGCGCGGGCAGCTCTCGCCGGCGCCCCGCAGCACTGGGTCATGCGGCGCCGATTCGCTTTCGCCACTTTCCACTTCGCCAACCCGCATGCAACTCACCCTTGTCGTTCCCGAACTGGTCTGGCCCGAACCGGACGACCATGACACCCTGGCAACCCTTGCCTGCCCCGGCCTGAGCACGCTGATCGCCCGCAGCCGCCTGACCCGGCAGCCGCCGCAGTCCTTCGAAGCGACGCTGGGCGACGCTTTCGGCCTCGCCGGGAACGTGCCTTGGGCTCCTTTCCGGCTGCTCGGCGAAAGCGCCGCCCCGGCCGCTGCCGACGGCTGCTGGCTGTGTGCCGATCCGGTGCATCTGCGCCTGCACCAGGAACGACTGATTCTGGCCGACGGCAGCAGCCTGGAAATCGCGCTCGACGAGGCGCAGGCGATCGCCGACGAGCTCAACCGGCAGTTCGCCGATATCGGCAGTTTCCACGTCGCCACCGCCGATCGCTGGTACCTGAAGCTGGCCGCCGATACCAACCTGGGCGACTTCGACGTGCTGCCGCTGTCGGCCATCGCCGGGCGTCGGGTCGGCAGCCAGCTGCCGGCCACACCGCAGGCACGCGCCCTGCGCCAGCTGCTGAACGAAGTACAGATGGTCCTGTTCGGGCAGCCGGCCAACGAACGGCGCGAACAATCGGGCCGGCCGACGATCAACAGCCTGTGGCTATGGGGTGCCGGCGTTCTGCCAGTCGCGCGCGCAGCCGCTTTCGCCGGCGTCTGGAGCAGCGACCCGCTGACCCGCGGCCTCGCTCGCGCCTGCGGGATAGCAGTGCAGGAGCAGCCCGCAAACGCCGCCGATTTGCTCGCCCAGGCAGCGGCGGGCAGCCGCCAGCTGCTCGTCCTCGATGCCCTACAGGGCCCGGTACAGTATGAAGACGCCGACGCCTACCGCGCAGCGCTGCACACACTCGAAGCCAGCTGGTTCGCACCGCTGCAAAAAGCGCTCGCCGGCGGCAAGATCAGCGGTCTGCGCTTGATCGCGTCGACCGCCTACGCGGCGCTGGCCTGGGAGAGCGGCCGGGCTGGCCAGTGGCAACTGTGGCGCCGCCCGCAGCCGCTGGCCGCCACCGCGCAGGCGCTCGCCCGGGGCGCAGGATGACACGCATCCGCAGCCGCCCGGTCTCGCAGCGCGTCCAGTGGCAACTCGAACAACAGGGACTGCACCCACTGCTGGCGCGCATCTACGCCGCCCGCGGCATCCTGATGCGCAGCGAACTCGACTACGAGTTCAAGTCGCTGCTGCCGCCCTCGGCGCTGACCCATTCTGCCGAGGCGGCGGTCCTGTTGGCCGACGCCATCGCCAGGCAGGCGAAGATTCTCATCGTCGCCGACTACGACTGCGACGGCGCCACCGCCTGCGCCGTCGGCATCCGCGCCCTGCGCGCCTTCGGCGCGCGGGTCGACTACCTGGTACCGAACCGCTTCACCTACGGCTACGGCCTGTCGCCGGACATCGTCGACCTGGCGGCGAAGAGCCGCCCGGACCTGATCGTCACCGTCGATAACGGCATCGCCAGCGTCGACGGCGTCGCCCGTGCCCGCGAACTGGGCATCGCCACGCTGATCACCGACCACCACCTGCCGGGTGACGAGTTGCCCGCCGCCGAGTGCATCGTCAACCCCAATCAGCCAGGCTGTGACTTCCCGAGCAAGAACCTGGCCGGCGTCGGCGTGATGTTCTACGTGATGCTCGCGCTGCGTGCCGAGTTGCGCCGGCGCGAGTGGTTTTCAGAGGCCAGCGGACGCATTGAGCCGAAACTCGCCGACCTCCTCGACCTGGTCGCGCTGGGCACCGTGGCCGACGTCGTCAAGCTCGACCACAACAACCGCGTGCTGGTCAGCCAGGGCCTGCAACGCATCCGCCAGGGCCGGCTGACGCCCGGCCTGCGCGCCATCTTCCGCGCCGCCGGCCGCAATCCTGCGCAGGCCTCCAGCGTCGATCTCGGTTTCATGATCGGCCCGCGCCTCAACGCCGCCGGCCGCCTCGCCGACATGTCGCTGGGCATCGAGTGCCTGATCACCGACGATGACGGGCGAGCGATGAATATCGCGCAACAACTCGACGCTCTCAATCGCGAACGGCGCGAGATCGAGTCCGGCATGCAGGAACAGGCGCTGCTGCTGCTCGAGAAAGCGCACGCCGATGCCGACGCCAGCGCGGCGGCAACCGGCGTCTCGCTGTTCGACCCCGACTGGCACCAGGGCATCGTCGGCATCGTCGCCGCGCGCATCAAGGAGCGGCTGCACCGGCCGGTGTTCGCCTTCGCCCGCGGCGAAGGAAGCGGTGGCGAGATCAAGGGCTCGGGCCGTTCGGTGCCCGGCCTGCACCTGCGCGATGCGCTCGATCTGGTCGGCAAACGCGCACCCGGGCTGCTGCTGCGCTTCGGCGGCCACGCCATGGCCGCGGGGGTGACGATCAGGGAGGCCGACCTGCCGCGTTTCCGCGCACTCTTCGCCGAGGTCGCCGAAGAGCTGCTGGCGCCGGCCGACCGCACGCGCACGCTGGAAACCGACGGCAGCCTCGAATCGGGCTACTACTCGATCGCCACCGCACGGCTGCTGGAAGCGGAAGTGTGGGGCCAGGGTTTCCCGGCACCGCTGTTCGAAGACGAGTTCGTCGTCGAAAGCCAGCGCATCCTCAAGGACAAACACCTCAAGCTGCGCCTGCGCAAGGGCGTGCAGAAGCTCGACGCCATTCAGTTCAACTTCGACCACGCTCCCGGCAACACCATCCGCGCCGCCTACCGCCTGGCGATCAACGACTTCAACGGCGTCCAGACGCCGCAGTTGATGAT
>NZ_JAVTWB010000250.1:0-4250 GCF_032229525.1 Accumulibacter sp. | reverse complement strand
GCGGCACTGGGCGTTGGCACTCTTTATCTAGAGGCGAGAACAGACGAAATGATTGAGACCATGAATCAACACAAGATGCAAACAGGGAAATGTGCCGCTCTCACCATTTCGGTCGCACTCATGTCCGTATCGTCCTTCGCTGCCGATCGCATTGAAGGACGAGTCAAGGCCGGCGGTGCTGCGATTTCCGGGGCAGACGTAACCCTTTGGCTGGCGGGGCCGGGTGTCCCCCAGAAGCTCGCCGAGGCGAAGACAAATGACGATGGCAGCTACGACTTGCTGCTTGCCGACGGAAAGGGCGACGCCGGCGTTCTTTACCTCACCGCTGCGGGCGGCGAGTCGAAGCTGACATCCGGCAAGGGGCCGAATCCCGCAATCACCTTGATGGCCACGTTGGGGACTAAACCCCCGGAGCGCGTGACGATTAACGAGCTCACCACAGTGGCCTCCGCATGGACCGGAGCGCAGTTTCTGAACGGTACCGCGTTGAGTGGCGATGCCCTTGCACTGCGGATCGCAGCCGGAAACGTGGCGAATCTGGTCAATCTTGAAACAGGGGGTCTGGGATCGGTCATCCAAGACCCTCTGAACAGTTCGCAGACCACGACGATGGCCAAACTGAACACGCTGGGTATTCTGCTGTCGGCCTGCGTCACGGCGAAACCGGAGGCGTGCAACAAATTCTTTGAAGCAGCCACCCCGCCGGGTGGGGTCGCGCCGACCAACACGCTTGCCGCGGCGCAGAACATCGCCCGCCATCCGTGGCATCAAGCGGACAAGCTCTTCAATCTGCTCGACAAATTTTTTCCCGTTCCCGCCGGGAAGCGGACACGCGAAGTAGCTCTCATCCCTTACCTCAACTTCGCTCCAAGCGCGTGGACCTTGTCGCTGGTCTACTCGGGGGGAGGCTACTCCGGGGTGGGCGGCATAGCCATCGACGGCGAGGGCAACATGTGGGCAGCCGACAACTTCCTGGTAGGCTCGCAAACCACGATTTTTGCGCAGTTTGGCGGCGGCATCTCGAAGTTCGCACCGAACGGGAAGCCCCTTTCTCCGATGATCACGGGCTTTCTCGGCGGCGGCGTCGACAGCGCCGGATGGGGCTTGGCCATTTCGGCTGATGACAAGGTCTGGGTCACCAGCCTGATCGGCAGCACCATTTCCGTGTTCGATCGCAAGACGGGGCAGCCGATTTCGCCGGAGACCGGTTACAACTTCGGCGGAAAATTGGGTCAGATGCAGGGCATCATCGTCACCCCGAATGGCGACGTCTGGGCAGTAGATAACGGGCACAGTCAGATCATCTTCCTGCCACGGGGCGACGCCTCGAAAGGCCGCATCCTCGGTCGAACCGTTGACGGCAAGCCCGTAGATGGCACCCTCCAGGTCAAAGCGCCCTTCGGCCTGGCCATTGACCGGCAGGACCGGATCTGGGTCACCAATAGCGGTTCCAACACCGTGACCCGCTTTCCGGCCAGCGACCCAGGCAATGCTGTAGAGTTTGAGGTCGGATACAGCCCGCACGCCATTGCCATCGACAGCCAGGGCAATGCATGGGTCGCCAACTCCATCGGCCACCCTGGCACGATGGAGAAACTGGCATTCATCAAGGAAAAGGTCGAAGCAAAGTTTGCGAGCCTCAAAGGTTCGCTGTCGGACGATGAGCGCGCGGCCAAGGGGTGGATCGATCTGTGGAGCATCGCCCACAAGTACCCCGGGGGCGATGTGTCGATGATACGCCCTGACGGCACGGTTCTCGGCCCCTTTGATGCCGGCAATAGCATGAACGGAGCCTGGGGCGTTTCCGTTGACGGCAATGACAATGTCTGGGTCTCGAATTCCATGAGCCATACCATCACGCAGTTGTGTGGGGTTCGCACTGAGACCTGCCCGCCGGGACTTGCAACAGGCGATCCGATTTCGCCTGCAGGCGGCTACATCGGCGGTCTGCAAACTATTACGGGCGTGGCTCTCGATCCCGCCGGCAATGTCTGGGTGGCTAACAGCTGGAACCAGACGGATGTCGGCTTCAGCGAAGTGCCGGACGAGGCGCTATCCACCCGCTTTGCCTCCAACACCACGGTGGTTTTCTTCGGGTTGGCCAAACCTGTGCGCACGCCGTTGATCGGGCCGGTTCAAGCGCAATAGATCGTCACGGCGCCGAATTGGCGACCGTGGGGTCGGGAGTACGCATTCGCCGAAGTTGAAAGTCGCCATTCAGCGGCGTTTCTAACCGATGGTCGGTGGGTGCATAGCTGACCTAGGTAGCTAAGAACAGCAACGGCGGCTTGGCCGTCCGGCACTGCGATTCGCCGCCATTGGCGTCCTACGGCAGGATGCGAACGATGTGCGGGAAGCGGAGGCCGGCCCCGGGTGAGCCGGGGCTCGCCCTTGCGCGAAGAGTTCGACGACTGTCGAGGATCGTGTCAATGACGACACCGCGCCATCGCGCACGGCAGAAGGCGGTACACTGCTCGGCTACATCCGAAACTGAGTACCCCAGCGTTGATGGGCGAGCGCCAGCGACAAATGTCCTGCGGCGCGTTTGACACGTCGCGGCGCCAGCGGCTCAGCGCAGCCGTCATCCCACGCACGCACAAAATGGATTCCCATGAAAACCCCGACAAGACTCATAGCACTCGTAGAAGAAGGCCTCGTCGACGAGGTGATCGGCCAACTGATGAGCGGCAAGGAGGCTACCGTCTATGTCGTTCGCTGTGGCGAAGACATCCGCTGTGCCAAGGTCTATAAGGAAGCCAATCAGCGCAGCTTCCGCAAGAACGCCTCCTACCAGGAAGGCCGCAAGGTAAAGAACAGCCGGCAGGCGCGCGCCATGGAGAAAGGCAGCCGCTATGGGCGAAAGATGCAGGAAGAGGTCTGGCAGAGTGCCGAGGTCGATGCTCTCTATCGGCTGTCCGCGGCCGGCGTGCGCGTGCCGCAGCCGCATCTGTGCTACGAGGGCGTGCTGCTGATGGATCTGGTGGTCGACGCCGAGGGCCATGCGGCACCGCGCCTCAACGATATCGCGCTGAGCGAAGAACTGGCGCTGGAGTTTCACGCCCTGCTGGTCAATCAGGTGGTGCGGATGCTTTGCGCCGGCATCATTCACGGCGACCTTTCCGAATACAACATCCTGGTCGGTGAAGACGGGCCGGTGATCATCGATGTGCCGCAAGCCATCGATGCGGCGGGCAACAGCGAGGCTGCCGAGATGTTCGAGCGTGACGTAGTCAATCTACGGACCTACTTCAGCACCTTTGCCCCGGCG
Organism: Accumulibacter sp.; assembly: GCF_032229525.1. Taxonomy (GTDB): domain Bacteria; phylum Pseudomonadota; class Gammaproteobacteria; order Burkholderiales; family Rhodocyclaceae; genus Accumulibacter. The sequence continues at coordinate 982 of NZ_JAVTWB010000250.1, read as the reverse complement.
CTGAAGGACACCCAGTTCGCCAAGGAAATCTGGGGACACTATGAAAGCGGCTTGCTGACCCCGGAGTTGGCTTTGACTGGCCACGTGGTTCTTGACGAACGACTCGCCGATGTCGACGCGGTCTTGGAGCAGGTCGATCTGGCCATCAAGGAAGATGAAATCCGCCGCATGTGCCGGTAATTCCAGACGAGCGATGTTTGCCGCATTGCCCGTCGCACGGACGGCAGACGCCGGCAGCAGGTCCGATGTTGCCCTTTTGCGGTCAGTTCCAACATCCGCCTGTTCAGCGCTTGCAGCCTGGCGCCTGCTCACCCACCGCGGCAGCCGGCAACTTCAACACCACCCGTAAGCCACCCAGCGGTGAATTGGCCAGACCGAGTTCGCCGCCGTAGAGCCGCGCCAGATCGTCGACGATCGCCAGACCCAGGCCGCTGCCCGACACCTGCTGGTCGGCGCGAACGCCACGGCGGAGCACCGCATCGCGATCCCCAGCGGCGATTCCCGGGCCGTCGTCGTCGATGCCGACCAGCAGACACTGGCGATCGAGACGGGCGTCGACCTCGACCCGGCTGCGGGCCCACTTGCAGGCGTTGTCGAGCAGGTTGCCGAGCATTTCCTGCAGGTCGTGCTCCTCGCCGCGGAAGGCCAGGCTTGGCGCCATCGGCTGCAGCAGCAGTTCGAGTTGCCGTGCGGCGTGAATCCGTCGCATCGTCCGCAGCAGCGCGTCGACTACCGGTCGTAGCGGCGTCCTGGCGCCGGGGACGCCCACCGCGGCGGCGGCCTGGGCACGCGCCAGGTGGTAGTCGACCTGGCGTTTCGCGGCCTCGACCTGGCCGACGACCAGACGCGCGAGTTCATCATCCCTGCCTGCCGCGGCGTTGGCGAGAACGCTCAGCGGTGTTTTCAGTGCGTGTGCGAGATTGCCGGCGTGCGTGCGGGCGCGTTCGACGACCTCGGCGTTCTGCGTCAGGACGGTGTTGAA
>NZ_JAVTWB010000249.1:0-4265 GCF_032229525.1 Accumulibacter sp. | reverse complement strand
TTGATCATCGTCGTATGCGAGTCGGTGCCGACCAGGGTGTCGGGAAAACACACGCGTCCACCGGGCGTCTCCTGCTGGCGCACACCGCGGAAAAGGTGTTCGAGATTGACCTGGTGGACAATACCGACGCCGGGCGGCACGACCCGGAAGGTATCGAAAGCCTGCATGCCCCATTTCATGAACTGGTAACGCTCGTTGTTGCGCTCGAACTCTTTGCGCATGTTCTGCTGCAGCGCCTGCGGCGTGCCGTAGTTGTCCACCTGTACCGAATGGTCGACGACCAGATCCACCGGCACCAGCGGCTCGATACTAGCCGGGTCGCGCCCGCGCGCCTGCGCCGCGTGTCGCATCGCCGCAAGATCGCAGAGCAAGGGCACGCCGGTGAAATCCTGCAGCACGACACGCGCGACGACGAACGGAATTTCCTCGCTGCGCGGTGCCCGTGGCTGCCACTGAGCCAATTCGAGAATATGCCGTTCGGCTACTCGATGACCATCGCAGTGCCGCAGAAGCGCTTCGAGAACGATCCGTAGCGATACCGGCAAACGCGCGATATTGCCGATCTCGGCTGCCGCCAGCGCTGGTAATGAATAGAACAGCGCCTCGGGCTGACCGGGAGGATCGAAACGGGACAGTGTATTGAACGGCGAGTGCGGCATGGAAGACCTCCGGACAGATTGGCGCTGCGCGCAACAATTGAGGAGACATCTGGCACCGGCGCTCGTTCCTCCGATGCCCAAACGCCTGACGCGACGTAGCTTGCCGCGCTGTCGAACGAAAGGCAATCGCCGACATGCCTAATAATAGACCGACTCTGCCGGCAGGGGGCGAGGCGAAACCGCCGGTCAACTGCCGGAGCAACCCGCGATCGCCCGGCGCCCATCGCTCGACCGGCGCGTCAGCGCACCCGACCCCACTCGTATAGAATTGGGCTGAATCAAGGTCTGACTGGCGACGGGTCGGCAGACCACCAGCGGCAAGCTACCGTTCGCTTCGGCGGATGCGCTGTCCCGATAAGGGGCGTCGCCCCTGCTCACACCACACCCAACCCAAGGAGAACTACATGGCAGCCAAGAAGATCCTGATGCTTACCGGCGATTTCACCGAAGACTACGAAACGATGGTGCCCTTCCAGGCCTTGCAGATGGTCGGCCATACCGTGCACGCCGTATGCCCCGGCAAAAAAGGCGGCGAGCAGGTACGCACCGCAATACACGACTTCGAAGGCGATCAGACCTACAGCGAGAAGCAGGGTCATCTTTTCACGCTGAATGCCGATTTCGATAGCGTGCGCGGCGAAGACTACGACGCGCTGGTCATCCCCGGCGGCCGTGCACCCGAATACCTGCGGCTCAACCCGGCGGTGATCGCCCTCGTCCAGCACTTTGCGAGCGCCGACAAGCCAATCGCCGCGATCTGCCACGGCGCCCAACTGCTGGCCGCGGCAGGCGTACTTTCTGGACGCTCGTGTAGCGCCTATCCGGCATGCGCACCGGAAGTGCGGGCGGCGCACGCGGAGTATGCGGACATCGAGGTCGACCAGGCGCACGTGGACGGCAATCTGGTCACCGCCCCCGCCTGGCCCGCTCACCCGAACTGGCTGGCAAAGTTCCTGGAGGTTTTGGGCACGCGCATCGCGCCCTGAGCGCGGATTCTGGCCAAGCCAAAGGAGGACCTGCGTGGTGCACCGGATGCCGTCATGACTTCCCTGCCCCGGCGCCTGATGGCGGCCGCAGGGGCGTCAGCAGCGAAGACAGACCGTTATGGTCGAGTTCGTGCATCAGCGCCAGCAACTGGCCCAACTTGCCCCGAGGAAAGCCCTCCCGTGCGAACCAGTTCAGGTAGTTTCCCGGCAGATCGGCGATGAGACGGCCCTTGTATTTGCCGTAGGGCATGGTGTGGGTGACCAGAAGCTGCAGATCGTCGGTGTTCATCGGTTCACCCTTATTCCGTCCTGGCCTCGTTTCGTCGCTCGCAGGCCTCGGCCTGGCGCGGCGCGCGTGCCGGCCAGCATACCCAAGACGGCCCTGCCCTGCCAGAGTTATGGGCGCGCAACGCCAGCGCGATGATCATCGGCCCTGGCGCTCTGGGCGCCGCTGCGCGGCCTTGGCCAGAGCGGGCCACGGGCGGCCCGGCGCAGAGAAAGCGTGGCCGGCATCGCGCCGCTATGTGACGGCAGCAGGACAACCGGTACCATGTTCGCGGCGCCCCACTGCGAGCCGCTGACCACTGGGAGAAACGGGAACGATGCTGCTCTGGCTCAAGCACTACCGACGCGAATTGCTGGCCGGCGATATCGGCGCCGGCATCATCGTCGCCATGATGCTGATTCCGCAGGGCATGGCCTATGCCATGGTCGCCGGCCTGCCGCCGGTGACCGGCCTGTACGCCAGCATCCTGCCGGCCGTCGCCTACGCGGTATTCGGCAGCAGCATGGTGCAATCGGTGGGGCCGATGGCGATCACCTCGCTGATGATCGGCACATCGCTGGCGCCGTTGGCGCCTCCGGGCTCGGCCCTGAGTGTCGTCCTGGCCGGCCAGATGGCGCTGCTCGCCGGCGTGATGCTTTTCCTGAGCGGTGTTTTCCGCCTCGGCTTCGTCGCCAGCTTTCTCAGCCGACCGGTGATGAGCGGTTTCACTACCGGCGCCGCCCTGCTGATTACCCGCGGCCAGATCGAACCGCTCCTCGGCGGGCCGGTGACGGCCATCCATCCGCCCAGCGCGATCATCGGACTGGCTTCGCTGCTCGGCCTGTGGCTGGCGAAACACTATCTGGTACGCGGGCTGAACGCCTTGGGGCTTTCAGGGAGAGCGGCGGAAACCCTGTCCAGACTGGCGCCGGTGGTGGTGCTGGTCGTGGCAACGGTGGCGGTTGCACTGCTCGGGCTGGCGCAGGCGGGGGTCAAGGTCGTCGGGGAGATTCCTTCCGGCATCCCCGCAATCACCCTGGCGGCGTCGGCCGAGCACTGGCAGCCCTTGCTGCTGCCCGCCCTGCTGATTGCCTTCATGATCTTCCTGTCGAGCCAGGCGGCGGCGCAGTCGCTGGCGCACCGGCGCGGCGAACGTATCGTCACCAACCAGGAGCTGCTGGGGCTGGGCGCTGCCAACCTGGCCAGCGCCGTCTCGGGAGGCTTTGCCGTCACCGGCAGCATTTCACGTTCGGCAGTCAATTACTCGGCCGGGGCCAACACGCCCCTGGCCAGCTTGATTTCGGCCGGGCTGATCGTGCTCGCGCTGTCCGTGCCAACGGCCTGGATCTCCTGGTTGCCGCTGCCGGCGCTGGCGGCGACGATCATCCTGGCGGTAATCGGGATGATCGATTTCACCACCTTGAAGGACGCCTGGCGCTACGACCGTAGCGATGCCGGCGCCCTGCTTGCCACCGCCGCTGGCGTGCTGGTGCTTGGCGTCGAGGAAGGCGTGATTCTCGGCGTCGTGCTGTCGCTGGCCACCTTCATCTGGCGCTCCAGCCGACCGCACATCGCCGTCATCGGCCGCATCCCAGGCAGCGAACACTTCCGCAATGTCCAACGACACCAGGTGGAAACCCTGCCCGGCGTGCTGATGCTGCGCATCGATGCCGACCTTTTTTTCGGCAACGTCGATGCCGTCGTCAACCACCTCGATCACCTGCTGAAGGCGCGAAGTGCCGACGGGCTGCCCACACGCCATGTGCTGCTGGTGATGTCAGCGGTCAGCCTGATCGATACCACCGGCCTCTATGCACTGAACGAGATCAACCACAGCCTCCAGGACGAGCAGATCAAGCTCCATCTCGCCGAAGTGAAGGGACCGGTCATGGACCGCCTGCAGCACAGCGCCCTGATCCGCGGGAAACTCAGCGGGCAAGTGTTTCTCAGCACGGTGGACGCTTTCCGTTGTTTGAGCGAAGAGGACCGACACACGCGTTGAGGTGGCACACGGGCGAGACAAACCATGCGCAGTTCCCCGGAACCCAACCATCATGGCACCGCATGTGAACCTCACAGACATCGACCGTTTCAAAAATGCGATCCCGGACGAGAGCACCATCCTCAGTTCTGCCACCTGCTCGAAGACAACCAGAGTGCGGTCCAGGTGTCGCTGAGTGGTTCGGCCATGACCTTTTTCGTCATGCTTTTGCGCCGGGCCGAGGCCGCTTTCGCGGTCGTGCTTTGGGGAAAACCCATCAGTTATCCAACGGTCCAAATTCCCGGCGCCCGCTCTCGAGATGCGTGCCGCCTACTCCGCCAACAGTTCGACCACCGGCTCAAGTTGCTCCACAT
>NZ_JAVTWB010000248.1:0-4306 GCF_032229525.1 Accumulibacter sp. | reverse complement strand
AGCTTGGTCAGGCCGTCGAGGGCGCGCGGGTAGTTGCCGGCCAGCCACACCGAGTAGGGGCGGGTGACGCCGTCGGGCAGGGTGATTTCCTTGAGGCCGAGGACGAAGTCTTCGCCGGTGGCCGGGTTGAAGACGTCGACGGTCCAGGAGAGCGTGCCGTCGGTGCCGGTCTTCGGCTCCTTGAGGCTGAACATGGCGTCGAGCACCGGCGTCGGGCCGTCGTGGTTGAAGGCGCCGATCTTCTCGACGCGATGCTGGATCAGTTGGGCGACGGCGGCAACCACCGACGGCATGCGCTTCTGTTCGCCATGCGGAGGGAAAGGCATGTCGAAGCCTTCGTCGCCCGGCGTCTTCGCCAGCGATTCGAGCTTCAGCGCCAGCCAGCCGTGGTCGTTGGCGCGCATGTCCATCGACAGCGTCTTGGCGACGGCGCCGAGGCCGCGCGGCTGCTCGGGGCCGTTGACCCAGGCTTCGAACGGCCAGTGGCGGCCATCCTGCTCGACGTGGCCGACGAACAGCGCGAACTTGCCGTGCGTGTGCTCGATCATGTAGGTCCACGCCATGTTGCCTTCCGGCAGGTGCGGGCGGTTCGGCCAGCGCAGGCTGGCCAGCACCGGCGCCGGCAGGGTCTTGATCGACAGGCGGCGGTTGGCGTCGCCGTTGATGAAGTCCTGCGGCTGCTTCTTCTCTTCGGCCTGCTTCTTCGATTCGACCGACAGCACCGAGCCCATGACGCTGTTCGGGCGATAGGTGGCCAGGCCCTTGAGGCCGGCCTTCCAGGCGCTCATGTAGAGGTCCTCGAACTCTTCGAAGGGGTAGTCGGCGGGGACGTTCACCGTTTTCGAGATCGAGGTGTCGATGTACGGCGCGACGGCGGCGACCATGTCCTTGTGCGCCTTGGCCGAGATTTCGAGCGCGGTGACGAAGTAGTCGGGCAGCTTGTCGACGTCGCCGCCGCGGTGCTTGTAGAGCCGCCACGCGTAGTCCTCGACGGCGTATTCCTTGAGCGTGCCGTCGGCCATGCGCTTCTTGCGGCTGTAGGTCCACGAGAACGGCGGTTCGATGCCGTTCGAGGCGTTGTCGGCGAAGGCCAGCGAGATGGTGCCGGTCGGTGCGATCGACAGCAGGTGAGAGTTGCGCAGCCCGTGCTTGCGGATTTCGCTCTTGATTGCCGTCGGCAGCCGTGAGGCGAAGTTGCCGCCGGAGAGATAGAGCTCGGCGTTGAACAGCGGGAAGGCGCCGCGCTCCTTGGCCAGTTCGACCGACGCCAGGTAGGCGGTGTCGCGCATGAATTCGGAGATGCGCGCGCCCATCGCGGTCGCTTCCGGGCGGTCGTAGCGCAGGCGCAGCATGCACAGCGCGTCGCCGAGGCCGGTGAAGCCGAGGCCGACGCGGCGCTTGTTGGCGGCTTCCTCGCGCTGCCGGTCGAGCGGCCAGGCGGTGACGTCGAGGACGTTGTCGAGCATGCGGGTGGAGATCTTGATCACTTCGCCGAAACCGGCAAAGTCGAACTCGGCGCGCGAACTGAAAGCATCCTTGACGAAGGGCGTCAGGTTGATCGAGCCCAGGCAGCAGCAGCCGTAGGGCGGCAACGGCTGTTCCGCGCAGGGATTGGTGGCCTCGATCACTTCGCAGTAGTAGAGGTTGTTGTCCTTGTTCATGCGGTCGAGGAAGAGGATTCCCGGTTCGGCGTGGTCGTAGGTGGATTTCATCACCTGGTCCCAGAGGTCGCGCGCGCGCACCCGGCGGTAGATCCAGATACCGTCTTCGCGCTGGAAAGCGCCGGCGCGTTTCATGTCGCCGTTGGGTTCGGCGCGGTGCGTCAGTTCGACTTCGGCGTCGGCCTCGACGGCTTCCATGAAGGCGTCGGTGACGGCGATCGAGACGTTGAAGTTGGAGAGGTCGCCGTGGTCCTTGGCGTGGATGAAGACTTCGATATCGGGGTGGTCGCAGCGCAGCACGCCCATCTGCGCGCCACGGCGGGCGCCGGCCGATTCGACCGTCTCGCAGGAGCGGTCGAAGACGCGCATGTAGGAGACCGGGCCGGAAGCGCGCGACTGCGTGCCCTTGACCACCGCGCCGCTGGGGCGGATGGAAGAGAAGTCGTAGCCGACGCCGCCGCCGCGGCGCATCGTTTCGGCGGCCTCGGCGAGTGCGCTGTAGATGCCGGGCTTGCCGTCGACGACTTCCACCACCGAATCGCCGATCGGCTGCACGAAACAGTTGATCAGCGTCGCCGCCAGCGGCGTGCCGGCGGCCGAGTTGATGCGCCCGGCGGGAACGAAACCGCTCTCCTGCGCCCACAGAAAGCGCGCCTCCCAGTGCGCGCGCTGCTTCTCTTCCTCGTTGGCGGCCAGCGCGCCGGCGACGCGGCGACGGACATCGTGAACCGAGGTTTCCTTACCCTTGGCGTACTTTTCGACCAGCACTTCTCCGGATATTTCCTGCTCGGCCATGGGCACGATGGTCGGCGCCTCGGCGACTGCGGATAAAGATAACTGGTGTTCAAGCTGGCTCATGGTTTGTCTCTCCGGTTTTTGATTGGTTTTTGCTTGCTTGTGGTGCTCGAAAGGCGTGCCGAAATGCAGGGCAGTGCGCATAGCGCGCCTTGCCGGGCAAGTGGCCCGGAACACTCTGGCGGGTTGTGGCGACGCGCTCTTGTTCAGGGCGCGATGGCGTAAAGCTACTGCATGCAGTGTGTAAAGGCAAGAACTTGACTAAATGTAGTTTTCAGGCCACGGCGCAGGCAGGCCACGGAAAGGCCGTGAAATCACGGTCTTGGCCCGGATTCGGGCAGCTGAATTTTTTTTCGGGCGGCCTCGCCGATCGCGCGACGATCGGCGCCCCTTCGGTCAGGCCCGGTCAGGCCCGGTCAGGCGAGTTTTTGTTTCTCGCGCGCGGCGTGGGCGACCAGCGCCGCGATGACGCAGGAGGCCAGGCGCGTTTCGGCGGTGTCGGCGCGACTGGTGAGCACGATCGGCACCCGTGCCCCGAGGACGATACCGGCACTCAGCGCGTTGGCCAGGTACTCGAGCTGCTTGGCGATCATGTTGCCGGCCTCGAGGTCGGGGACGACCAGGATGTCGGCCCGTCCGGCGACCGCCGAGATGATCCCCTTGGTCTTGGCGGCGTCCAGCGAAACTGCATTGTCGTAGGCCAGCGGGCCGTCCAGCAGCGCGCCCCTGATCTGGCCGCGATCGGCCATCTTGCACAGCGCGGCGGCGTCGAGCGTGGACTGGAGCTTGTCGTTGACCGTCTCGACTGCCGAGAGAATCGCCACCTTCGGTTCGGCGATGCCGAGGACGTGCGCGAGATTGATGGCGTTCTGCGTGATGTCGACCTTTTCCGCCAGCGTCGGCGCGATGTTGATCGCCGCATCGGTAATCATCAGCGGCCGCGGATAGGTTGGCACGTCCATCAGGAAGACGTGGCTGATGCGCCGATCGGTGCGCAAGCCGGCGCGGCTCGAGATCACCTCGGCCATCAGTTCGTCGGTGTGCAGGCTGCCCTTCATCAGCGCCTCGGCGTCGCCGCTGCGCACCAGGGTGACGGCCATCGCCGCCGCTTCGTGGCTGTGTTTGACGTTAACGATGCGGTATTGCTTGAGGTCGAGGCCGTTTTCCGCAGCGACGGCGCGGATTCGCTGTTCCGGCCCGATCAGGATCGGTTCGATCAGCTTCGCCTCGGCGGCCAGCAGCGCGCCCTTGAGCGACTCGCGGTCGCAGGGGTGCACCACCGCCATGTCGATCGGTGCCAGCCCTTCGGCCCGCGAGACCAGCACCTGCAGGCGCGCGTACTTGTCCGAAATGGTGATTTCCGGCATCGCCTTGCGCTTGATGCGGATCTTTTCGGTGGGCGCCAGCACCTCGGCGCTGCCCGATACCACCAGCAGATGGTCCTGGTTGAAGCACGCGCAGTCGAGCACGATGTGCCGGTTGCGCGGGAACTTCTTGCCAATGGTGACCGTCACCGTGATGGTGTCGCCGATCGCGACCGGCCGCGCAAAGTGCAGGCTCGAATCGACCAGCACCGTCCCCGGGCCGGGAAATTGCGTCCCGAGAATGGTCGACAGCAGCGAGGCACACCACATGCCGTGGGCGATGAAATCCTGGAACAGGCCGCTGTGGGTGAATTCGCCGTTGGCCAGGGCGGGGTTCATGTCACCGGACATCAGCGCGAACAGCCTGACGTCTTCCGGGCGCAGGGTACGTACCAGCGATGAACTGTCACCGACGTCGATCTCGTCGTAGGTTCGACTTTCGACGAAGTCCAGGGGGGTCTCGAAATGCATGATGGTGCTCCCTAA
>NZ_JAVTWB010000247.1:0-26496 GCF_032229525.1 Accumulibacter sp. | reverse complement strand
ATGCATAGCGCTGGGGGGCTGTAGCTGGCCGTGAGGCGACCAACCAGATGGCCCTACAGATCACGCCGCAGCCGGCCTCAGCATCGCGAGCGCCGGGTGCAGTGGGCGTGCGGCGGCCTGGCGGCCTGGCGGCCGGCAAAGCCGATGTCGAGCTGGCCGGCGTGTAATTGCTGGTGAGACCACGATAGCTCTGCTGCAGCCAGTGGCAGCACGCCTGCCACGCGGCGCAACAAGGCGGTTGACGGCCGCTAGTTGGTCGACCAAGACGCGCTCCACGAGCGAGACGCGCCAGCAACAGCGTCAGTCGAGCAAGGGGTCGTTGAGCTGTTCGCGCTTGAGCCCGCCGTCCTGATAATGCTTGAGCAGGTGGTGGTAGGTATGGCGCGGAAACGCCAGCGGATTGAGCCACAGCGTGTCGACCGCCGGCTTGTGAACCCGCTGCGTCCGCTCGCCCACGTCGAGGTCGATCGACAGGCAGCGCGGCGCCGTTGGCGGCGTTGCCGTCCCGCAGTGGCCAACGTGACGGCCAGTCGCCGTTCCTTCGTCGGCGCCAGGCGATGGTGACGGGGAAGATCGGGGCCGGACATCCGGAGGTGATTCAATGGCCGACCGGGCTGCGCCCGAGTGAGCCCGCCGAATGCCAGCGAATATGCATTCGGAATGGTCTTGGTTCAGGCTATGCGCATCGGGGTGGCCAGAGATGCCGGGAGGCGGTCAAGCGTCTCGCGTGGCTGCTCTGGCCTGTTACCGTGAAAGTCGCCTTCGCGACTCACGAATCTCCCTTCTCCCCCGCGCGGGAGAAGGGTCGGGGATGAGGGAAACGGGCATGACTTTCATTATCGGGGGTGTCCCGACAGTTCATGACCGTTAGGCTACTTCTTACCCATTTCGCGGGCGGCCCGGATCATGTCCGCATCGAGAACGGCCGTATCCGTTCCGTAACAGCGGACCATTTCGATCTCCTCGAACACTGGTTGTTCCTCGCCAGACGCGTGGTCAGCCTTGGCCGTGGTCGCACCGTAGTGCCGGCCTCGCCAGCGTGCGATCATCATTTCCTGATCGGTCAGCCCGGTCTTCATACCAGGGGGAACCTCGGCACCCATTTCGATCAGAGTCTTCACGACGTCTGTCCTGTTGCCTCGAATGGCCATCGACAACGGTGATGTAGGCTGCGCGTTATCCGGTGCATTGACTTTCGCGCCTCGGGAGATCAACTCGCGGACGATCTCGACGTGCCCCATGAAGCAGGCAACGCCCAGCGGCAACCCCGGGTCGCCACGTCCGTCATGGATCTCGGCGGAGGCGCCGGCATCCAGCAAGGCTTTGACCTCTCCCAGTCGGCCTGTCCGGATCGCTTTGATTAGGTCAATGGCAGCGTTCACAACTTGTCTCCGATTTTGGCAATGTCACAGCAGCAAGCGAAATATGTTCCGTGCCGAGAGTTCGGTCAACACCTTCCCGGTTTTATCCGAAAGCTGATGACGGACTCGTGTCGGCTCTGGCTCTGGCTCGGGCTCAGGCGATGTGCGGTGCCCGCATTTTCGCTCTTCGGCAGCCAATGTCTAGGATGGCCTCGGTCGGCCAATTGTTCCCGGCGAAGCAGCACTCTGTTGGTCTCCCCGGCCACCATCGAAAGACCTTCGGCTATCACTCCGCGCAAAGTAGTTGGTCAGGTAAGCACCAACTCCAGTACCTGAAGCCCTCGGCTTTGTGCGCTTTCAGCTCAACGGTTGGTCGCTGACGATCAACCCGTCGTCATCAACGTAAACCCACTCGCCAGGTCTGAAGGTCACCCCGCCGAAGGTTACAGGCAGATCGCGCTCGCCGATACCTTTCTTGATACTCTTCATGGGGTGCGTATTGAGAGCGCGAACGCCGAGGTCAATCGCGTTTATGTCAGAAGAATCGCGGATACAACCGTAAACGACGATTCCTTCCCAGCGGTTCTTGTGCGCCAAGATAGCCAACTGGTCGCCGACCAGTGCGCAGCGCATGGAACCGCCGCCATCGATAACCAGTACCCGGCCGTCACCCAAATCAGCGAGGGCTTCACGTACCAGGGAGTTGTCCTCGAAGACCTTGAGCGTGACCACCTGGCCAGCGAACGAGGGTCGTGCACCGTACCGCTGGAACATCGGAGCGACGACCCGGAGGTTGCCGTCACGGGCTTTGTTTTCGTTGCTGTCAAGGAGGTCGGCGGTTTTGAAAGGCATGGTCAAACGGGCCTCGTGTGGTCAGGTTGCGGAAGATGGACGATTGGCCATGCGGCGCGGGCCAAGCTTGCCGTAGGCAGTGCAGGCGTGCTCAGGCGACAGCCGCGGACTCTTCTTCGAAGACCAGTTTGACTTTCTGGTCGTCATCAAGGTCGACGGTGACATGGCCGCCGTGCGCCAGGCGGCCGAACAGCAACTCGTCGGCCAGCGAGGCGCGGATCGTGTCCTGAATCAGTCGCGCCATCGGACGTGCGCCCATCATCGGGTCGAAGCCGTTGGCAGCGAGGTGGTCCTTGAGCGCCGGGGTGAAAACGGCTTCCACTTTTTTCTCGTGCAGTTGCGCTTCGAGTTGCATCAGGAACTTGTCTACCACGCGCAAAATCACCTCGTGGTCAAGCGCCTTGAACGAGATGGTGGCGTCCAGTCGGTTGCGGAACTCGGGCGTAAAGATCCGCTTGATCTCGACCATTTCATCACCCGCTTGTCGCGTTGGCGTGAAGCCCATGGTTGCTTTCTGAATGGCCTCTTGTCCGGCGTTGGTGGTCATGATGATGATCACGTTCCGGAAGTCGGCCTTGCGTCCGTTGTTATCGGTCAGCGTGCCGTGATCCATGACCTGCAACAGAATGTTGTAGATGTCGGGATGGGCTTTTTCGATCTCGTCGAGCAGCAGAACGCTATAGGGTTTCTTGGTTACCGCCTCGGTCAGCAGGCCACCCTGATCGAAGCCAATGTAGCCGGGCGGCGCCCCGATCAGGCGTGAAACGGCATGCCGTTCCATGTATTCCGACATGTCGAAGCGTACCAGCTCATTGCCCAGGCAGTACGCCAGTTGCTTGGCAACCTCGGTCTTGCCAACGCCGGTGGGGCCAGAAAACAGGAAGCTCCCGATCGGCTTGGTAGGGTTGCCAAGACCAGAGCGGGCCATCTTGATCGCTCTGGTGAGGGCATCAATCGCCGCGCTCTGACCGAACACCACGGCTTTCAGATCACGGTCGAGATTCCTCAGGTTGTTGCGGTCGTCCGACGAGACGTGCGTAGAAGGGATGCGCGCGATCTTGGCAACAATCTCTTCGATGTCGATCTTTCCAATCATCTTTTTCTGCTTGGACTTGGGCAATATCCGCTGCGCTGCCCCGGCTTCATCGATCACGTCAATCGCCTTGTCCGGCAGGTGACGGTCAGTAATGAAGCGCACCGACAGCTCGACGGCCGAGGTCAGGGCCGCAGCGGAGTATTTGATACCGTGGTGCGCCTCGAAGCGCGACTTGAGTCCCTTGAGAATTTCAACGGCTTCGGCACTCGATGGCTCGTTGACGTCAATCTTCTGGAAGCGGCGCGACAGTGCGTGGTCTTTCTCGAAGATGCCCCGGTACTCGTTGTAAGTCGTTGCGCCGATGCACTTCAACTGACCGGATGAAAGCGCCGGTTTGAGAAGGTTGGACGCGTCGAGCGTGCCACCTGACGCCGACCCAGCGCCGATCAGGGTATGGATTTCATCAATGAACAGAACAGCCTGCGGGTTCTCGCTCAGTTGCTTGAGAACGGCCTTCAGGCGCTGTTCGAAATCGCCGCGATATTTCGTCCCGGCCAGCAGCGATCCCATGTCAAGGCAGTAGACGTTCGCCTTGGCGAGAATCTCGGGGATATCGCATTCGACGATTCGCCGCGCCAGCCCTTCGGCTATGGCTGTTTTTCCAACGCCCGCTTCTCCAACCAGCAAGGGATTGTTCTTGCGCCGGCGACAGAGCGTCTGGATGACCCGCTCGAGCTCCCGGTCACGACCGATCAGTGGGTCGATTTTGCCCTGCAAAGCCAAGGCGTTGAGGTTGATGGTGTAGCTTTCCAGTGGCCCGGCCGCGCTTTGCTGATCGCCTTCGGTTTCAATCTCGGGTTCACCTCGCGGCGCGCTCTGGGGGATCCGGCTGATCCCGTGCGAAATGAAATTGACCACGTCCAGACGCGTGACACCTTGTTTCTGCAAGTAATAAACAGCGTGCGAATCCTTTTCGCCAAAAATCGCAACCAGGACATTGGCACCGTTAACTTCTTTCCGACCCGACGATTGCACGTGCAGGATGGCACGCTGAATGACTCGCTGGAAACCGAGTGTCGGTTGCGTGTCGATTTCATCATCACCGGCGACGGTCGGCGTGTGTTCGCCAATGAATCTGATCAGATCCTTGCGCAGCTGCTCGATGCTGGCGCCGCAGGCGCGCATCGCCTCGGCCGCCGATGGGTTGTCCAGCAGTGCGAGCAGGAGGTGTTCGACGGTGATGAACTCATGGCGCTTTTGTCGTGCCTCGACAAATGCCATGTGCAAACTTACTTCAAGTTCCTGCGCAATCATTCAGTTTTCCTCCAATACGCACGCCAGGGGATGCTGGTTGCTTCGCGCGAAGGCTGTGACCTGTTCGACTTTCGTGGCCGCGACATCGCGCGGAAAGATCCCACACACCCCACGCCCATCGGTGTGGACTTTGAGCATGATTCGCGTCGCGTGTTCTCTATCCATTCCAAAAAACCTTTGCAGAACGACAATCACGAAATCCATCGGTGTGAAATCGTCGTTCAACAACAGGACCTTGTAAAGTGGTGGCGGGGTGAGTTGCGTACGCTGCGCCTGCAGTAGGGAGTCGTCCTGATGCTGTGTTGCCATGAGTGAATTCTAACCAGTCTTTTCGGATGCGCAATACCGATCTTCGCCGAGTTTCGGGCCTCGTACACGGTTCGCCAGGCGATAAAGCCGAAAAAGGCTTGACGCAGCCGCCTGGTTTGGCGTACAAAGATCGAATGTTTCTATTCAAGCTGTTGCTGTCTGGTGGTTCTGCGTGTCGGAGCTCCTATCTTGGCTGGAGTTGAATACGAAGCATGCAAGTCGGGCACCGCCCGGATTTAGTCTTTTTTTCAAGGAAGTGGCAATATGGCAACTGGTACAGTTAAGTGGTTCAATGACGCTAAAGGTTTTGGCTTCATTACTCCGGATGATGGTAGTGAGGATCTCTTCGCCCATTTCTCCGCGATCACCATGGGTGGTTTCAAGACCCTCAAAGAGGGCGAGAAGGTTTCCTTCGACGTGACGCAGGGCCCGAAGGGCAAGCAAGCATCGAATATCGCGCGCGCCTAAGCTTTTTGGGAGTGCAATAGGGACCCGCCTCTGGCGGGTTTTTTTTGTGCGGTACTTTTGATGATCGCTGCAGTCCGCGTCAGCTGGCAGTCCAGTGTCCGGACTTGCCGCCCAGTTTTTCGAGCAGTCGAATGTGCTCGATGTGCATACCGCGATCAACTGCTTTACACATGTCGTAGATGGTCAGCAGGCCGATGCTGGCGGCGCACAGGGCTTCCATCTCGACGCCGGTACGACCGAAACACTCGGCACTGGTCACGCAGTGCACGGCGTTGGCCATGGTGTCGATTTCGAAGTTGACCGAAATTCTGGTCAAAGCGATCGGGTGACACAAGGGGACCAGGTCAGACGTGCGTTTGGCGCCCTGAATCGCGGCAATTCGCGCAACGCCGAGAACGTCGCCTTTCTTTGCCGAACCTTCAACGATCAGAGCCAAGGTTTCCGGCCGCATCAGGATGCTTCCGGCGGCTCGTGCCAGCCGGTTGGTTTCGGCTTTCGCGCCGACGTCGACCATCTGTGCCTGGCCCTGCGAGTCGAAATGGGTGAGTGGGCTGGCGGGCATGGAAGTCGCGGCGGCACGTGGAAAACTCGCCAGCGAAATAGCTGAGAGCGAGTCGAGGGTGGCTGGTAACGCTTCGTAACAAATCCCCAAGCCTTGATTGAGTATCATAGCATCATCTTTCTCCGCTCCGCCGCACTCGCCGGGAGGCCTCTTGATCAGAATGATTCTTGCTGCCGCATCTTTGCTGGTCGCGGCTACGTTTGGCAGTTCCTCGAAGGTTCTCGCCGATGGCCTTCCGGAGCTTGGCGACGCGGCACGTAGCGACCTTTCCCCTCAGCTTGAGCGCAAGATCGGCGAGCAGATTTTCAATGACATTCGCCTGCGCGAGCCGAGCTATGTTGACGATTCCGAGATCACCGACTACGTCAATCTCCTAGGGAGTCGCCTGGTGGCTGGCAGTTCGAACTCGGCGGGTGATTACCAGTTTTTCGTCATTCGTGACAACACGGTGAACGCATTTGCGATGTTCGGCGGCTTTATCGGCGTGAACACCGGTACGCTGCTGACTGCGCAAACGGAGTCCGAGCTTGCCGGAGTCCTCGCCCATGAGATCTCGCACGTGACACAAAGCCACCTTGCCCGGCAGATTGCCCGGGAGAAGCAGAACTCGATCGCCACCATGGTCGCCATGGCCGTCGGTGTTCTCGCTGCCCGTGCCAATTCGCAGGTGGCGAGTGCGGCGGTGGCCTCGGCGCAGGCCGCTTCGATTCAGGCGCAATTGGCCTACAGTCGTGATTTCGAGCGGGAGGCCGACCGCTTGGGGTTTCAGACGATGGTCAAGGCGGGCTATGACGCTCACGGCATGGGCGATTTCTTCGGGCGCATGCAGCTGGCCGGGCGGGTGTATGAGAACAATGCGCCGGTCTACCTGCGTTCGCATCCGCTGACCGTCGAACGTATCTCCGACATGGAGAACCGGGCGCAGAGTGCGCCCTACCGGCAGGTGACCGATAGCCTGGACTTCCATCTGGTACGGGCCAAGTTACGAGTGCAGATGGGTACCCCCGGAGAAGCGATCAGCGAATTCAGCAGGCAGTTGCGGGAAAAGAAGTATGTCTCGGAGGCTGCGACTCGCTATGGTCTCGCCTACGCGATGCTGAAAGCCAAGGACGTTGCAGCGGCGCAGAAGGAGGTCGATGCGCTGCTCACGCTCAAGGCATCGTCGCCGATGATCGCCGGTCTGGCGGCCGAGGCCAGAATTGCTGCCGGTGATCGAGCTGGCGCGCTGACCCTCTATCGCAACGCCTTGCAGCGCTATCCGCACTCCAAGTCCCTGAGCTATGGCTACGCCAGAGGCCTTCTTGCCGGGCGGCAATACGAACAGAGCTTGAGCTTCCTGGAATCGCAGCTGCAACTCTATAGCTCGGACTACAAGTTGTACGGCTTGCAGGCGGAAACTTTCGCCGCACTTGGCAAGCGTCTGCAGCAGCACCGTTCGCAAGCCGAGTTCTATCTCCTGCAGGGGCAGTTGGGTGCTGCTGTCGAACAATTGCAGTTCGCGCAACAGGCCGGGGACGGTAGCTTCTTCGAACAGTCGGCGGTGGATGCGCGCCTGCGTGAATTGCGCAAGCTGCAGGTGGAAGAGGCGAAGGAAAAAAAGAGGAATGGCGGTTAGAATACGCCCTCAGTTTGACTGCGGACCCGAACATGCATTGCGACCGAGAACTCGACGTCAAAGGGCTGAATTGCCCGTTGCCGATTCTGCGCACCAAGAAAGCGCTGTCGGAGATGTCTACCGGCGAGGTGCTGCACGTGCTGGCGACAGATCCCGGTTCGGTCAAGGACTTCCAGGCGTTCGCCAGGCAGACCGGAAACGAGCTGCTGTCGAGTGTCGAGGCGAACCAGGTCTTCGAGTTTTACCTCAAGCGCAAGTAGAGCCGCGCTGCGGCCCAGGCGCTTCTTCAAGCGTGCTGTCCTCCATCCCCTGACCGATGCGTGACGGCGCTCAGTTCGCTCTGTTTGACGGCGACGGGGGCAGCGCACTGTTGTTGACCGGCTGCTGCCGCTCGTTCGCCGTCGCCGATTCCGCCGATCCCACCGTGGTATTCCGGGCGATCGAAGCCGAGATCGCCGCTGGCCAATGGGTGGCCCTGGCCGCCGACTATGCGCTGGGTGCGAGCTTCGAAGCAGCTGTTCCGCGGTCGCCGCCCGGTCGGCCAATTTTGCGGGCCTGGGTGTTTGCCGATGGGCAAGCGCTCGATGCGGCCGCGGTCGGTGCCTTCCTTGCCGATCGGCTGGCGGCGCTGCCCGAGCATCAACGGCTGGCCGGCATTGCCGAGCTATCGGCAGGCGTCGATGCAGCGAGCTACGCCGCGCAAGTCAGACAGATTTGTCGTTGGATAGCCGATGGTGATTGCTATCAGATTAACCTCACTTTTCCGCTGACTTTCCAGATTTACGGCCATCCGCTGGCGCTCTACGCCGGTCTGCGCGAACGACAACCGGTGCGCTATGGTGGCTATCTGTGCACGACGGACGAAACGGTTCTTTCCTTCTCGCCGGAGTTGTTCTTTGAGCGCTCGGGAAATCGCGTCCTGACGCGGCCGATGAAAGGTACGGCGCCGCGAGGAAACACAGCGCTGGACGATGAGGCGAATCGTGCCAAGCTATTGTCTTCGGCGAAGGAGCGTGCCGAAAACATCATGATTGTCGACTTGTTGCGCAACGACCTCGGTCGTCTGGCGCTGCCGGGCGAGGTGAGCGTCGAAGCCCTGTGTGCGACCGAGGCTTACCCGACCTTGTGGCAGATGGTGTCTGCGGTTGCCGCCGAGTTGCCCGGGGTGAGTCTGGCGAACCTGTTCGGCGCATTGTTTCCCTGCGGTTCGATTACCGGCGCGCCGAAGATTCGGGCGATGCAGCGCATCGCGGAACTCGAACACACACCACGGGGTTTGTATACCGGGGCCCTGGGTTGGCTGGCCCCCGGCGGCGACTGCCGTTTCAATGTGGCCATTCGCACCGTCGAACTTGGTGCCGACCAGCAGGCCAAGCTAGGTGTCGGTAGCGGTATCGTGATCGACTCGGATCCGGAGTGCGAGTACGCGGAGTGTTTGCTGAAAGCGAGTTTCCTGACTGCCTTCGACCCGGGGTTCGCGCTGGTCGAAACCCTGCGCCTGGAAGACGGTGAGTACCCGCTGCTGCCCCTGCATCTCGAGCGCCTGCAGGCTTCGGCGCGTACCCTGGGTTTCGCCTGCGTTCAGGAGAGCGTGTCTTCGGTGCTGGCCGTCGAAGCGGCGCGGTGGTCCACCGGGGTTTTTCGCGTTCGTCTGACGCTGGCGCACGACGGCGCCTGTCAGGTCGTGGCGTCGCCCTTGCCCGATGATCCTGCACCCACCTGGCGCGTCGTTCTGGCGAGCGAGAAGCTGCCTGCCGACGATTACCTGCTGCGCCACAAGACCACGGCGCGTGCTCGCTACGACCGCACGCTGGCCGCACTGGCCGAGCAGCCAGAGGTGTTCGACGCGATCTTCTTCAACGCTCTGGGGGAGGTGTGCGAGGGCGCGCGCAGCAACGTCTTTGTCGAGCGCGACGGAATTCTGCTAACGCCTCCGGCGATCTGCGGCTTGCTACCGGGCGTCATGCGCCGGACGCTGCTTGAGTCCGGGCGTGCAGTCGAACAGGTGCTGCGACGCGAGGACTTGTTGCGGGCGCCGGCCTTGTATATTGGCAATGCCTTGCGTGGCCTGATGCCGGTGATCCTTGAACATTGATCACAATTCCTGGTCTGGCCGCGGAACGGCAGCCGGATGGAACCGGCTGCCAGGCCAGCCTAGCGCCGCAGGCGTTCGCGCTGCGGCTCGAGTTTTTCGAGCGTGGCGATGAAGTCGTTGAGGCGCTTCCTTTCCTGTTCGACCACCGCTGCCGGAGCACGCGCGACAAAGCTCTCGTTGGCGAGCTTTGCTCTGGCTTTGCCGATCTCGCCACTCAGGCGGGCGATCTCCTTGTCGAGCCGTTCGCTTTCGACGGCGAGGTCGATCTCGATCTGCAGCATCAGTTTCGTATCGCCGACGATGGCGATCGGTGCGCTGGCGTCAGGGGGCAGGTCGTCGACGATCTCCAATTCCGACAGCTTGCCAAGTGCTTTCAGATAGGGAGCGAATTCGGCGAGTGAAGCCCTGTCACCACTGGCCAGCAGTGGTACCCGTTGCGCTGGTGAAAGGTTCATTTCGCCGCGCAGGTTGCGGCAGGCGTAGGCGAGATCCTTCAGTTGCTGAACCCGGGCTTCGCTGCCCAAGTCAATTTTTTCCGGCTGCGACTGCGGATACGCGGCGAGCATCACGGAGTCGTGGGTCTTGCGGCCGGCGATCGGAGCGAGCACTTGCCAGAGTTCTTCGGTAATGAATGGCAGCAGCGGATGCGCCAGGCGCAGGACGGTCTCCAGCACGCGCGCCAGCGTCCGGCGCGTGGCGCGGATTTCCTGTTCGTTGCCGTTCAGCAGTTGCACCTTTGACAGCTCGACGTACCAGTCGCAGAACTCGTCCCAGACAAACTCGTAGACCGAGCGCGCCAGCAGGTCGAAGCGGTAGTCGGCGTAGTGTTGCGCGACCTCGGCTTCCGTGCGTTGCAGTTTGCTGACGATCCAGCGGTCGGCGAAGGAGAAGCTCAGTGCCGTCGAGCAACGCTCCGGGGTGCAGGCGGAGAGGCCAAGGTCCTGCTCTGCCGTGTGCATCAGCACGTAGCGGGTCGCGTTCCACAGCTTGTTGCAGAAATTGCGGTAGCCTTCGCAGCGGCTGAGATCGAACTTGATGTCACGGCCGGGGCTGGCCAGCGACAGGAAGGTAAACCGCAGGGCGTCGGTGCCGAAAGCCTGGATGCCTTGCGGGAACTCCTTGCGCGTACGCTTTTCGATCTGCGCGGCCTGCTTCGGGTTCATCAGGCCGGTGGTGCGCTTCTCGATCAGGGCGTCGAGGTCGATGCCGTCGATGAGGTCGATCGGGTCGAGGACATTGCCCTTCGACTTGCTCATTTTCTGGCCTTCGGCATCGCGGATCAGGCCGTGCACGTAGACGTGCTTGAAGGGGATTTTGCCGGTGATGTGCCGGGTCATCATCACCATCCGCGCGACCCAGAAAAAGATGATGTCGAAACCGGTGACCAGGACGGTAGACGGCAGATAGAGTTCGAGAGCGGGATTCGTCTCGGCCGGCCATTGCGGCGTCCAGTCCAGCGTCGAGAAGGGCCACAGGGCCGACGAGTACCAGGTGTCGAGGACGTCCGGGTCGCGCGTCAGTGGGCCGCTGTAGCCTTGTTCGTCGGCCTGGATCCTGGCTTCTGCTTCGTCATGAGCAACGAAAATCCGGCCATCGTCACCGTACCACGCCGGAATCTGGTGGCCCCACCACAACTGCCGCGAGATGCACCAGTCCTGGATGTTGTTCAGCCACTGGTTGTAGGTGTTGACCCAGTTTTCGGGGAAAAAACGGATTTCGCCCGACGCGACGCACTCCAGCGCCTTGCCGGCGATGCTGGTGCCGTCGGCGCCGGCTTTGCTCATGGCGACGAACCACTGGTCGGTGAGCATCGGTTCGATGACCACGCCGGTGCGGTCGCCGCGCGGCACTTTGAGTGCGTGCGCTTCGACCTTGTCGAGGAAACCCTGCTGTTCGAGGTCGGCGACAATCTGCTGGCGCGCGGCAAAGCGATCCATGCCCTGATAGCAGGCAGGTGCATTCTCGTTGATCTTGGCGTCGAGCGTCAGGACGGGGATTATCTGCAGCTTGTGGCGCTGGCCGACGGCGTAGTCGTTGAAGTCGTGCGCCGGGGTAACCTTGACACAGCCGGTGCCAAACGCGGGGTCCACGTAGGCGTCGGCAATGATCGGGATCTCGCGCTCGCACAGCGGCAGCTTGACCATTTTCCCCAGTAAGTGCTGGTAACGTGCGTCTTCCGGATGGACCATCACGGCGGTATCGCCGAGCATCGTCTCCGGCCTGGTGGTGGCGACGGTCAGCGTCGCACTGCCGTCAGCCAGAGGATAGCGGATGTGCCAGAGGTGGCCTTGCTCTTCTTCCTGTGCCACTTCGAGGTCGGAGACCGCAGTCTGCAGCACCGGATCCCAGTTGACCAGACGCTTGCCACGGTAGATCAGGCCTTCCTGGTAGAGGCGGACGAAAGTCTCGGTGACCGTCTTCGACAGGCCGGCGTCCATCGTGAAGCGTTCGCGGCTCCAGTCTGGCGAGGTGCCGAGGCGACGCATCTGCTGGGTGATGGTGTTGCCCGAGAATTCCTTCCACTGCCAGACTTTCTCGAGAAATTTCTCACGGCCGAGGTCGTGTCGGGATATTCCCTGGGCGTCGAGCTGGCGCTCGACGACGATCTGGGTGGCTATCCCTGCATGATCGGTGCCGGGTTGCCACAAGGTGTTGTCACCCCGCATGCGATGGTAGCGGGTGAGCGCATCCATGATCGCCTGGTTGAAGCCATGCCCCATGTGCAGGGTGCCGGTGACGTTGGGCGGTGGCAACAGGATGCAGAAGGCTTCGGGTTTGTCGGCGTCGAGGCCGGCACCAAAGTAGCCTCTGGCTTCCCATTCGGGGTACCAGCGACGCTCGATGTCTGCTGGTTCAAAGCTCTTGGCGAGTTCCATGGAGGGGAGGGCAGGTGGATTTCAGGAGCGCGCATTATACCGGATCGTGCTGCTGCCCCCAGTTCGCGACGCCTACTCCTGATCGGCTGCGGCGCCTTCGCGGTCGGCAGGCTCCTCCAGGGGCAACTGAAGCTGTCCTCGTTCGGCAACGAAGTCGCGCAAGGCTTCGGCGATGCTGGCGCCGATGCCGTCGCGCAGCCGCTTCGCGGTGTGCAGTGCGGCGGCTTCGACCAACGCCGGTAATTCATCGGCCAGATGGCCGTCAATGAACTGCGCAAGCTCGGCGGCAAGCGCTGGCCGCAGGCTGGCCGTAACATGGTCGTCGCTCTCTTCTTCGGCTACCGCTTCCGCGGCAACGACGATGTCGGTCAGCAGCGGCAGGTTGTCGTCTTCGGGCGCCAACTGAGTGGAGCCCGCGGCACCGTAGGGCATGGCCGACGGAGTGGACGAGGCCAGAAAGCTGCGCCGGCGGCGCATCTGCCGTGGGAGTTCGCCGCGCGCGCTGCCTCCAGCACCGCTGTCGGAGTTGATCAGGGAGTCAGCACGACTGAGCAGATCCTTGTCGCTGGCCATCAAGCGTTCCCCGAGCAATCCAGGTACCTGATGTCGTAGCCGCGATCTTTGTAGAATCTCGCACGTTTGCGGCCATCAGCGCGCTCTTCATCGCCTTGGCTGACGACTTCGATCAGGCTGGCGAAGCGCGAGAAGCCGGGCGGTACGTCGCGAGAGAGGTTCAGCAGTCGTTCATCCTGTGGCGCCGATTCAAGCGTGCTGGCGATCAGTACGGGAGTTTCGCCGGCCAGCGGCGAGTTGATGTCAACGTGTGGTACAAAGCCCGCGGGTGGATGCATCCACAACTGGCGATCGAGCGCCGCCGCGACTTCGGCCGCCGGGGCGTAGACGAGCATCGCTTTTCTCTGGGCGAATGCCTTGCCGATCAAAGCCACGGCCGCCGCGATCCGGTCAGACGCGTTGTGGTAGAAGAAAACCTGGGTCACGTGAGTTTCCCGGCACGCTTCATCAGGTAGTGCATCAGCAGCGGTACCGGTCGCCCCGTCGCGCCCTTGTCGCTGCCTGATTTCCATGCGGTACCGGCGATGTCGAGGTGAGCCCATACGTATTTCTTGGTAAACCGGGCGAGAAAACAGGCGGCGGTGATGCTGCCGGCCGAGCGGCCACCGATGTTCGCCATGTCGGCGAACGGACTCTTGAGCAATTCCTGATAGTCGTCCCACAAGGGCATCTGCCACGCCCGATCGTGCGCTTCGTCGCCGGCATGCTCCAGTTCGCGGGCCAGGGTATCGCTGTTGGCGAAAAGACCGGTAGCGACATGGCCGAGGGCGATGACGCAGGCGCCGGTGAGGGTCGCAACGTCGATCACTGTCTCCGGGTCGAAGCGAGCAGCGTAGGTCAGCGCGTCGCAGAGAATCAGGCGACCTTCGGCGTCGGTGTTGAGGATCTCGATGGACTGTCCGGACATCGAAGTGACGATATCTCCCGGCCGGGTAGCGGCGCCCCCCGGCATGTTTTCCGTGCTCGGCACGATCACGGTCAGATTGATCGGCAGTTTCATCAGCGCGGTGGCCTTGATGGCGCCAAGCACGCTGGCTGCACCGCACATGTCGTACTTCATTTCGTCCATTTCCGGTGCCGGTTTGAGCGAAATTCCGCCGCTGTCAAAGGTCACCCCCTTGCCGACCAGTACCACCGGTTTCTCATCGCTCTTGCCCCCCTTGTACTGCAGGACAATGAGCTTCGGCGACTGGTGTGAGCCTTTGGCCACCGACAGCAACGAGTGCATCCCAAGTGCGGCCATTTCATCAGCCTCAAGGATCTGGCACTCGATCTTGTGTTCAGTCGCGAGATGTTGCGCGGTTTCTGCAAGGTGGCTCGGTGTGCACACATTGCCGGGCAGATTGGCAAGGTTCTTGGCCAGCGACACGCCTTCGGCGATCGCCTGGCCCTGGTTCAGTGCTTCCTCGGCCGCGGCCAGTTCGTTACGGCGATCGACGACAAAGGTCAGCTTGCGTAACGGGCGTCGGACCTTGTCCTTCTTGCTCTTGAACTGATCGAAGCGATAGACGGTCTGTCGCGCGACAAGTACGGCCTGTCGTACTCGCCACGCGGCGCTGCGCTTGCGGACGCTCGTTTCGGTCAGGAAGACCGTGCCGTCGAACGAGCCGGTTTCGTCGAGTGTCCTTACCGCGCTGCGAATTGCGTCGCAATACTCGCGGTCGCCGAACTCCTTTTCCTTGCCGAGTCCGACCAACAGGACGCGGTCGCAGAGTGTTCCCGGAACATTGTGCAGCAGCAAGGTAGACCCTGCCTTGCCCTCCATGTCGCCGCGGCGAACGATGTCGGAGAGATGGCTGCGCGCCGCGTTGTCAATGAGTTCGGCGGCGAGCGTCAGCTTGCGCGGTTCGAAAACGCCGACCACGACACAGGCGCTGCGCTGCTTCTCCGGGTTACCGCTTTTTATGCTAAATTCCACTCACCCTCCCCAGGATCGGCGTGTTGCTTAGAAAACGCCGATTATCACTGCTGCTTTTCACCAAAGTCAAAAAATGATCTTTCAGCGTGCGGTCCGACGCGAGTTTGCCCACTCCACCGCCGGTGTTTTCACTGCGCTTTTTGCGATCATGGTGACGACGCAGTTGATCAGGCTGCTGAACGAGGCTGCTCAAGGCAGTGTGGACCCGGGTGCGGTGGCAGCGCTTCTCGGGTTCGCGTCGCTCAATTATCTCCCGCCTTTGTTGTCCTTGTCCTTGTTTATCGCCATCCTGTTGACCCTTTCGCGCAGTTATCGTGATTCCGAGATGGTGGTCTGGTTCTCGTCGGGACTCTCGCTGGCGGCCTGGATGCGGCCGGTATTGACATTCGCTTTGCCGCTGGTGGCGAGTATCGCTGCGCTCTCCTTGTTCCTTTCACCGTGGGCCTTGTCCCAGAGCGCCGAGTTCCGCGGCAAACTCAGTACGCGGAAGGATGCCGGTCAGGTGGCTCCTGGCGCATTTCAGGAATCGTCGGCTGGCGATCGCGTGATCTTTGTCGAAGCGGTTGCAGATGATACTAGCCACGTGCGCAACGTCTTTGTCAGCGAAGTGGGGTCCGAGCGTCCGGGGGTGACCATGGCCGGCACCGGCCATCAGGAGATTGCGGAGAATGGTGATCGCTTCATCGTTCTGGAGAATGGCCGTCGCTACGAGCTGGAGCCCGGGACGGCCGCCTTCCGCATTCTGGAATACGGGCGCTATGCCGTTCGCCTCGAAACCAAGGAGGCGCGTGGAATCGAACGGACACCCAAGAACATGCCTCTCGTGGAATTGCTGCCACTGGACCTGCCCGTCTATCGGGCGGAACTGCTGTGGCGTGTCGGCATGCCTCTTTCGGCAGTCGTGCTGGCTTTGCTGGCGATACCTTTGTCATTTGTCAATCCGCGTGCCGGGCGCTCCGCGAACATGCTGCTCGCCATTCTGGTCTACGTGGTCTACAACAATCTGCTGACGATCACGCAGGGGTGGGTGGCCAGCGGCAAAGTCTCTTTCGCCCTGGGCGTGTTGACTGCCCATCTGCTCATGCTGTCGGTGCTGCCGCTGTTGTTCTACCACCGCATCGCCGTGTATTCCTTCGCTCGCCTGTCTCGATGAAGATCTATCGTCGTTACCTGGCGCGCGAGGTGTCTGGCGCGATACTGCTGGTGTTGCTGGCGTTTCTGTCCCTGTTTGCCTTCTTTGACATGCTCGGCGAGATCAACAACGTCGGGCAGGGTAACTACCGACTCCATCATGCTTTTGGCTTCGTCCTGCTGCGGGTGCCGGGCCGTGTTTATGAGCTGATGCCCATTGCCGTCCTGATCGGGACACTCTATGCGCTGTCGGGGCTAGCTCGTCATTCCGAGATTACCGTGTTGCGGGTCTCAGGCCTTTCGTCTGGCGCTTTGTTGCGTGGACTATTTCTGGTGGCTGGCTTGTTTGCCGTCGCCACTTTCCTGATTGGCGAGTACGTAGCGCCGCCGGCCGAACGAGCAGCCAACCAACTGCGCCTGAAGGAAAGGGGGCGAATGGTCGGACAAGACCTGCGTTCAGGCCTGTGGGTAAAGGACGAGCGCGATTTCATCAACGTCCGCATCGTCCTGCCGGATACGCGTTTGCGCGGAATCCGTATCTACGAGTTCGACGAGAGCGGGCAGCTGAAATCGGTCACCGAGGCAGAAGAGGGAGAATATGTGGTGCCTGACAGTTGGCGGTTGACTGATGTCGTGCAGACAACGCTCTATGCGGAGCGTGCCGAGGTTCGGAAGATCCCCGATCTCTTGTGGCGTTCGGCTCTGAATCCGGACATCCTTGCCGTCCTGATGGTTTCTCCCGATCGCATGTCCTTGCGGCACCTGTCGGCCTATACCAAGCACCTGGCGGATAACCGTCAGACGACCAATCGTTACGACATTGCCTTCTGGAAAAAAGTGATCTACCCGCTGGCAGCGTTCGTGATGGTTGCCCTTGCCCTGCCGTTCGGTGGTACGCATTACCGGGCCGATGGGGCTGGCCTCAAGATCTTCTCCGGGGTGATGATCGGAATCCTGTTTCACATGCTGAACGGTTTGTTCTCGAATCTCGGTGCGATCAACAGCTGGTCGCCGGTGCTCAGTGCGGTGACGCCGTCCGTATTGTTTCTGCTCGCGGCAACGGCAATGATCTGGTGGGTCGAAAGGCGCTGATCGGGGGCTCAGCTCCTCACCAGTTGCGTGCCGGCGAGACGGTCGTGCAGGAATAGTCGGTCGCGATCCACCAGTGCCCACAGGATTCCCACCCCTCCCAGCACGATGCTTGGCCAGCTCAGGAGATAGCGCAGGAGGGCTCGCGCCGGGCTGACAGCGAAGCCGTCGCGGGTGACCAGCCGGATGTGCCAGGTTTTCATGGCCAGCGTCTGTCGCCCGTCGCTCCAGAACCAGACGCAATAGGCGAGGAGCACGATGAAGCAGTGGGCCTGTACAAGGATCGGCGCTACCAGGCGATGGGCAAGGGCACCCAACAGAAAATGCGGTAGCACCAGCAGTGCCGCGAGCACTCCAAGCAACAGCAATGACTCGTAGAGCATGCTGGCCAGGCGGCGCACGATGCCCGGCCGCGGGACGGGTTCTGATACCGGCATCAGTCCCTGTTTTCGGTTTCGGCGGGCGGCGAAGCGCCGCCGCTACTTGCCGGCGGGGAACGACGAGCGCCGAGCGGCAGCACTGCCGCTTGGGGTGGCGTACCCAGAGTGCCAGGCGTGCCGCTTGCTCCCACCGGCCCGGTTTTCGGTAAGGGCCTTGTGGCAGCTTGTTGCTTGAGCCGTTCCTTTTCCTCTTCCGGCAGGCTGGAGTATTCCTGCCATTTCTGCTTGAGTTCCTGCTTCTTCTCCACCGGGAGCTTGTTGGCGGTGATGAAGTTCTCGCGCGCAACACGCCGTTGCTCGGGCGTCAACTCCCCCCAGTCCTGCATCTGAACTTGCACCCTGCGCTGCTCGTCGGCGGTCATTTTGAAGAACCGGCGCGTGATACCCAGCCACTTTTTCTGACGCGCATAGTCCATCCCATCCCAGTCGTAGCTGAGTGGAGCGAGGATGGTCTTCTGCTCTACCGTCAGCTCGCTCCACTGCGGCTGCGCGGGTGTTGCAATCGCCGACGGATTGAGCGCATCTGCCCAGCCCGTTACGGCAATAAAGCTACTGAGGACTATTGCGACGCGGAGCTTTTCAGCCATGCGTCAAAGCCCCGGTCGGTAAAGGCCGCGATCGGCAAGTCGTCGGCGAGCAGGGCGCTGTCGATGATCTCCAGTTCGGCGATTCTCTGGTCTGCCTGCCAGTAGGTGTAGGTAGCGATGCCGAATACGAGGGCAAATGCCACGAACATCTGTTTGAAGCGCAGGCCTTCGGCGTGTTCCTGAATGAAATGACCCGCAGTGGCCAGCACCGACTGATGGACGGTGGCCTTTTGTCGGGCCAATGCCCGCAGTCTGGCACCGTCCAGGCGCGAGTGGGTTGCCGCCGGGAGGTCGTGCAGGCCCCTGTTCAGGTGTTGCCTCACCTTGTAGGTAAAATGCAGTTCATTCATAGGGTAATTCCTTTTGCCTTCAATGCTATCGCCAGCGCGTGATTGGCACGAGAGCAGTGTGTCTTGACGCTGCCCTGCGAGCAGCCCATGACCGACGCCGTTTCGGCAACGTCCATATCTTCCCAATAACGCAGCAGGAAGGCTTCCCGTTGACGGCCAGGCAGCGATTCTATCTCTTTCTCAATCATCCCAAGAATTTGTGCTTGTTCGAACTGGCCATGCGGGGTCTGCGGAACATTGGCCCCCTCTTCGCTGCTGATGGTTTCCAGCGGGTCGTGATCTTCGTCATCACTCGGCGAAAGGGCCGAGAGTAGTGTGGTCCATAGTGAGCGTACCTTGCTGCGTCGGTAGTAGTCGCGAATGGTGTTCTGCAGGATACGCTGGAAAAGCATCGGCAGTTCTGTTGGTGGGCGGTCTCCGTATTTCTCGGCAAGCTTCATCATCGCATCCTGGACGATGTCGAGAGCGGACTCTTCGTTGCGCACCGCGAACATTGCTTGTTTGAAAGCGCGGCGTTCGACTGCAGTGAGAAAGTCTGACAGTTCGCGTTGGCTGGCCAGGGCTAAAATCCTTGCGGTTGTAGGGAGGAAAGCCTGCTTTCCAAAGCGCCGCTTGTCATGAATACCTTGACCAAACCACGTCTAAGCTTTAACGTTGCAGACTTTTTTCGAGCAATTTGCTTGCTGGGGCGACGGTAATGACAATGATGACCGGTGCGGAGATTGTAATCAGGTGCCTGCAGGAAGAAAAGGTCGAGTACGTATTCGGCTATCCTGGCGGGGCTGTCCTTCATATGTATGACGCGCTGTTCAAGCAGGATCAGGTCAAGCACGTTCTCGTTCGCCACGAGCAGGCGGCAGTACATGCGGCGGATGGACTGGCGCGTTCGACCCACAAGGTTGGTGTGGCACTGGTCACTTCAGGCCCCGGCGCCACCAATGCCGTGACCGGCATCGCGACGGCGTACATGGATTCGATTCCGCTGGTGGTCATCGCCGGACAGGTGCCGACCGAGTATATCGGTCAGGACGCCTTTCAGGAGTGCGATACCGTCGGCATTACCCGGCCCTGCGTGAAGCACAATTTCCTGGTCAAGGACGTACACGACCTGGCGGTGACGATAAAGAAGGCCTTCTTTATCGCCAATAGCGGTCGTCCGGGGCCGGTGGTGATCGATATTCCGAAGGATATTACCGCGGCCAAGTGCAAGTTCGAGTATCCCGAGACGATCCAGCTACGCTCCTACAACCCGGTTGTAAAGGGGCATCTGGGACAGATCAAGAAGGCGCTGCAGCTCTTGCTCGAGGCCAAGCGGCCGATGGTGTACTCGGGCGGCGGGGTCATTCTTTCCAATGGTGCCGAGCAATTGACCAAACTGGTACGCCGGCTGGGCTTTCCGATTACCAACACCTTGATGGGCCTGGGCGCGTATCCGGCAAGCGACCGACAGTTTCTTGGTATGCCGGGCATGCACGGTACCGTCGAGGCCAACCTGGCGATGCAACACTGTGACGTCCTGCTGGCTATTGGCGCGCGCTTTGACGACCGGGTAATTGGCAATCCAGTGAACTTTTCGTCTATCCCGCGCAAGATCATCCACATTGACATCGATCCGTCGTCGATCTCCAAGCGGGTCAAGGTTGATGTGCCGATCGTCGGCAACGTCCCGGATGTCCTTGAAGAGATGCTCAAGCTACTCGATGCCGGCAACGCCAGTCCGGATGCGGATGTGCTGGCAGAGTGGTGGAAGCAGGTCGAGGAGTGGCGTGCCAAGCAGTGCATGAAATACCGCATGAAGAAGAACATCATCATGCCGCAGTACGTCATCGAAAAGCTTTATGAAATCACTGAAGGCAAGGCGATCGTGACTTCCGATGTCGGTCAGCATCAGATGTGGGCAGCGCAATACTACAAGTTTGACGAGCCGCGCCGCTGGCTCAATTCCGGTGGTCTGGGGACGATGGGTGTCGGTCTGCCTTACGCCATGGGCGCGGCCCTGGCCAACCCGGACAAGCAGATTGCCTGCGTCACCGGCGAAGGTTCGATTCAAATGTGTATTCAGGAACTATCTACCGCCAAGCAGTTCCGTCTGCCGATCAAGATCATCAACCTCAACAATCGTTACCTGGGCATGGTTCGGCAGTGGCAGGAGATGTTCTATGGCAGCCGTTATTCGGAGTCGTACATGGATTCGCTGCCCGACTTCGTCAAGCTTGCCGAGGCCTATGGTCATGTCGGCATTCGTGTCGAACGGCCGGAAGACGTCGAGGGTGCGCTGAAGAAGGCATTCGTTGATCACAAGGATGACCTGGTATTCATCGATTTCATCACCGATCAGAAGGCCAATGTCTATCCGATGGTGGCGGCTGGCAAAGGCCTGGCGGACATGCTCCTGACCGAAGATCTGTAAGGGAAGACAAGATGCGACACATTATTTCAATCCTGCTGGAGAATGAGGCAGGAGCCCTGTCGCGGGTCGCCGGTCTGTTCTCGGCGCGCGGCTACAATATCGAAACACTCACCGTGGCGCCGACCGAGGATCTCTCGCTGTCTCGCCTGACCATTGTCACTTCGGGAACCGATGCCGTAGTCGAGCAGATCACCAAACAGCTGAACAAACTGATTGACGTCATCAAGGTCGTCGATCTCTCCGAGGCGGCGCACATCGAGCGCGAACTGATGCTGCTCAAGGTGCGCGCCACCGGCAAGGACCGCGAGGAACTCAAGCGTCTGGCCGATATCTTTCGTGGCCACATCATCGACGTCACCGAATCGACCTATGTCATCGAGCTGACCGCCAGCGGGCCGAAGCTCGACTCGTTCATCCAGGCGATTGACGCCGGGCTGATTCTCGAAACGGTGCGTACCGGCGTTTCCGGCATTGGCCGCGGCGAACGCATTCTAAAAGTCTAAGCAGACCGACCAGCAAAAAAGGAAACTCCATGAAAGTTTATTACGACAAGGATGCCGACCTCTCCCTGATCAAGGGTAAGAAAGTGACCATCGTGGGCTACGGCTCGCAAGGCCATGCGCATGCGCAGAATCTGAGCGATTCCGGTGTCAAGGTAACCGTCGGCCTGCGCAAGGACGGGGCGTCGTGGAGCAAGGCCGAGAAAGCGGGCCTGAAGGTTGCGGAGGTCGCCGTGGCAGTCAAGGGCGCCGATGTGGTGATGATGTTGCTGCCTGACGAAACGATTCCGCAGGTCTATAACGCGGACGTGGCGCCGAACATGAAGAAGGGTGCTGCGCTGGCGTTTGCCCACGGTTTCAATGTGCACTACAACCAGGTCGTCGCCCGTGACGATGTTGATGTGATCATGGTTGCGCCGAAGGGCCCTGGCCATACCGTGCGCTCGGAGTACCTCAAGGGAGGCGGCGTGCCGTCGCTGATCGCCGTTCATCAGGACCGCTCCGGCAAGGCCCGCGACATTGCCCTTTCCTATGCTGCCGCCAATGGCGGCACCAAGGGCGGGGTGATCGAAACAAACTTCCGCGAGGAGACCGAGACCGACCTTTTCGGCGAGCAGGCTGTCCTTTGCGGTGGCGCCGTCGAACTGGTCAAGATGGGCTTCGAAACACTGGTGGAAGGTGGTTACGCGCCCGAGATGGCGTACTTCGAGTGCCTGCACGAGCTCAAGCTGATCGTCGACCTGATGTACGAAGGCGGCATCGCCAACATGAACTACTCCATTTCGAACAACGCCGAGTATGGTGAGTACGTGACCGGGCCCGAAGTGATCAACGAGACCTCACGTGCAGCCATGCGCACGGCTCTCAAGCGAATCCAGAGCGGTGACTACGCGAAAATGTTCATCCTCGAAGGGCGGACCAACTATCCCGAGATGACTGCGCGTCGGCGTCTGATGGCCCAGCACGAGGTCGAGATCGTCGGCGCCAAGCTGCGCGACATGATGCCCTGGATCAAGAAGAACAGGTTGGTTGATCAAAGCAAGAACTGATCGATTCCGTAGCTTGCTGCGGGAGGAGGCGGACAGCTGCTTCCTCTCCACATGAGCCCGCTTCCAGTCAACAGCGCAATGCCTGAACTCAAGCCTCGCAAGACCCTCTTCAACCCGGAGTTGCGGCGTCGCGGCATCTATCTGCTGCCTAACCTGTTTACCACGGCGGCGCTGTTCTGCGGCTTCTTTGCCATCGTTCAGTCGATGAAAGGTGGCTTTGAAGCGGCAGCCGTGGCCATCTTCGTGGCCATGGTGCTTGATGGCCTCGATGGGCGAGTAGCCAGGATGACGCGCACGCAAAGCGCCTTCGGCGCCGAGTATGATTCGCTGTCCGACATGGTCTCGTTCGGCGTCGCGCCGGCTCTGGTAACCTATGCTTGGGCGCTCAAGGACCTGGGTCGACTCGGCTGGATTGCAGCCTTCGTCTATTGCGTCGGTGCGGCGCTGCGCCTGGCGCGCTTCAACACGACGCTGGAAGTCGTGGATAAGCGTTACTTTCAGGGCCTCCCCAGCCCGGCAGCTGCCGCCCTGGTGGCCGGTTTCCTCTGGGTCATGATCGACAAGGACGTCGCGGCGGGGAACGTGCGCTGGTTGGCCTGCGGGTTGGTGATCTTTGCCGGCATCTCGATGGTGACCAATATCCAGTTCTACAGTTTCAAGGACGTCAACCTGCGGCGCAGCGTGCCCTTCATTTTCGTCGTCGCCATCGCCCTCGCTTTTGCCGTGCTCTCCTACGACACGCCGGTTGCCCTGTTTGGCCTGTTTGTAGCGTATGCCTTGTCAGGCTACGTGCAGCTGTTGACTCGTCGGATCAGGCGCAGGACATCGCCGCCGCCGGTGGAATAACGCTTGCCGACGATCTGGCGACGGCGCTCGCGCCGCGCCGCGTATTCGAGGTCAATTGACACAATGTTTCGAAACTGCTTATAGTCACCAAAGTGGGTTTGCTCGGTCTTGCCCAGGGTCTGATCGTCATGCACCGTTTATGGCTCGGCCGTCGCCGCGCCCAGCACACCAAGAATCCCCCAAAAAGTCGTGGAGTCTCGCTTGGCTCGCCCTGTGAGCAGGGGACGCCATTGCCGCGTATCTACCGCCTCACCTCCGGAGTCAGGACATGAAAGAACATCTGGTCATCTTCGACACTACCTTGCGCGACGGCGAACAAAGCCCGGGCGCTTCGATGACCAAGGACGAGAAACTGCGCGTCGCGAGACAGCTTGAGCGGATGCGGGTCGATGTCATCGAAGCCGGCTTTGCTGCCGCGTCGCCTGGCGATTTCGACGCCATCCGGTCGATTGCCAAGGTTATCCAGGAGTCAACGGTGTGCTCTCTTGCGCGCTCGAACGAGAACGACATCCGTCGTGCCGGTGAAGCGATCGAGCCGGCAGCGCGTGGCCGAATTCATACTTTCATCGCCACCAGTCCGATTCACATGGAGAAAAAGTTGCGGATGACGCCTGATCAGGTGGTCGAGTCGGCTGTGCGGGCAGTGCACTGGGCGCGTGAATACACCGACGACGTCGAGTTTTCGGCGGAGGATGCGGTGCGCTCGGACGTCGATTTCCTGTGCCGTGTCTTCGAGGCGGTCATCAAGGCCGGCGCCCGGACGATCAATGTTCCCGATACCGTGGGCTATAGCGTCCCCAATGTCTGGGGAGATCTGATGCGCACATTGATCCAGCGGGTGCCAGGGGCTGATCAGGTGGTGTGGTCCACCCATTGCCATAACGATCTGGGTATGGCCGTTGCCAATTCGCTGTCAGCGGTGTTGGCCGGCGCGCGTCAGGTCGAATGTACGATCAATGGCCTTGGTGAACGGGCGGGTAACGCCTCGCTCGAAGAGGTGGTGATGGCGGTAAGGACGCGTAGCGATCTCTTCCCGGTCGAGACACGGATCGATACGACGCAGATCGTTCCTGCGTCCAAGCTGGTCTCGCAGATTACGGGCTATCCTGTCCAGCCCAACAAGGCAGTCGTTGGCGCCAACGCTTTCGCGCACGAAGCCGGAATTCATCAGGACGGCGTCCTCAAACATCGTGAGACCTACGAGATCATGCGCGCCGAGGACGTTGGCTGGGCCCAGAACAAGCTGGTGCTCGGCAAGCACTCGGGACGCAATGCGTTCAAGTCGCGCCTGGCTGCGCTGGCCATCGTGCTCGACAGTGAGGAAGCCCTGAACGCCGCATTTGCCCGCTTCAAGGAACTGGCCGACAAGAAACACGAGATTTTCGACGAAGACCTGCAAGCACTGGTTTCTGATGAGGAACTGACGCAGGAGGGCGAGTACTACAAGCTGGTCTACTCGCGGGTGTGCTCGGAAACCGGTGAGACGCCCGAGGCCGCGTTGACACTGATGGTCGATGGCGTCGAGAAGAAAGCCTCAGGCGTTGGCGGTGGCCCGGTCGATGCGATGTTCAAGGCGATCGAGACGGTGGCCACGAGCGGTGCCCAACTGCTGCTCTATTCGGTCAATGCGATCACCACCGGTACCGACGCGCAAGGTGAAGTCACCGTGCGTCTGGGGAAAGACGGTCGGATTGTCAATGGCAATGGTGCGGACACCGATATCGTCATCGCCTCGGCGAAAGCCTACCTCAATGCCTTGAACAAACTGAAGGTCCCGGATCGGGTCGACCCCCAGGGCGATGTTTGACCTCAGTCCAGGCGGGGGGCCGGCCGATTGCCCTGCGCCGATGGGCGAGTGAGCCTGGCGTAGGCGACGGTGGCGCCGAAGAAGATCAGCGAGAGGATGGTTTCGGCGATTGCCAGTGACTGTCCGAGTCCGGTATCGGTGGTGGCGCGAACGATTCCCTCGGTGAAGTACAACAGGATCAGCATGCTGGCCCACTGGTAGGTGTAGCGGCGGCCGTTGAGGATCCCGAACAGCGGGGCCAGAAGTGGCAGGCATTTGAGCGCCAGCCATGAGCCGCCAGCCTGGACCGGTGCCAGGCGCAGTTCCCAGGCCAGGCTCAGGAAGATCAGCGCGATCAAGCTGGCAGACGCTGCCAGGTACAGGGTGCGAATCATCAGGACCCGAGTTTCATGGCGATGGCCGCGAGTCTGCGCCCCTGCGCGAAGGCGAGTTGCCGCTCATCGTCGGTGAGTGTCGGATCGCCCTCGGAACCGGCGACATGGCTGGCTCCGTACGGCGTTCCGCCACTGCGTGTTCGCGACAGCGCCTCTTCCGCGTAGGGTAGGCCGAGCAGCAGCATGCCGTGATGCAACAGCGGCAGCATCATCGACAGGAGGGTGCTCTCTTGTCCGCCGTGAGCACTGGCTGTGGAGGTGAACACGCAGGCAGGTTTCCCGGTCAGCGTTCCAGCCGACCATTGGGCGGCGGTGCTATCCCAGAAGTATTTCATCGGCGCAGCCATGTTGCCGAAGCGGGTGGGGCTGCCGAGTGCCAGCCCGACGCATTCGGCAAGGTCGGCGGCTTCGACATAGGGCGCACCGACCGCCGGGATTTCCGGGGCACTCGCCGCACAAACGGGCGATACCTTCGGCACCGTACGCAGGCGCGCTGTAGCGCCATCCATTGACTCGATGCCGCGGGCAAGCTGCTGGGCAAGTGCGTGCACCGAACCGCGCTGACTGTAGTAAAGGACCAGAATTTCCACCATCCGGCTATTATCCCGAAAACTGCCGTTGAGCGCTTCCCTCCCGTAGGCAAGGCCACGGTAAATTTGTTCTCGGCCATTGATTAAGCCCCCCGAGGATGCCCGATGATGGATCGACAGAGGGTCGCCCCTATCGCCTGTTCGCTGCACTTGAGAACAGGAGCGCGCCGGGCGCCAAGGTCTCAGCTTCGGGCGCAGACAAGCTATAATCCGCGCCATGGCTGTGCACCCCCTTGTTTTGCAGCAATTTCCGCTACTTAGGTCGCTGCCAGAGGATGCTCTGGAGCGCCTTGCGGGCTTGGCCGGTACCCATAGCTTCGCCAAGCGAGAGGTGGTTCTACCGA
>NZ_JAVTWB010000246.1:0-4310 GCF_032229525.1 Accumulibacter sp. | reverse complement strand
CGCAGGTCGATGAAGCCTGGGGCAATCAGATTCGCTGCCTCGAGCGCGGCGATCTCGCGGCTCAGCAGTACGTGTGCCGCAGGGTACTCGTCGCGCAGGTAGATCCAGCAACGGGCAGCGCCGATGTAGGCCGCTGCCAGCAGCAGTCCGTCGAGAAACTGGTGCGTCTGCTGTTCGAGGATCAAGCGGTCCTTGAAGGTGCCCGGTTCACCCTCGTCGGCGTTGCACACCAGGTAGCGCGGCGCCGCGGCCGCGCCGACCAGGCGCCACTTGCGAGCGGTCGAAAAACCGGCGCCGCCCATCCCGCGCAGCCCGGCCGCCTCGACTTCGGCAAGCACCGCTTCGGCCGGCAAGCTGCCGTCGCGCAGCGCCAGCAGCTGCCGATAGCCGCCGCGCGCACGGTAGGCGGCCAGACTCTCACTGGCCGCCGGCAGCGGTGTAAAGGCTTGGGCGTCGATCAGCGCCTGTACGTCGGCTGCGCTTGCACGATCGGCATGGCGTTTGCCGACCTGCACCACCGGTGCCAGATCGCAACGGCCCATGCACGGTGCGCGTAGGACTCTGGCCTCGCTTGGCGGCAGCAGCTCGCGCAATGAGCCGTCGAGCTGCAGCGCCCCCTGCAGCCGGCAGCTGAGGCCGTCGCAGACGCGCACAGCAAGCGCCGGCGTCGGCTCGTGGTCATCGCGGAGGTCGAAATGGGCGTAGAAGGTCGCTGTTTCGTAGACCTCGGCAACGCTAATGCGCAGCAGGTCCGCCAGCGCCACCAGTTCTCCCTCGCGCAGGCAGCCTCGCGCGTCCTGGAGACAGTGCAGATGTTCCAGCAAGAGGTCGCGGCGTAGCGGCATGCCCGCCAGCAGCTCAATGACAGCGTCGCGCGTCGCGGGGTCGACGCGCCGGCCCCGGCGCTGCCCGCGTCCCTTGCGTCGTCCTGTGGTGGCTTGTTCCGTGCGGCTCATTCGTTGGTTTCCACGATTGAAGCGGCAATCCTAACAAACGTGAGCGCTGCCGACGGGGAAATAAAGCGTCGGTTTCGGGCAAGTCGTCCGGGGCTGGCAGCATCGAGACAGTGGCTCGATGAAAACCTTAATACCCTCTCTCTTACCCTTATTTGAGGGTAATTACCCCCTTCTTCGCCCAGCTTGCGCCGGGTCCGCGTCCCTTGCACTCGACCACGCCCGCCGCTTGCTGCTCGCGAAGAACCCGTCGCACCATGTCGCGGCCGACGCCCGGACAACTTTGTTCCAGGGCGCTGATCGAGAAATCACCGCCCTGGGCGACGAGGCGCTCAATCCCGGCCAGCACCTGATCTCGCTTGGCACCGCGCGGTGCTTTCGTTTCGCCGACGCGCTCGGCAAACTCGCGATAGGCTGCCTTGAGGATCGATAGCAGGTAATTGATGTATGGCCACGGGTCGTGCCTGCCTTCATGCCAGCCCTGCGAACTTTGTTCGAGGGTCTCGTAGTACCTGTCCTTGTTCTGCTCGATGAGACGTTCCAGACTGATGTAGCGCCCCACTTCGTAGCCCAGTTGATAGCTTTGCAGCAGGCACAGCAGGCGCGATACGCGGCCATTGCCGTCGCGCAACGGATGAATGCACAGAAAATCCAGATTGAACGCCGCCAGCGCGATCAGCGGATGCACCCAGCTTTCGTCGCGGCAAGCGTGCCAGGCGGTCAACAGCGCCGCCATGCGGGCAGGTGTTTCCGCCGCCGCTACGGTGCGAAAGCGCACCCGTTCGCGACCATCCGGATAGCGTTCGATGATGTCGGCGTCCTTTTCCTTGTAGCGCCCTGCGTCCCAG
The DNA here is from genome assembly GCF_032229525.1 of Accumulibacter sp. Lineage (GTDB taxonomy): Bacteria > Pseudomonadota > Gammaproteobacteria > Burkholderiales > Rhodocyclaceae > Accumulibacter. The sequence goes on along the minus strand of NZ_JAVTWB010000246.1, from coordinate 2,509 downwards.
ATCTCGCCACGCGCCAGAGCGTGCAGGCGCTGCGCCGTCGCCTCATCAATGGGTGGCGCCGCCCGATGTATCCAGGCCAGGGCATCGCGATAGCCGCGCACTTCCTCCTCGTCGCGGTCACGAAACAAGGGTCGGGCCGTCACCAACACGTCGCGTACCCGCGCCGCTTCGATCGACACCCCCTCGATGCGGTTGCTCGATAGCGCGCTTTCGAGCAGCGCGTGTTCGCGCAAGGCCTGCAAACGCTGCGGCGATTGGCGCGTGTAGAGTTCTTGCTTGCCTCGAAACTCGCCGAGGTCGGCGAGATACCACGCCGCTGCGGGGTGGACGGGGAGGGTGGCTGCGGCGAAGAGGTGTAGGGTGTTCGTGACGCGTTTCTCGTGCTGCTGATTCGGGCCTATTTGATCATTTGGAATGTCGGGACGGTGCCTCGATAGTGGTCCGACACGCCGGCGTCGTCGCCTGGAGTCGGCCTACTCGCATCCGATCCAGAGCATCGCTGGGAGCGGCCATGATCAATCCGTGCACGCAATTCCTCACCTCCTGAAGTTCCAGCCCGCGTGCAACTCGCACCAGCCTGGATTCGTTCCGTCTATCCACTGCCAGCAAGATGCTAGACCGCCGTACCGCGCCCGTTGTACGACATCAGGATCAGCGGCTTAGCGGTCTCCAGATCTGCCTGCGCGGTCAGTGAGAGCTCCAGGTCGCCCGTCCCCCAATGCCCTTGCTGACTGACGTCGCGAGCAATTACCGGCAATGGCGTGAGCAACTCGGGGTTCAGGTGTAGATAGAGCAATAGCCGGTTCCTCTGCGCTACCACAGTGGCGAAGTTTTTCAGCCGCTTGAACGCCAGGTAGAGCTTTAGCTCCTTGCGCTGCACGTCGTCGCCGAGGGAGACAAGATAGTCCTCCAGTGAGGCGAGCAAGTCGGTCAGGTGCGGCGGCAGCAGCGGTAGCCAGTCGGCGAAGGCTCTGTCGCCGGTAGCGGATTTTGCGGCCGCCACCTTTGCCTTGGGTGGCTTTGCATTCTTGATAGCACCGCCATGCCCGCTGTTGGCGCTGGTGGCGTTGGCGAGCTCCAACAGCAGCAATTCGTCACCGAAGCGACGGTAGCGGATCAGCTCGATGTTGCGGTTGATCTGCTGCACCGCGTGCCCGTCGTACTTGGTGAAGTCTGCCGCGATGCACACCAGCCGTGGAGCGCTCCAGTCGATGCGGTCGGCCGCTGGCTTGCCCAGCTTGTCCATCGCCAGTAGCTTGAACTCGGCCTGGTGATCCATCAGCCAGTCGAGGTAGAACAAGCCCTGGTTGATGACGTTCTCGCCCACCGAGCGCTTGTATTCGAGAATCACCGGACAATCGTTTTCGTCCAGCCCCAGCGAGTCGATGCGGCCGGCGTGCGTTTTACCGGTGGAGTATTCGGTAGCCAGAAAGCGGATGCCAAGCAGCGTCTCCAGGTTGGCCTCGATCAGCGATTGCAGTGGCCGTTCGAGATCCGAGGCGTCGCCTTGCAGTTCGGTGGCGCTGCCTGACTGGAGGTGGAAAAGTTTGATGTCGCTCATCTCGTTTCCTGGTTTTTGGGAGCCAAGGTAAGCACTTCATGCTTGACGACCGCTACAGGCCCACCCTGGACGCGACCCGATTGGGCCAGGCCCTCGGCCCACTGGCGGAACTTCGGCAGGCTGGTGTTCGGGTCGTCCGCAAGGTAGCGCTCAGCCAGCAAGCCCAGACGTTCGAGTTGCTCATCGTGTTCCTTGAGCGCTGTGAAGTTGCTCGGCGGACGAATGTCGATCATGGAAGCTCCTACCTCAGCTCGTACCAGACGCCACGCCCACTGCCATGCAGGCGCAAATGCCGGTCTCCCACCAGCGCGCGCAAGTGCTGCTTTAGCGTGTTGCGGTTGCTGCCGGTGAGCCTGATCGCGTCGCCCATGGTGATGCGGCCATGCGCACGCGCGAACTCGGCGATTTGCAGCGATAGCGCGGACAGGGTGGCGAGCACCAGCTTCTCGCGTTCGATCTTTCGGCCGAGTCGTCGCACCTGTTCAGCGACGGCGCGCAGGAAGAAGTCAAGCCACGGCTGCCAGTCGGGCATCTCGCTGCGAATCGTGCCCTGAGTCTGGCGCAAGGCGAGGTAACAGGCTTCCTTGCTTTGCTCGATCACGCTTTCGAGCGAGCTGTCGGGGACGTAGGCGTAGCCAGCCTGCAGCAACAGCAGGGTGGTCAGCACACGGCTCAGGCGACCGTTGCCGTCCTGGAAAGGATGGATCTCCAGGAACACCACGCCCCACATGCCGATGAGCAACAAGGGGTGTAGCCGGCCTGTTCCGGAAGCAGCGCGCTCGGTAATTGAACCAGATCAACAGTTCGCTCATCAGACGAGGAGTGTCGAAGAGCGTCGCCGTCTCGAATACGACGCCGAGTTGCTTGCCATCTTCATCGAACGCCACCACGCGGTTGGAGGAGGTCTTGTAGTTTCCACGGTGCCACGCGTCTTTCTCGCTGTGAGTC
>NZ_JAVTWB010000245.1:6026-26681 GCF_032229525.1 Accumulibacter sp. | reverse complement strand
GGGTGTTCGTTTTTGCTGCAGGCAGTTGCGGGCTGCTGGCCTGGCGGAGACGAAGGGATTCGAACCCTTGATGCAGGTTTATGCCCGCATGCTCCCTTAGCAGGGGAGTGCCTTCGACCTCTCGGCCACGTCTCCTAGGAGGGCGTGATGATATCGGTTTCGTCACGACCGGTCAAACTCAACTTCGACTTTTGCGGCTTTTCCAGGCCGAAGGTCTTGTGTAGGACGCGGACGGCAAGTTCGAGGTACTTTTCTTCGATGACGACCGAGATCTTGATTTCGGAAGTGGAGATCATTTGCAGGTTGATCCCTTCCTTGGCCAGCGCGCCGAACATCTTGCTGGCGACGCCGGGATGGGACCGCATTCCGACGCCGACGGCGGAGACCTTGCAGGTCGTGGTGTCACCGCTGAGGTCGCGCGCCCCGATTTTCTGACGCACCGTTTCGAGGACCGCGAGCGCTTTGTTGTAGTCGCTGCGATTGACGGTGAACGAGAAGTCGGTGGTGTCGTCCCGGCCAATGTTCTGGATGATCATGTCGACGTCGATGTTGGCGTCGGCGATCGGTCCCAGGATCTGGTACGCAATGCCTGGGCGGTCGGGAACGCCGAGCATCGTCAGTTTGGCTTCATCGCGATTGAACGCGATCCCGGAGATGACAGGTTGTTCCATGGTGCTTTTTTCCTCAACAGTGATCAGCGTGCCCTCACCTTCGTCCTCGAAGCTCGAAAGCACACGGAGTTTGACTTTGTACTTGCCGGCGAACTCGACCGAGCGGATCTGCAGCACTTTTGAACCGAGGCTGGCCATTTCCAGCATTTCTTCAAAAGTGATGGTGTCGAGCTTGCGCGCTTCCGGGACGACGCGCGGGTCGGTGGTGTAGACACCGTCGACGTCGGTGTAGATCTGGCACTCGTCTGCTTTTAGGGCGGCGGCCAGGGCAACGGCCGAGGTGTCCGATCCGCCGCGCCCCAAGGTGGTGATATTGCCGTGTTCATCGGCACCCTGAAAGCCGGCGACGACGACCACATTGCCTTCGGCCAGCGCCGCGCGAATCCGGGTTTCGTCGATTTTGAGAATTCTCGCCTTGGTAAAGGCGCTATCGGTTAGCACGCTGACCTGCGAGCCGGTGAAGCTCTTGGCCTTGAGGCCTTCTGCATGCATGGCCATGGCCAACAGCGCAATGGTCACCTGCTCGCCGGTGGAGGCGATGACGTCGAGTTCGCGCGGGTCAGGTGACGGCGAGATCTCCTTGGCCAAAGCGATCAAGCGGTTGGTTTCGCCGGCCATTGCCGACGGAACGACAATGACGTCGTGTCCTTGCGCCTGCCAGCGAGCGACGCGTTTGGCGACATTTTTGATACGATCCGTCGAGGCCACCGACGTACCACCGAACTTCTGAACTATCAGCGCCATTGCAAATCCAATTGGAGGTCCAAAAAAGACGGCTATTCTAAAGCATTGCTTGGCACGGCGGCAAAGAGCGCCGGGCTTTGGCGAGCCGATCATCATTAGTCAAATGTGCTAATCGAATGCCACTTGCAATTCTGTTCGATTCGCCTATAGTGTGCCGTGTATTATTAAGGTCACATGTTGTCGATCTGTGGCAGGGAACGGATCTCCTGCTGGTTCGCGTGGAGTAATTGTACGAAAGGATAGCTATGAGCACCGTCAAAGTCGTCGAGAAGGTCGATCCCCGCGAAATTCGCCGCAAACTTGGCCTCAATCAACAGCAGTTCTGGTCAAAAATCGGCGTGACACAAAGCGGTGGTTCGCGCTACGAAAGCGGTCGCAACATGCCCAAGCCGGTGCGTGAGTTGCTAAGGTTGGTACATGTCGAGCAAATCGATATTCAGCGCCTCAGGCGTGAGGACTTCGAGGTCGTTGAGTATCTGAAGGCGGAAGACCCAGAGCAGTTCAAGTCTCTCAAGAAGGCAGCCAGAGGCAAGAGCAAGAAGGCTGTCTAAGCTATGTTGCTACGCTGTCGCGACCTGGTCGGGTCGCTGGCAGCGCTCTTCCGCTGTCGCCAACGCTTGATTGCCCGGTGTGTGGTGACCAGAGCAGTCCAAGTTCCCCGCAGGAGTCAAGAGTTAACCAAGCGCTCGCGTAGTCGTAGCGAGAGCCGTCCCTTGCCGCGGTGTTCGTGCTCCCCGGGCGCATGCTTGTGACTGCAGTGCGCCGGCGGCGCTGTTTCTGCGGGGTGGCCCCGCGTTGCGGGCAGCAGCTTAATCGACGCGGCCCTTGTCGGCGACGGTTTGGGCACTGATCAGGAAAGCTTCAGCATCTCTTTGGCGTGTTGGCGGGTGATCGGCGTGATCTCAACGCCGCCCAGCATGCGGGCGATCTCTTCGACCCGTGCTTCGGGCCCGAGCTCGGCGACACGGCTCTTCGGCTGGCCGGCGTCGGAAACCTTGCTCACTTGCCACTGCCAGTTGGCGCGTGCGGCCACCTGTGGCAGATGCGTCACGCACAGGACCTGTCGTTCGGCGCCCAGGTCGCGCAACAAGCGGCCCACCACTTCGGCGACACCGCCGCCAATGCCGACGTCAACCTCATCAAAGATCAGTGTCGGCACTCTCGCCGCCTGACTGGTTACCACTTGTATGGCCAGACTGATCCGCGACAGCTCCCCGCCCGATGCGACCTTGGCCAGGGAGCGCGATTCACTGCCTGCCAGTCCGGCAATGCGAAACTCGATCTGCTCAAGCCCATAGGCGTTGCCGCCTTCGATCGGCACCAGCTCAACATCGAAGCGTCCGCCACCCAGCGCCAGTTGCTGCATCACCTGGCTGACCTCGCCGCCCAGCGCCACGGCGGCCTCGGTACGGCCGGCGGACAGACGTCGAGCGAGATCGCCATACTGCCTGCTCGCCACTTCAACGCGCTCGGCCAATCCGGCGAGGTCGGTGGCGTCGCCGAGTGCCGCCAGCCTTTCCTGCCAGCGGGCCAGCAGGGCCGGCAATTCGTCTGGACTGCAGCGGAATCGTCGTGCGCAGTCAAGAACGGCCTCGATGCGGCGCTCCAGCTCTGTCAGGCGCTGCGGATCAAGCTCGACGCGGCTGGCGTAACGGCGAAGAGCGGAGATCGCTTCGCCGAGTTCGGCCTGCGCCGACTGTAGCAGGACGCCAACCTCAGCGAGCGCGGGGTCGTATTCAGACAGGCCGTCAAGCCGATTGGCGACGCTGGCGACCTGCGCTTCACACGCTGAATCGCCTTCGGCGAGGACCTGCAGGGAGAACTGCGTACCCTCGGCCAGACTCGCGGCGTGCCCCAGGCGCTTGTGCTCGTCATTCAGTGCCCGCCATTCGTCGACCGAGAAGCCAAGCGCTTCCAGTTCGGCGCGCTGCCAGCTCAGCTGCTCGCGTTCGACAGCCAGCGCTTCGATGCCGTCGGTCGCGGCCTCGAGTCGGTTCCTGGCTTCGCGCCATTGGCGCCAGGCGCTTGTGACCTCGGCCAGCAGGGTGTCGAGGCGGGCGTGAGAATCGAGCAGAGCGCGCTGTGCTTCGCTGCGCAGCAGCGATTGATGTGCGTGCTGGCCATGAATGTCGACCAGTCCCTCGGCCGCCTCGCGTAGCTGTTGGACGGTGACCGGTGAGCCGTTCAGATAGGCGCGCGAACGGCCGTTGGCGTCGACCAGTCGGCGCAGCAGCAAACCGTCCTGGGCATCCAGATCATGCTCGCGCAACCACTCGGCCGCTGCCGGCGAGCCTCGGAGATCAAACTCGGCGGTCACTTCGGCGCGCTCACCGCCCGACCGTACCAGGCTGGCGTCGGCGCGCTCGCCCAAGGCGAACGCCAGGGCATCGACAAGGATCGATTTGCCGGCGCCGGTTTCGCCGGTCAGCACGCCAAAACCGTCCTGAAACTCGAGTTCAAGGCGATCGACCAGCACGAAGTCGCGAATTGTCAAACGGCACAGCATGATATGGTCGTCGCAGAAATTGCTCAGTGTTCCTTGGGCCGCTCGCTCCAGTGCAGCTTTTGGCGCAGCATGGCGAAGTAGCTGTACCCAGGCGGGTGCAGCAGGCAGATCGAGTATTCGGAACGACGGATACGCACGCAATCACCGTTCTTGAGATCGACGGTCACCTGGCCATCGAAATGGGCGCGTGAATCGGTGGCGTGGACGATCCGGATCTCGATCTCGTTGCGATCGCCGACCAGGATCGGCCGGTTGGTCAGGGCATGGGGGCAGAGTGGCACCAGTGCGATCGCCGATACCTGCGGGTGCAGGATCGGGCCGTTGGCCGACAGCGCGTAGGCAGTCGAGCCGGTAGAGGTGGCGACGATCAAGCCATCCGACCGCAGGTGGTAGATGAATTCGCCGTCGATGAACAGTTCGAATTCGATCATTCGGCCGATCGCGCCCTTGTCCACCACCACGTCGTTGAGTGCCAGATTGGCAGCGACACTCCTCTCGTCGCGCAGGATCTCGGCATCCAGCAGCATGCGGGTTTCCGCAACGAACTTGCCGTCCAGCAAGTCGTCCATGCAGGTCAACATCTCGTCGCGGGACACATCGGTCATGAAGCCGAGACGCCCCTGGTTGATCCCGACCAGGGGCACACGGTAGCGCGCCAATTGACGCGCGGCATTGAGCATGGTGCCGTCGCCACCGATGACGATCGCCATGTCGGCATGTGCGCCAAGCCACGAAAAACTGCCGCTGGCCCAACTGCGCAGGTCCAGCTGGGTGACGACATTACGCGCGGTTTCTTCCTCGATCAACACCGTCATGCCGCGTTCATGCAAGTATTGAGCCAGCAAGCGAACCGATTCAACTATTTCCTGGCTATGGTACTTGCCGATCAGCGCGATCGTCTTGGGCAGATTCGCGCAATCAGCCGACTCTTGAGGAAAGGCACTGTTCATGGCGCCAATTAGACCACAATTCAGCTTGCTTCCGCGGCGCCCCGCCAGCGGTCGTTTTTTTGTAGAATCGGACACATGCTAGACGAACGCGCCAGAACCTTACTCAAGACCCTGATCGAACGCTACATCGCGGAAGGGCAGCCAGTCGGCTCGCGCGCGCTATCAAAGTATTCCGGCCTGGATCTGTCGGCGGCGACCGTACGCAATGTGATGGCCGATCTCGAAGACAATGGCCTGATTGCCAGCCCGCACACTTCCGCCGGGCGCGTGCCGACCTCGCGGGGCTACCGTTTTTTCGTTGATAGCCTGCTCACCGTCGAGCTGCTCGACAAGGAGAGAATCGACGCCATCGAGGGGCAACTGCTGCTTTCACAACCGAGGCAATTGATCAGCAACGCCTCGCATCTGCTCTCCGGCTTGACCCGTTTTGCCGGTATCGTCCTGACTCCGCGCCGCCGGGTGCCGCAGATTCGTCAGATCGAGTTCGTCAGTCTTTCCGAGAAACGCATCCTGCTGATCCTGGTGACTTCCGATGGTGACGTGCAGAATCGCCTGCTCTTTCCAGGGCGTTCCTATACGCCGTCGGAACTGGTTACCGCGACCAACTATCTGAACCAGCATTTCATCGGCCGTGATTTCGAACACATCCGCCGGCGTGTTCAGGAAGAACTGCAGAGGCTGCGCGGTGACCTGCAATCCTTGATGGCGGCAGCGCTGGCCGCTGGCGACGAGGCGATGAAAGGGCCTGACGAGCGGTATGTCATCTCGGGCGAGCGAAACCTGCTCGAAGTCGAGGAGTTCTCGTCCAACATGAAGCGGCTTCGTGAGTTGTTCGACCTTTTCGAACAACGGACTTCGCTGATGCAATTGCTCGACCTTTCGCATCGGGCCAGCGGCGTGCAGATCTTCATTGGTGGGGAATCTGGTCTGGCGCCACTCGATGAATGCAGTGTCGTCACGGCGCCGTATGAAGTGGATGGCCAGGTGGTCGGCTCGGTTGGCGTCATCGGTCCGACCCGCATGGCCTACGAGCGGGTCATCCCGATTGTGGACATTACGGCCAAACTACTCTCCTCGGCGTTGAGCTACCAGGCCAACTCCTGATGGCCCGCTATCTTCCGGAGCCGGCGTACCGCCACGGGTCACCGGAGCGCACCGGTGTTCTGCTGATCAATCTCGGGACGCCGGACGAACCGACGGCGGTGGCGGTACGACGCTACCTCAGGGAATTTCTTTCCGACCCGCGCGTCGTCGAGATCCCGCGCGCCGTGTGGTGGTTTATTCTGCACGGGATCATTCTCAGGGTTCGGCCGCGACGGTCGGCCGAAAAGTACGCGTCGATCTGGACTGGCGACGGCTCGCCGCTGAAGGTGCACGTCGAACGGCAGGCGAAACTGTTGCGCGGTTTCCTGGGCCGAGCCGGGCATCAGGTGGTCGTCGATTACGCGATGCGTTATGGCGAACCGTCGATCGCGGCGACCCTCTCCCGGCTCAAGGCCGACGGTTGTACGCGAATTCTGCTGCTACCGCTTTATCCCCAGTACGCCGCCAGCACCACCGCGACGGCCGTCGATGCGGCGTGTGTCTGGCTGCAGAGCATCCGCAACCAGCCGGAAATCCGAACGGTCAGGAGCTTCGCCGATCACCCCGGCTACATCGCAGCACTGGCCGCCAGCGTTCGCGAGCACTGGGCCCACAACGGCAAGCCCGGTGGCTCCTATCGGCTGGTGATGAGTTTTCACGGCCTGCCGCGCTACACCCTGGACAAGGGTGATCCTTACCACTGCGAATGTCAGAAGAGCGGCCGCCTGCTCGCCGAAGCGCTGGCTTTGCGTCCAGAACAGTATCAAGTCTGTTTTCAGTCGCGCTTCGGTCGCGCCGAGTGGCTGCAGCCGTACACCGCGCCGACACTGAAGGCGCTAGGCAAGCAGGGTGTGCAGCGGGTCGATGTGATTTGCCCGGGGTTTCCCGCGGACTGCCTGGAGACGCTCGAAGAGATCGCCATCGAAGGTCAGGGCGAGTTCCTCCGCGCCGGCGGCAAGGAATTCCACTACCTGCCGTGCCTCAACGAGCGCGACGACTGGATTGACGCCCTGGCCGACATTGCCGAACGCAAGCTGCAAGGCTGGCCAACCCGAACGATGCGCGATCAGCCCAGCCTGGACCTCAGTGCCTTGCGCGCAAAAGCCCTGGGCGCAACGTCCTGAGGCGGGCATTAGCGTGCGTCGGTGGCGGCGACGATGATGGCAGTTGGCCGGCTCGGCCTTATAGCAATTGCAGGGGTGGCGTCAGTCCGAGGGAAGAAGTCGAGAAGCTGCCTTGGACGGCTGCCTGGCCCATTTTCGCCAGCACCTTGTTGGCCTCGCGCAAACGGCCGAGCACTATGGCCAGCAAGACCTTGTTGAAACGTTCCTGCAGTTCGTCGGAAGCCAACTCGAGCGCCGCGCTGTTGATCTCCAGGAACAAGGTGGATTCCAGAGTTACCACCGTCGCGTGACGCAGCTTGTCGCCGGGGTGGAGGAAAGCCATTTCTCCCACCGACTCGCTGGAACCCAGGCGGCAGATGACCCGCCCGCCCGACGATACCTCGACGAAACCGTCAATGATCACGCCGAACTTGCGGTCGTTATCGCCTTCGCGGATCAGTGCCACTTTTTCCGAGATCTCTCGCCAGACGCTTATCCGCAGCACTTCCCACAACTCGATATCCTCGAATTCGGCAAAGAACTCCAGTTTTCTCAGCATCTCGAAATGCGTGAAATCCTGCTGCGTCTGATTTTCGTCAAGCATCTGGTAGCGTACGGCCGAGAGATCCTTGGCGAAGTCCGCACCGTTGCGATAGCGGTTGTAGAGGTCCTTTTCCAGCGCCTTCTTGATGATCGGATCAAGGCCAGGCGGGAGGTTCGGGTTAAGCGCGCAGACTGATGGCGAATCCATGTTGACGATCTTGTAGACCAGTGTCGCCGGATTGTTGGCGCGAAACGGCAGGCGCCCGGTAAGCATCTGAAACAGAAGCACACCAAGCGAATAGAGATCGGTCTTGTGATTGAGGGGATAGTTCTTTACCTGCTCGGGGGACATGTACGCCGGTGACCCGACACCCATCACGAAGGTGGAGTCCTTGCCCATGTTTTTCTGCACGTTCAGGCCCAGGCCGAAATCGGTGATCTTCGGATTGTCGTTGGTATCGATCAGGATGTTGGCCGGCTTGATGTCGCGATGGATGATCCCCTGGCGGTAGGCGTGATCCAGGGCCAGGCAACACTTGAAGAGGATGCCAATGGTGCGATGCAGCGGTAGCAGGCGGTTGATCGCACAGAACTGGTCGAGTGCACCGCCGTCGACGTACTCCATGACCAGATAGGCTTGATGCTGTTCGACGACGGCATCGTAGACCTTGACAATGTTCGGGTGCTGCAGCCGCCGGCCAATCGCGTCCTCGGTCTGAAAGATCTTGCGTAGACGCCGCGACATGGCGGCGCTGTCCTGGCCGAAGCGTATCAGCTTGACGGCAACCTGCCGGTTCAGATCCGGATCATTGGCCAGATAGACGAGCGCCGTCGCGCCCTTGCCAATGGGGCGAATGATCTCGTACTTGCCAATTTTCTCCGTCATGTGAGCACCACGCGCTATCGACGATCACAGCGAGTTGAAATGCTAGCAGCGAAACAGTTGCCAGAATGCGAAATTATGCGCGAACTGCCTCAACCTTCGATCGCTACGAGATGACAAAAAAGCCTTGAAATCGAAAAAGTCGCCCCAAACTGGGTCCAGTTTTCTGGGAGAACACAAATTATGCACGCAAAAGACAAACAGCCCAACGACACCAATGTGCCGCCCGAGCAAACGGGCAGCGCTGAATCGATCGCAGACCACAATTCCAGTGCGGATGGCAGCACCGGTACAGATAGCGCGACAACTCTGGAAGAGTCCCTTCGCCAGGCCGAATTGAAGGCTGCCGAGCACCATGATGCATGGTTGCGCGCAAAGGCCGAAACCGAGAATGTCCGTCGGCGCGCTCAGGAAGATATTGCCAAGGCGGGGAAGTTTGCCATTGAGCGCTTTGCCCGTGAGTTGCTGGTCGTGAAGGACAGTCTGGAATTGGCGTTGGCGAGCGAGGCGATGACGGTCGATAGCCTGCGGTCGGGTACCGAACTCACGCTCAAGCAACTGGGCGCGGCGTTCGAGAAATCGGCGCTCAGCGAGATCAATCCGCTGGGCGCGAAGTTCGACCCGCATCGCCATCAGGCGATCAGCGTCGTCGAGTCGGCCGAGGAGCCGAATACCGTGGTCACCGTTCTGCAAAAAGGTTACCTGTTGGCCGATCGCGTGCTGCGCCCGGCAATGGTCGTTGTGACCAGGGCTGCGGCTTGAAATAGTTACGATTACCCCCAACTTTGGCTTATCACCAGACATTCCGCCACCTAGTGAATGTCGTTACAAATCACTGAAATATTGAAAGGAACCTGTATATGGGCAAGATCATCGGTATTGATCTGGGCACGACCAACTCCTGCGTTGCGGTCATGGAAAACGGCAAGCCGAAGGTTATCGAGAATTCCGAAGGCGCTCGTACCACGCCCTCGATCGTGGCCTACACCGAAGACGGCGAGATCTTGTGCGGTGCCTCGGCCAAGCGCCAGGCCGTGACCAACCCAAGCAACACGCTGTACGCCATCAAGCGTTTGATCGGTCGTCGCTTTGAAGAGAAGGAAGTGCAGAAGGATATCTCGCTGATGCCCTTCAAGATTCTCAAAGCCGACAATGCAGACGCCTGGGTCGAGGTTCGTGGCAAGAAGATCGCGCCGCCGCAGGTTTCTGCCGAAGTGCTGCGCAAGATGAAGAAGACCGCTGAGGATTATCTTGGCGAGGAGGTTACCGAGGCGGTGATTACCGTGCCGGCCTATTTCAACGACAGTCAGCGGCAGGCCACCAAGGATGCCGGCCGGATAGCCGGGCTTGAAGTCAAGCGGATCATCAACGAGCCGACGGCGGCTGCGCTGGCCTTTGGCATGGACAAGAAGCAGGGCGACAAGAAGATCGCCGTCTATGACCTCGGTGGCGGCACCTTCGACATCTCGATCATCGAAATCGCCCAGGTCGAGGGCGAGCATCAGTTCGAAGTGTTGTCAACGAACGGCGATACCTTCCTCGGCGGCGAAGACTTCGATCAGCGCCTGATCGACTACATCATCGACGAGTTCAAGAAGGAATCGGGAGTTAACCTGAAGGCCGACGTGCTGGCCCTGCAGCGCCTCAAGGACGCGGCCGAAAAGGCCAAGATCGAGCTTTCCTCAGGCCAGCAAACGGAAATAAACCTGCCGTACATCACCGCTGACAGCTCCGGCCCCAAGCACCTGACGCAGAAGATCACGCGGGCAAAATTCGAATCACTGGTCGACGAACTTGTTCAGCGCACCATCGAGCCGTGCCGTATCGCGCTCAAGGACGCCGGTTGCAAGATGAGCGACATCGATGACGTGATTCTCGTCGGCGGGCAGTCCCGGATGCCCAAGGTGCAGGAGAAAGTGAAAGAATTCTTCGGCCGCGAGCCGCGCCGGGATGTCAACCCCGACGAAGCCGTGGCGGCCGGTGCGGCGATCCAGGGTGGCGTGCTGCAGGGCGAGGTCAAGGACGTCCTTCTGCTTGACGTGACGCCGCTGTCCCTGGGTATCGAGACCCTGGGCGGCGTGATGACCAAGCTGATCAAGAAAAATACGACTATCCCGACCAAGGCGAACCAGGTCTTTTCGACCGCCGACGACGGTCAGTCGGCCGTCACCATTCATGTTCTGCAGGGCGAGCGCGAGATGGCCGCCGGCAACAAGAGCCTCGGGCAGTTCAACCTCTCCGACATTCCGCCGGCGCCGCGTGGTATGCCCCAGATCGAGGTTACCTTCGATATCGACGCCAACGGTATTCTGCATGTCTCGGCCAAGGACAAGGCGACTGGCAAGGAGAACAAGATCAAGATCCAGGCTTCGTCCGGTCTCAACGAAGACGAAGTGCAGCGCATGGTTCAAGACGCGGAGCTGCATGCCGAAGAAGATCGCAAGGCCCATGAACTCGCGGAAGCGCGTAATCAGTGCGACGGCATGATTCACACCGTCAAGAAATCGCTGGGCGAGTATGGCAAGTCGCTGTCCGACAGCGAGAAAGAGGTGATCGAAGCGGCGATGAAGGAAGCCGAGGAGGCGATTCGTGGCAACGACCTCGACGCCATCAAGGCTAAAACGGAGGCGCTCGGGACAGCTGCACAGAAGCTCGGGGAGAAGATGTACGCGCAACAGCAGGCCCAGGCTGGCGGCGAGGAGGGCGCGCCCGGAGCGGGTTCGGGCGGTGAGGCGAAGAAGGATGACAGCGACGTGGTCGATGCCGAGTTCACTGAAGTGAAAGACAAGAAGTAGGCATCCGCCTGAAGGGCGAGGCGTATAATCGCGCCTCGCCCCGTCCCACCAAGTGCTCGAGAACCGATGGCTAAACGCGACTTTTACGACATTCTGGGCGTCAATCGCGACGCATCCGATGAAGAAATAAAGAAAGCCTACCGCAAGCTGGCAATGAAGCATCATCCGGACCGTAATCCGGATAACCCCAAGTCCGAAGAGAATTTCAAGGAAGCCAAGGAGGCCTACGAGATCCTCTCCGACCCCCAGAAGCGAGCCGCCTATGATCAGTATGGTCATGCCGGTGTCGATCCGCAGGCCGGGATGGGCGGCGCCGGTGCCGGCGGATTCTCCGATGCCTTTGGCGGTATTTTCGACGAGATCTTCGGTGGCGCTCGCGGTGGACGTTCGAACATCTATCGTGGTGCAGATCTTCGCTACAACCTCGAAATCACCCTCGAACAGGCAGCCTTCGGCACTGAAACCAAGATTCGCATTCCGACGATGGAGGTGTGCGATGCCTGCCATGGCAGCGGTGCCAAGGCCGGCACGCAGCCGAAAACCTGTCCGACGTGCCAGGGCAGCGGTCAGGTGCGCCTGCAGCAGGGCTTTTTCTCGATCCAGCAGACCTGCCCGAAATGTCATGGCACGGGACGCTTCGTGGCTGACCCATGTGCACCCTGTCACGGCGTGGGTCGCGTCAAGCAGCACAAGACGCTGGCGGTCAAGATACCGGCCGGGGTGGATGAGGGCGATCGGATTCGCCTTTCTGGCGAAGGCGAGCACGGCGTCAACGGTGGCCCGTCAGGCGATCTGTACGTTCAGATTCATCTCAAGCCGCACCCGGTTTTCCAGCGCGAGCAGAACGACCTGCATTGTGAAATGCCGATCAGCTTTACCACCGCGGCGCTCGGCGGAGAAATCGAGATTCCGACCCTTGACGGGGCGGCGAAGCTCCGGATCCCTGCCGAGACGCAGTCCGGAAAAGCCTTCCGCTTGCGCGCCAAAGGGATCAAGAGCGTACGTAGTCATGCGCATGGCGACTTGCTGTGCCACGTCGTCGTCGAGACGCCAGTCCATTTGACGGAGCGCCAGAAGGAACTGCTGCGTGAACTCGAGGAATCAAGTCAGGAGAACGCGGGTCACCATAATCCTCGCGCCAAATCCTGGATGGATCGCGTACGAGATTTCTTCGCGGCGACCTGAGACCGCTGTCACAGCTGTGCCAAACGAAGCGGGGCGCCTCCGTGCTGTGTCCTCCGGCTACCGCTGATCTCGTCCTTCTCCTTCGTGTAAGCAGCGTGTCAGGTTTTCTCGCCATCCTTCCATAGTGGCTGAAGTGGTCTGCAGGTGACCACCAGCCTACCCTGGGAGTGCGATGGCATGAGGTGGGCAAAGGTACTGCTGTGTGGCCTGTTGAGCTGGGTTGGCTGCGTCGCAGCGGGGGAGGTCGGCGTTTCCGACACCAGCATCCTGATCGGCATGACGGCTCCGCTTTCGGGTCCCAATGGCGCCTACGGGCTGGACATGAAGACGGTGATCCAGGCGTACTTTCGCCAGGTCAACGAAGGCGGTGGCGTTCACGGCAGGGCGCTGGCTCTTCGCGTGCTGGACGATGGCTATGAGACCGAGCGGGCGGTCGCCAACACCAAAGCGCTGATTGCCAATGATAAAGTGTTCGCCTTGCTGGCTTTCTACGGCTCCAGTCCGACCACAGCGGCGATGAACGAGGTTTTCGGCGTCGCCAAAGTGCCACTGGTAGGAACGATTTCCGGCGCCGATGCTCTCCGCCAGTCGCCCAGGGACAACCCGAACAATCGCTATATGTTCAATGTGCGGGCCAGCTACGCGAACGAAACCGAGGCCATCGTCAATCACCTGGTGTCGCTCGGCGTCAAGGACATTGGCGTTCTTTACCAGAACGATGGTTTCGGCAAATCGGGTCTGGATGGCGTTGTTGCAGCGCTCAAGAAACACCAACAGGCGCCGTCGGTGGTGGCCACGGTCGAACGCAACTCGGTCGATGTCGCCCAGGCGGTGCAGCAAATCGCCAAGTCCAATCCGCAGGCGGTGATCATGGTGACGCTCTACAAACCGACCGCAGCCTTCGTTCGCGGCATGAAGAAGGCCAACCAAATCCCGCAGTTCATGACGCTTTCGCCAGTCGGCACCGACTTGCTGATCCAGGAGCTGGGTGACGAGGCGCGTGGCATTGGTATTTCGCAGGTGATGCCGTCACCATGGAACGACACTACACCGATGGTGCGCGACTACCAGAAGCTGCTCGGCAAGCAGGGGGCACCTTCCTACTACGGCCTCGAGGCCTACGCCATGGCCCGAGTGCTGGTGGACGGGATGCGGAAAGCGGGCAAGGATCTGAGCCGGGAAAAGCTGGTTGCCGCTCTCGAAAGCATGCAAAACCATGATCTTGGCGGCTATCGCGTGAGCTATTCGGCCAATGAGAGACTCGGCTCGCGTTTCGTCGACCTGACGGTGATTGGTGCTGGTGGTCGGGTCATGCGGTAGGCGAGGGGCGAGCTGCAAGCGCCGACGGGAATTGGCTTGCCGTGCGCGCGGTTGGTGCCTGGCCTGGCGTCGGCAATCAGGAGCGTCGCCAGCTGGTGCCGGCAACGCCATCCTCGAGGACCACCCCGGCTGCCAGTAACTCGGCCCGGATGCGGTCCGCTGCGGCGAAGTCCTTGCGCTTCTTGGCGGCCACGCGGTCGGCAATCAAGGATTCGACGCGCGCGATCACCTCGTCCTCCCCGTCGCTGCTCGGCGCTGCTTGCAGGTAGACCTGGGGCTCGCGTTCGAGCAGGCCCAGCAGGCCCGCCAGTCCCCGCAACTGGCTGGCCAGCGTGCGGGATTTGCCGCGGTTGATCTCGGCGGCCAGATCGAACAGCACAGCACACGCTTCGGGTGTGTTGAAATCGTCGTTCATTGCCTGGCTGAAGCGCTGCGCGTGCGCTTCATGCCAATCGACCGGGGTCGTTGTGAGGTCGACGGTTTTCAGTGCGGTATACAGTCGGGTCAGTGCCTGCCGGGCGTCGTCGAGATGGCTGTCCGAATAGTTGAGCGGACTGCGGTAGTGCGCCCGCAAGATAAAAAAGCGCAGCACTTCAGGGTCGTACTTCTTGACGATTTCCCTGATAGTGAAGAAATTGCCGAGCGACTTCGACATTTTTTCGTCGGCGACACGAACGAAGCCGTTGTGCATCCAGTAGTTCACGAATCGGCACTGATGCGCTCCTTCCGATTGCGCGATCTCGTTTTCGTGGTGGGGAAACTGCAGATCCTGTCCGCCGCCGTGAATGTCGAAGTGCTGACCGAGCAGATCAGAACTCATCGCCGAGCACTCGATGTGCCAGCCTGGTCGACCGTCACCCCACGGTGACGCCCAGGATGGCTCGCCTTCCCTGGCGTGCTTCCAGAGAACGAAATCGAGAGGATCATCCTTGCCGGTATCGACGTCCACCCGTTCGCCTGCCCGCAGGTCGTCGATCGATTTCCCCGACAGCTGACCGTAGCCAGGAAACTTGCGAACCGAGAAATTCACGTCGCCGTTCGGCGCCTGGTAAGCCAGACCGTTCTTTTCCAGCGCTTCGATCAGCTTGAGCATCTGTGGTACGTAGGCGGTGGCTCGTGGTTCATGATCCGGCTTTTCGACGCCGAGCAGCGCGGCATCCTCGTCCATGGCAGCGATGAAATGGCTGGTCAATTCCGCGATGCTTTGCTTGCTCTCCAGCGCACGCTTGATGATTTTGTCATCGATGTCGGTGATGTTGCGGACGTAGGTTACCTGCAGTCCACTTGCCCGCAGCCAGCGTTGCACCATGTCAAAAACAACCAGCACACGCGCGTGACCGAGGTGGCAGTAGTCATAGACCGTCATGCCACAGACATAGATGCGGACGCTGCCTGGGGTGATCGGTACGAAGGACTGCTTTTCTCTGGCCAACGAATTGTAGATCTTGAGCATCTTGAGGCTCTCGAAAGCGCCCCGCGCCGACCAGCGCGAGTGTGCAGCGCTTTGGTTTCGACGCAGTTCTTGTTAGAATCGGTCGGTTAAGTGAACACTCAACGGCCGCTCTGCCCAGTATACCATAACGATGCGATTGATCCCCCTGAAGCCCCCGTACACCTGCCGTTCGGCAATGATCTGCGGGCTCTTCATGGCCATGAGCTCGTCTTTCGCCGCTCTCGATAACCTGCCCGATGCACAGCGTCTGAGCAGACAGGGACAGTGGTCACAGGCCCTCGCAAAGGTCGACGCGCACCTGGCGAGTCAGCCGAACGAGGCACAGGGGCGCTTCCTGCGTGGCGTGATTTTGGCCGAGATGGGGCGGTCAGCTGACGCCATTGTCGTCTTCAGCAAACTCGTCGCCGACTATCCGGAACTGCCCGAGCCGTACAATAATCTCGCCGTCTTGTATGCCCAGCAGAAACACTACGACGAGGCTCGCACGGCGCTCGAGATGGCGATCAGGACGCATCCGAGTTACTCGACCGCGCACGAGAATCTTGGTGATGTCTACGCCAAGCTCGCCAGCCAGGCTTATGACAAGGCGCTGAAACTTGATTCCTCGAACCAGGCGACGCAGTCCAAGCTGTCGATGATTCGCGAGCTCATCAGCACCTCCTCAGGTGCTGCTGGCAAGCCGGGCGCGGCAATCCAAGCGACAGGCGAAGCGGGCACGAAGGCCGCTGATCAGCCGGCCAAGGTGGCGCTCGCGGCGCCGCCTGTCGTCGCTGCGCCGATTCCGGCGAGTCCCGTGACTGCACCGGCGAGCCGGTCCGCGGCCCAGCCGGCAGCGCCCGCCGCAGTAGACAAGATGGAACAGGCAGTAGTCGCAGCGGCGCCAGCGCAGCCTGAGCCGCCGAAGCTACCGCCAACAGCCGACGCCGCTGATGAGGCTGAAGTCAGCAAGGAACTGCAAGGCTGGGCCAGCGCATGGTCGCGTAAAGACGTGAAGGCTTATCTCGGCCATTACGCCGCCGATTTCGATACGCCAAGGGGAATGTCGCGCAAGGCGTGGGAAGCCCAGCGTCACCAGCGCATCGACAAGCCCGGCAAACTGCAGGTCGACCTGGAGGACGTCCAAATTTCGTTCGCCGACGACAAGGCGACAGTCAAGTTCAGGCAGCATTACGTGTCAGCGACGCTGAAATCTACGGTGGGCAAGACCTTGTTGTTTGTGAAAATGAAAGGCAGATGGTTGATTCAGCAGGAGCGTGTCAGTTGATGAAACGGATGCTCGGCGTTTTCCTGGCAGTGTTTGCGGCTGCTGCGACGAGTGTAGCGGTGGCGGCGGGCAATAGCTCGCCGGTGCTGTTTTCCGACTCCGGACCGGAGCCGCAACTGGCCAGTATCCTGGGTGAAATCGAGAACCACCGACTCGATGCCGCACTACAGCAAACGGAAGCACTGTTGCGACAGTATCCCAATTTTCGGCTCGGGCATCTGATCAAGGGCGACTTGCTACTGGCGCGGGGAAAGGCGCTGGCGACTTTCGGAAATGCGGACAACGCCCCGCGCGAGCAGCTGGCCGACCTGCGCGAGGAGGCGGTCGTCCGCCTCCAGGCGTATCGGGACAAGCCGGCCATGGCCAGTCAATTGCCTCGCTATTTGCTGCAGATGGCGCCGGAGCAGAAATACGCAATCGTCGTAGACACCGAGAAATCGCGGCTCTATCTCTACGAAAATGACCGCAGTCGGCCGCGTTTCGTTGCCGACTACTACATCACCCATGGCAAGTTCGGTGCCGACAAGATGCGTGAGGGCGACAAGAAGACGCCGGTGGGCGTCTACCATGTCACCGCCGACCTGTCGGCCAAGAAGCTCGGCGATCTCTACGGAAGCGGCGCGTTCCCGATCAACTATCCCAATGAGTGGGACAAGCGGCAGGGCCGCAAGGGCCATGGCATCTGGCTGCATGGCACCCCGTCGGACACTTTTTCGCGCCCACCGAAGGCCTCGAATGGCTGCGTCGTGCTGGCCAATATCGACCTCAATGCCCTGGCCAAGAACGTCCAGGTCGGCGTGACTCCGGTGATTATCAGCGATTCCATTGAATGGCTTTCGCTTGAGGATTGGGAGACCGAACGGAGGGCACTCAACGAGAAAATCGAAGAGTGGCGGAACGATTGGGAAAGCCGGGACATGGATCGCTTTCTCAAACATTACTCGAAGAGGTTCCAGACCCGCGAGCAGAACCTTGCCCAGTTTGCAGCCCAGAAGCGGCAGGCCAACGCTGCCAAGGAATGGGTCAAAGTCGAGCTTTCGCGACAGTCGACATTTCGTAGCCCGGGTAGCGATGGCGTCGTTCTCGTCACCTTCGACCAGCAGTACACCAGCAACAACCTCAATAACCAGATGAAGAAACGCCAGTACTGGATACGCGAAGACGGTACCTGGAAGATCATTTATGAAGGGACTGCCTGATGCACAAAACACTCGCCTCAATCGCCGCCGGTTTGTCGTTGTCTTTTGCGGCTGTGGCCGCGCCGACCGTCGAAATGCAGACCAGCGCGGGAACGATCGTCATCGAACTCGATTCCGCGAAGGCGCCAAAAACGGTCCACAACTTCGTTCAGTACGTCAACGAGGGTTTTTACAACGGTACGATTTTCCACCGCGTCATTCCCGGCTTCATGATCCAGGGCGGTGGTTTCACCCCTGATATGGAACAAAAACCGGCTCCCCGAAAAGTGGAAAACGAGGGGAAAAATGGCCTGAAGAACGATCGCTGGACGATCGCCATGGCCCGCACCTCGGACCCTCATTCGGCCAGCGCACAGTTCTTCATCAACCATAAGGACAACGCTGCCCTCAACTATCCTGCATCCGACGGTTGGGGTTACGCTGTTTTTGGCAAGGTGACGCGGGGCACGGATGTCGTCGACCGGATCGCCAGCGTCCCGACCGGCAATCGCGCGATGCACCAGAACGTTCCCCTTGAGCCGGTGGTCATCCAGTCGGTCAAGATCCTCCCCGAGAAAAAATAAGGAAACCCATGATCAAACTGCACACCAATTTTGGCGTTATCGGCATCGAAGTGGACGCTGAAAAAGCGCCCTTGTCGGCCAGTAATTTCCTCGCCTACGTCGAGTCCGGGCACTACGACAACACCATTTTTCATCGGGTCATTCCGGGTTTCATGATCCAGGGTGGTGGCTTTGCGCCCGGCATGAAGCAGAAATCGTGCACCGCGCCGATCAAGAACGAGGCCGATAACGGGCTCAAGAACGAGGCCTATACGCTGGCCATGGCGCGGACCAACGACCCCCACTCGGCGACTGCACAGTTCTTCATAAATGTGGCGAACAACGCCGCGCTGAACTTTCGTTCGCAGGATTCCGCTGGCTGGGGTTATTGCGTTTTCGGCAAGGTCGTCGAGGGGACCGATGTGGTCGACAAGATCAAGGGGGTCAGGACCGGTTCCTCCGGCTTCCATCAGGATGTTCCGATCGAGGACGTGCTGATCGAGCGCGCCGAAGTCTGCTGAAACCG
Source organism: Accumulibacter sp. (assembly GCF_032229525.1). Classification (GTDB taxonomy): domain Bacteria; phylum Pseudomonadota; class Gammaproteobacteria; order Burkholderiales; family Rhodocyclaceae; genus Accumulibacter. The sequence goes on along the minus strand of NZ_JAVTWB010000245.1, from coordinate 7,914 downwards.
ACGCCAGCGTCCGCCCTGCAGCACCCTTGATCCTTTTCATTTCAGACCTGCACCTGGCGCCGCAAGCGCCGGGTGTCACCCACATCTTCCTTGACTTCCTCGGCGGCCGTGCGCGCGCTGCCGAGGAACTGTTCATCCTCGGCGATCTGTTCGACGCGTGGCCGGGGGACGACTGCCTTGACGATCCGGACGATTCTTTCGCGGCGTTGATCGTCGACGCCCTACGCGACCTGATGAACAGCGGCGTGGCGCTATCGGTGATGCACGGTAACCGTGATTTTCTCCTTGGCGACCTTTTTGCGGCCCGCAGCGGCGCCCATCTGCTGCCAGACCCCTGCGTACTGTCTTTGCCGACATGGCAGTTCGTCCTCTCGCATGGCGACGCACTGTGCACCGACGACGACGAGTATCAGGCGTTTCGCGCGCGCGTTCGCCAGCCGGACTGGCAGTCGGCGTTTCTGGCCCGGCCGCTGCTTGAGCGCAAGGAGCTGGTCCTCGCCCTGCGTCGGCAAAGCGAGTCCGCCAAACGTGGCAAGGCCAGCTTCCTGATGGACGTCAATCCCGGGACGACCGACGATTTCCTGCGAATCCACGGTTACGCCACCCTGATCCATGGCCATACGCATCGCCCGGCCAGGCATGATCACATTGTCGACGGCATCCACGTCGAACGCTGGGTATTGTCCGACTGGACGGAGGAGGGGGGCGAATGTCTGTGCTGGGATGGCGAGGCACTGAGCCGGGAGCGCTTGCGCTGAAGGCGTTTCTGCTCGGGTGGCCCAGGCGCTTGTGGCGTGCCATCATGGCTGGTGGCGCACCGTCGCCCGCCACTGCGCTATCGCCGAGACCAGGAAGGTCATGACTTCGCCGGCGGTCGAGGTGCTGCGTCGGGTGTTCGGCTATCCGTCCTTTCGCGGCCAGCAGGCGGCGATTGTCGACCAGGTCGTTGGCGGCGGCGACGCCCTGGTACTGATGCCGACCGGTGGCGGCAAGTCGCTCTGCTATCAGATTCCGGCCCTCTTGCGGCCAGGCGTCGGGGTGGTCGTTTCGCCGCTGATCGCCCTGATGCAGGATCAGGTCGACGCCTTGCGACAAGTGGGCGTCAAGGCTGCTTTCCTCAATTCCTCGCTGGACTTCCGGGCGGTGGTCGATATCGAGCGCAGCCTGTCGCGCGGCGAACTCGATCTCATCTATGTCGCCCCCGAACGGCTGCTGACGGACCGTTTCATCGCTCTCCTCGAACAGCTGATCGCCCGCCAGCAAGTGGCCCTGTTCGCCATCGACGAGGCGCACTGCGTTTCGCAGTGGGGCCACGACTTTCGCCCCGAGTACATCCAACTCTCCCAGTTGCACCAACGTTTTCCCGGCATACCGCGCATTGCGCTGACGGCGACGGCCGACCAACTGACGCGGCAGGAAATCAGAACCCGGCTCGGGCTCGACGAAGCACGCGTGTTCGTCGCCAGTTTCGATCGGCCCAATATCCGTTACTCCATTGTCGAGCGAGACAATCCGCGCCAGCAGTTGCGCGCGTTTCTCGGCGCGCACGCGAACGCAGCCGGGATCGTCTACTGCCTGTCACGGCGCAAGGTCGACGAAACGGCCGTCTGGCTGAACGCGCAGGGGGTGCCCGCCTTGCCCTACCACGCCGGATTGCCGACCGCCGACCGCCAGCGGCATCAGCAGCGCTTCCTGCGCGAGGATGGCCTGGTGATGGTCGCCACCATCGCCTTCGGCATGGGCATCGACAAGCCGGACGTGCGTTTCGTCGCCCACCTCGATCTGCCGCGTAGCCTCGAAGCCTACTACCAGGAAACGGGGCGCGCCGGGCGCGACGGCGAGCCGTCGGAAGCGTGGATGACCTATGGGCTCAATGACGTCGTGATCC
>NZ_JAVTWB010000245.1:0-5926 GCF_032229525.1 Accumulibacter sp. | reverse complement strand
GACGGCGAGCCGTCGGAAGCGTGGATGACCTATGGGCTCAATGACGTCGTGATCCATCGCCAGATGATCGAAGAGTCGGCCGCTCCGATCGAACAGAAACGCGTCGAGCGGCAGAAACTGGAGAGCATGCTCGCCTACTGCGAGTCGGCCAGGTGTCGCCGGGTGATCCTGCTCAACTATTTCGGTGAGCAGGCGGCGCCCTGTGGCAACTGCGATGTTTGCATCGATCCGCCGGTGCTCTGGGATGGAACGGTGGCGGCGCAGAAGGCGCTGTCTGCCGCCTTGCGCACCGGTCAGCGTTTCGGCGCCGGCCACTTGATCGACGTTCTGCGTGGCAAGTCCACCGACAAGGTGCTGCAGTTTGGCCACGATCGCCTGCCGACCTTCGGCGTCGGCGTCGACATCGACGACCGCGGCTGGCGCTCGGTGTTTCGGCAGCTCCTCGCGGGCGGTCTGCTGGACGCCGATGCCAGTGCCTATGGCGCCCTCAAGCTGACTGATAGTGCTCGCCCGGTGCTCAAGGGCGAAAGCAAGTTGCAACTGCGACGCCAGGCCGAACGGCCGAAAGGCAAAGCGACGCGGAGCAAAGCCGCGCTAGCCAGCGCACCCATTCGTAGCGATTCTCCGCTGCTGGCCAGCTTGCGCCACTGGCGGCTCGAGCAGGCTCGCGAACAGGGTGTGCCTGCCTACGTCATCCTGCATGATCGAACGCTGTCCGAGATTGCCGGCTTGCTTCCCGATTCCCCGCAGGCGCTGCTCGCGGTTCCGGGTATCGGCGTCGCCAAGGCGCAACGCTATGGTGACGCCCTGCTGTCGATCGTCGCCGGCACTGACTGATCCGGCGAGTCAGGAAGGCGGCGCAGGATACGGATAAAGGGTGTCGAGGGCGATGCTCTGCCCGGAAGCCTGCACGATGCGCACATGTTCGCGACGTAGTTCGCGCGCGTGTCGCAAGCCACAGGAGTGGGCGATCATCGCCACCTCCTTGTTCATGTTCCGACAGTAGGACGCCACCCGCGCCGCCTTGTCCTCGACGACCAGGCCGCGTTGCAGCCGCGGATCGTGCGTCGTGATGCCGGTCGGGCAGGTATTGGTGTGGCAGCGCAAGGCCTGGATGCAACCCAGCGAAAACATGAAGCCGCGTGCCGTATTGACGAAGTCGGCACCGCTGGAGAGAGCCCAGGCGACCCGCGCCGGCGTTACCAGTTGGCCGGCGGCGACCAGCCTGATGCGCTGCTTCAGGCCGCTGGCCAGCAGCGCATCGGCGACCAGCGGTAGCGCTTCGTCGATCGACATCGCCATGTGGTCAGCCAGGGCCTGCGGCGCCGCGCCACTGCCGCCCTCACCACCATCGAGGGTGAGGAAGTCGGGCGCGGCCTGCAGACCCCGTCGGGTCACCGCCTCGGTCAGCTCATTGATGAAGCGAGGGCCGCCGATGGCCGTCTTGACACCTACCGGTTTGCCGGTCACGGCGCGAACATGCTCGACCATGTCGAGCAACGCATCGATGTTGGCGATTTCCGGGTGGCGGTTCGGGCTCATCGAGTCGCGGCCCTCGGCAATGCCGCGGATCCGGGCAATTTCCGGGGTCACCTTGTTGCCGAGCAACACGCCACCCTTGCCCGGCTTGGCCCCTTGCGACAACTTGATCTCGAAAGCGCGCACCGTTTCATGGGCGGCCGCTTGCCGCAGTTTTTCGTCGGACAGCTGGCCGCTTTCGTCGCGCACGCCGTATTTTGCCGTGCCGACCTGGAAGATGATGTCGCAGCCTCCCTCCAGGTGATGAGGAGAGAGGCCGCCTTCCCCGGTATCCAGCCAGCAGCCGGCCGCAGCGGCGCCCCGCGATAACGCCCGCACCGCGGGTTTGGAAATGGCGCCGAAACTCATGGCGCTGATGTTGACCAGCGACTTGCCGACGAAAGGCGTCTCGCAGTAGCCCTCGCCGATCACCACCACCGGTGGCTCCTGCTGCTCTTCCTCGAGGATCGGGAAGGGCGCATTGACGAAAACCAGCGCGCCGGGCTGATGCATCGGGTAAGTCGAGCCGAAGCCGATGATGCCGCCCTCGTTCTTGGCCATGCGGTAGACCCAGCTGCGAGTTGCCCGGTCGAAGGGCATTTCCTCGCGGTCGCCGAGAAAAAAATACTGGCGGAAGTACTCGCCGAGGCTTTCAAATAAGTAACGCAGGTGACCGACCAGCGGAAAGTTCCGCAACACGGCGTGTTTCTCCTGCGTCACGTCTTGCACGTAGAGGGCGATCAGTGCGCCGGCGAAGGTCAAGGCCAACAGGACTCCCAAGCCAACCAGCAGTACATCGAGCATTTGTGCTTTCCTTCGGTGATAAAATTGCGCCACGAGTCTTCAAGTGTACGGGAATTCTGATGCCGATCGCAGCCATGCTCGATGCTGAAATCGAACGCAACGTCGCTGCCGCGCTGGCCGAGGATGTTGGCAGTGGCGACCTTACCGCGCAGCTGGTTCCCGCCGGAGTGCGCAGTCGCGCTACCGTGATTGCCCGTGAGCAAGCTGTTCTGTGCGGGAGCGCCTGGTTCACGCGCTGCTTCCACGAGCTCGATCCGCAGATCGACATCGTCTGGCAGGCGCAGGATGGCCAGCCTGTCAGCCCCGATCAAGCACTGTGCGAAGTTGAGGGGCCGGCCCGTGCCTTGCTCACCGGGGAGCGTAGTGCGCTCAATTTTCTTCAAATGCTGTCGGGGGTGGCCACCAAGGCCCGGCAGTATGCCGATCTGGTCGCCGGTACGCGGGCGCAGATCGTCGACACGCGCAAGACGATTCCCGGCCTGCGTCTGGCGCAGAAATACGCGGTCAAATGCGGCGGTGGCGGCAATCACCGCCTTGGCCTCTACGACGGAATTCTGATCAAGGAGAATCACATCCACGCGGCCGGCAGCATTGCCGCGGCGTTGGACGCCGCCAGGCACGTTGCCGAGAGCGCAGCCGGTGCCTGTCAGTTCGTCGAGATAGAAGTCGAAACGCTGGCCGAGTTGCAGGAGGCCTTGTCTGCCGGCGCCAGAATGATTTTGCTCGACAACCTGGGTCTCGATCAGCTGCGCGAGGCGGTGGCGATTACCGCCGGGCGGGCCGTGCTGGAAGCCTCGGGTAATGTCAGCCTCGATACGGTGCGTGGTATTGCCGAGACCGGCGTTGACCGGATCTCGATTGGCGGCTTGACCAAGGATGTACGAGCGCTGGACCTGTCGATGCGTTTTCAGGCTTAGCAGGCACGTCAGCCGCGGCGGTTTTCGTTCTGCACGGCGGCACCCATTCCCTTCGATTCAACGGTACGCGAGTTCCGGGGCAGGATCGAGAGAAGGCCCGCTGGCCACTGGTCGGCGCCTGGCGAATGCGTTATATAATCCGCTGCGGGCGATGCGAGGCAGACTGACTGTTGCGGTCTGCGCACAAAAAGGAAGAGGGTGATTCGATGCTATTTGCGTTGTTCTATGTGGCCGCCATTGCGATTCTGATCATGCACTTCACCGGATTCCTGGCGCGGCACAATCTCGAATGGCTGGTGTTGGTGCTGGCTGCCGCCGTCTTTCCCGCCGTGATCTATCTCTAGGAGACGGTGTCGAGGCCTCTGCGCTTTCAGTGGCCGTTTCCAATTTTCCCTAGCTTCGATCTGGCTTGCCTCTGCAAAGCCGCCGCCGATGTGACGACCACCGCGGGTGATCATCGCCAGGCGGCAGGCATAGCGCAAACAACAAGGGCGCCGACCGGCGCCCTCTGACGATTTCCCGGCTGAGTTCTCAGCCCTGAGTCCTCAAGCAATACTCCGTTCGATGATCTGCTTCACCGCGTCGACACTGACGTCAATGACCTCGACCTTTTGCGGCAGCTCTTCGATGCCCCGCAGGCTGGCTGGCCGTTCGGGTCTGCGGCCAAGTGCCTCGATGATCGTTTCTTCGAACTTGGCTGGCAAGGCCGTCTCGAGCACCACCATCGGCATCTCCGGGGTTCGCAACTGGCTGCCGACCTTGAGCCCATCGGCGGTATGCGTATCGATCATCAAGCCGTAGGTCTCGAAGGTATGGCGAATGGTTGCCAGGCGATCGGCGTGCGTGCTGGTGCCCGAAACGAAGCCGAAATCCGGCAATTTGTCGAAGAAAGGCGTACGCGAGAGGTCGAAACTGCCGCCGGCATCGACCGCGGCCCACAGCTCGCGAATTACGGCCGGGTCGCGTCCGACCAGGTCAAAGACGAATCGCTCGAAGTTTGAAGCCTTCGAGATGTCCATCGACGGGCTCGAAGTGGTGTGGGTTTCGGCGGTAGCACGCGGGCGGTAGACGCCGGTGCGGAAGAACTCGTGCAGCACGTCGTTCTCGTTGGTCGCCAGAACCAGGCGACCGATCGGCAAGCCCATCATGCGTGCGATGTGGCCGGCGCAGATATTGCCGAAGTTGCCCGAGGGGACGGCAAAGGCGACCAGTCGATTGCTGGCGCCGCCACCGGGGCCGCTGGTGGCAGCAAAATAGCCCTTGAAGTAGTAGACCACCTGTGCGGCGACGCGCGCCCAGTTGATCGAGTTGACCGCGCCAATCTTGTATCTGGCCTTGAAGGCGTGGTCGTTGGACACCGCCTTGACGATATCCTGGGCGTCGTCGAACATGCCGCGGACAGCGATGTTGTGGATGTTCGCATCGTGCAGCGAATACATCTGTGCCCGCTGAAAGGCGCTCATTCGCTCGTGTGGCGAGAGCATGAAGACGCGCACGCCCTGCTTCCCGCGCATGGCGTACTCGGCCGATGAACCGGTGTCGCCCGAGGTGGCGCCGAGGATATTGATTTCTTCACCCCGTTTGGCCAGCACATACTCGAACAGATTGCCGAGCAGTTGCATGGCCATGTCCTTGAAGGCCAGGGTCGGGCCATTGGACAGTTCGAGAATCGCCAACCCGCCTTCCCGGTTCGCCGCGTCCGGGCGCTCCAGCCAGCGCAGCGGGGTGATATCGCTGGCTTGCGTATCGGCACGCCCATTGCCGTAAATCTGCGCCGTGTAGGTCCTGGCAACGAGGGGCTTCAGATCCGCTGGCGGGATATCATCGATGAACCTGGAGAGTACCGCGTAGGCCAGCTCGGCATAGGACAGCCCACGCCACTGCTCGAGGTCGCTGGCGCTGACCTGCGGATACGATTGCGGGAGGTAAAGGCCGCCGTCCGGCGCCAGTCCGGCGAGCAGGATTTCACTGAATGACGGAGGCGGACCGTCCTGTGTACCAGGGGTATGACCGCGAGTCGAGAGGTAGCGCATGCTGGTAACCGTAAGGGGGAGGCCGGGAGACGCCGGCGAGCCAGCAGTCTAGCACGCTCTCACTGCCGCACCGGACCCCGCGCGGGGTCTCGGAATGCCGATCAGGGAAGGTTCAGCCGGTGACGACGCAGTTCTTGCCCGCGCGCTTGGCAGCGTAGGTTGCAGCGTCAGCACGGAGAATGGAGGCTTCGACCGATTCGGCCGCTTCCTGGACGACGACGCCGGCGCTGAAGGTGATGACGATATCCCGGCCCGGCACGGCGTCGGCCGCGAACTGACGCTGAAAACGCGAGATCGCCGCTTCCGCTTCGGCCAGCGCGGTGTCGGGGAGCAGCAGGACGAACTCCTCGCCACCAAAACGGCACAGGATGTCTGACGGGCGAAGAGCAGCGCGCAGGCCTTTGACCAGATGGACCAGCGCTTCGTCGCCGACATGGTGGCCCATGGTGTCGTTCAAGCGCTTGAAGTCATCCAGATCAATCAGCGCAATGGCCAGGTGCGTGCCGTTGCGACGCGAGCGGGCCAGTTCGCGACGGTATGCCTCCTCAAAGCCACGGCGGTTGAGTGCGCCGGTCAAGGCGTCGGTAAAGGCCGCCTGACGGGCTTCGCTCAAGGCTCTTTCCAGCTCCCCGATACGCGCTTCGGCCGCCAGTA
>NZ_JAVTWB010000244.1:0-4347 GCF_032229525.1 Accumulibacter sp. | reverse complement strand
GCCCGAGACGATTCGAACGTCCGACCCCTGCCTTCGGAGGGCAGTACTCTATCCAGCTGAGCTACGGGCGCGTGCAGGACGGCAAGCTTAACCGGTTTGCCGTGGGCAGTCCAGCTCAGCCCTTCTGGGCAGCGCCAAAGGGCGGTACAATTCGCCAACCAACCTGCAGACAACCAAGGATCCGGCATGGCTCAAAAACAACTCTCTTCACGGACGATCCTGGTGATCACCATCGTCATTGCCATCGTTCTGATGGTAGTCATCTGGCCGCTATCGATGATTGGTAAAGGGAGTAGTGGGGTCGCCAGCGACAGCGATGCGGTTTTTGCCCGCATTCTGCCAGTGGCGAAGCTGGAGCTGGAGAGAGCCCCGGCGGCCGCAGCCGAAGGCCAGCCGCGTGATGGCGCGACGGTCTACAATTCGATTTGCATGGCCTGCCACGCAACTGGCGTCGCTGGTGCGCCGAAAGCTGGCGACAAGGCGGCCTGGGCGCCGCGTATTGCTACCGGCACTGACGCGTTGGTCGCCAGCGTGACCAATGGCAAGGGCGCGATGCCGCCAAAGGGCGGTGGCGCCGACTTGACCGCCGACGAGATCAGGGGGGCTGTCGAGCATTTGGTGGGGCTGGCCAAGTAAGGCGTCTGGTCGCCAACAAAGAAAAAGGAGACCGTCAGGTCTCCTTTTTTTGTGCGCCTCGGAAGCGGCTCCGAAGGCGCGGCGCGTAGCCTTACTTGGCGACGGCCGGGACGGCGGCCGAAGCGGCAACAGGCGTTGCGCTGCCAGTGGTGCCTTCCATCTTGTCGGCGGCCGTGTGCTTGGCTGCTGCCGTCGGGGTGGCGACTTTCGCTTTCGGCTTGGCGGCATGCATCTTGTCTTTGGCCATGGCTGCGGGCTTGGTGGTCGCCGTGGCGATAGTGTCGGTCACTGCCGGAGCTGCGACTGCCGGGGTTGCTGCAGCGGGGGTTGCAACAGCTGGCGTGGCCGTCGCCGCTGCAGCAATGGCTGGCTTGGCCGCTTCGACCGCTTTGGTCGCGCCCGTGGCAGCTGGGGCTTGCGCGAAGGCGGCAGTGCTGAAAGCAGCAGCGATGGCGAGGGCGATAAGGTTCTTGAACATGAGGGTCTCCTGAGGTTGATTGGTATTTGCTCGGTCGGTTCGGTGTTGCTCTTGGTTGTTTCCGGCCTTGCCAACACTAACGCAGGGACCAAGCAGCTGGATGGCAACGCCTGAGTAACGTCGTGTAACCCGCTGTAACCACCACGCTGCCCCGCGGTCACTTGCTCTTGCCAAGCATCGCTTTCATCGCCGCCAAACGGTCGGAATTGGCGGCCTTGTCCGGCACTGCCGCGCTCTTGCCGCCGGAAAAACGTAGGTCTTCGCTACCCATCTCGGCGACGAAACGCGAAGGCTCGCAGGGGATCGTCTCGCGGCCCTGCTTGCGCCTCTCGCAATAGCTCAGGTGTAGCGAGCGTTGCGCGCGCGTGATTCCGACGTACATCAGCCGGCGTTCTTCCTCGATGCGGCCATCGGCCGCCGCTTCGCGGTGCGGCAGGATGCCCTCCTCGATGCCGATCAGAAAAACGTGCTTGAACTCGAGGCCCTTGGCGGCGTGCAGGGTCGATAGCTGGACGGCGTCGACGTCCGCTTCATTCTTGTCGAGCAGGCTGATCAGGGCGATGGTCTGGGTAAGGTCGATCAGCGTCTTGCCTTCGTCTTCACCCTTCTTGCCCAACCAATCGCAGAACTCCTGGACGTTGCTCCACTTGACTTGCGCCACGCGTTTCTCGTCACGCTCGTTGAGCCAGTCCTCATAGGCGATAGCCGCGAGCAGGTCCGCCAGCAACTTCGCTGCCGGTTCGCCGCTGGCGCGTGCTTGCAGGCGGTTCATGAACTCGCAGAATTCGAGCAGCGGTGCGAGTTGACGCGGCTGAACGCGCTGGGCGAAGCCTTGTTCAAAGGCCGCGGCAAATAGCGACAGGTGACGTTCGCCGGCATAGCTGCCGAGGGCCTGCAGCGTACTGGTGCCAACACCCCGGCGGGGCGTGCTGACCGCGCGGATGAAGGCCGGGTCGTCGTCCTCGTTGGCCAGCAGACGCAGGTAGGCGACCAGATCCTTGATTTCGCTCTTGTCGAAGAACGACTGACCGCCGGACAACAGGTAGGGGATGCGTTGGTTGCGCAGGAACTGTTCGAGCGCGCGCGCCTGGAAATTGCCGCGATAGAGAATGGCGTAGTCCCTGAAAGCACCGCGGTGTTCGAAGCGATGTGCCTGCAGCTTCATCACCACCGCTTCGGCCTCTTTCTCGTTGTCCTGGCAGATGCTGACCGTGATCGGGTCGCCGTGGCCCAGTTCGGACCACAGCTTCTTGTCGAACAGTTTCTCGTTGTGTGAGATCAGCGCATTGGCCGCCTTGAGGATGCGTACCGTCGAGCGGTAGTTCTGTTCCAGCTTGATCAGCTTGAGCTGCGGGTAGTCGCGCGGCAGGCCGCGCAGATTCTCGATATCGGCGCCACGCCAGCCATAGATCGCCTGGTCGTCGTCGCCGACCGCGGTAAACGCCGCGCGCGGTCCGGCCAGCAGCTTGAGCAGACGGTACTGGCTGGTGTTGGTGTCCTGGTATTCGTCGATCAGCAGATAGCGCAGGCGGTTCTGCCACTTCTCGCGTATTTCCGGATGCTCCTCGAAGAGCGTCACCGGCAAGCTGATCAGATCGTCAAAATCGACCGCCTGGTAAGCGCGCAGGGTGACCAGATAGCTGTCGTAAGCGTTGGCAGCGAGCAGTTCGGTGTCGTTCTGCGCCGCCTTGCGGGCCTGGTCGGGCGAAACCAGCGCGCTCTTCCAGTTCGAGATCAACGACTGCAGCTTGCGAACCACCGCCTTGTCAACGGTGCTCGCCAGCTCGGAAACAACCGCGAAGCAATCGGTGGCGTCGAGGATCGAAAAGTTGGGCTTGTAGCCGAGCGTGCGCGCTTCCTCGCGCAGGATGCGCACGCCGAGCGCGTGGAAAGTCGAGATGGTCAGACCTTTTGATGGCTTGCCCACCAGCAGCTTGCTCACCCGCGCCTGCATTTCCTTGGCCGCCTTGTTGGTGAAGGTAATGGCCGCGATGTTGGCCGGGCTGAAGCCGCAGGACTCGATCAGGTAGGCGATCTTCTCGGTGATCACCCGCGTCTTGCCCGAGCCGGCACCCGCCAGGACCAGCAGGGGACCGTCAAGGTAGCGGATCGCTTCGCGTTGCGGAGGGTTGAGCGAGGACATCAAAGGGTGCGGCCGGAGGCGGGGGGGGCGATTCTAGCACGGGCTCGCCGAAGCCCTTGCCGATCCTGCCGGGACGGAGTGTCCGCTGGCGGCGAGAGTCGCTGCCCTTGCTACTGGCGCGGATTCGTCAGACCATAGCGGGGGTCGCTGCCAGGCCCCTTTCGCCAATCCCGAGCTCCGCCGACATGTCCCCCCTGATCCGCCGTTTGTTAGTTGCCTTGCTTGTCGTCGCCCTCATTGCCGGCGCCGTATGGTGGATCACCCGGCCGAAACCGGTGGCCGTCGTGTTGCGGCAAATCGAGCGCGGCCTGGTCGAATCGACCATCGCCAACACCCGTGCGGGAACGGTCGAAGCCTGCCAGCGCACCAAGTTGTCGCCGATCGTTGGTGGCCGCATCGAACTGCTGGCGGTGAAGGAGGGCGACCGCGTCAGCAAGGGCCAGCTGTTGATGAAACTGTGGAACGACGACCAGCAGGCGCAAAGCGCGTGGTACGTCGCGCAGGTAGCCACCGCCCGGCAGCGGGTCAGCGAGGCCTGTGCCGTCGCCGCCAATGCCGAACGGGAAGCCGAGCGCCAGACGAGCCTGCGGGCGCAGGGGTTTGTCTCCAGCGCCAAGGAAGAGACGGCGCGCAGCGAGGCGAAAGCCAGGCGCGCCGGTTGCGCAGCGGCCCAAGCCGACGTCCTGCAAGCCGAGGCGAGAGTCCGGCTGACTCGCGTCGAGCAGGGCCGGACGGTGCTCTACGCGCCGTTCGCCGGCACCGTCGCCAAGATCGTCGGCGAGGTCGGCGAATACTCGACACCGTCACCGCCCGGCGTGCCGACGCCGCCGGCCATCGATCTGATCGACGACTCGTGTCTCTATATCAAGGCGCCGATGGACGAAGTCGATGCGCCGCGGATCGCCGCTGGACAGCCGGTACGGATCAGTCTCGACGCGTTGCCGAAGCGGTCGTTTCCCGGCAAGGTCAAGCGCGTTGCACCCTACGTTTCGGCGCTCGAAAAGCAGGCGCGCACGGTCGACATCGAAGCCGACTTCGATGACCCGGCAGCGCCCGGCAAGCTGCTGGTCGGCTACAGCGCCGACATCGA
>NZ_JAVTWB010000243.1:8194-27254 GCF_032229525.1 Accumulibacter sp. | reverse complement strand
TGTGAAAGTCGCGTACGCGACTCACGAATCTCCCTTCTCCCCCGCGCGGGAGAAGGGCCGGGAAAGAGGGGGACGGTCGTGACTTTCATGATCTGGGGTATCTCGACATGTCATGACCGTTAGCCGAAATCGCCGACTGTTTACCAGCGACAGAAGGGCTCGGCAGCGGCCCTGGCTCGCGGGCTTACAGCCCGAGCGTCGTCGCGCTTAGCGGCTCACCGCCTTCGCCGAGGATCTCTTCGAAGCGCCGTTGGTAGGGGGCGCACTCCTCGCCTTCGTCGATGAACACCCGGGAGCGCGCCTGCCCCTGGTGGAAGCGGACCAGCGCGTGCTTGCCGTCGGCGATGAGCAAGGAATCCTTGAGATTGTCGAGATGTGGCGGCGCCTGGATGATCGTCAGCAGCGGCGCATGGACGGTCAGCAGCGCCATCAGTTGCGGGCTGTGTTGGCGGACGAAATCAGGTTTCTGGACGATGATCGTCAGTCGCCTGGTGCTTTCCTTCGAAGCCAGTAAACGCGCCAGCGCAGCGATGCGTTCCGGTCGTTCGAGCTTGAGTGGCGACAGGTCTTCGTCGAAGATCAGCAGGGTGCTCGGTGACAGCGCCAGAATTTCCTGGACCGCGCTGTCGTAGTCGGTCCAGGTAGTGATCAGCCGAGTGGTCATCAATCGAACTCCGCGGGCATTCCAGCGAGGATAGCAGGCTTGCCGCGAGGCCGGCAAGCTGTCGCCGCGCCACCGAGCCAGGCGAAGCTCGGACTGCGGCGGCGCGGGTCGCTGCCGCGCTGCCGTCCCGCTGCCTGCCTCTTCTCATCGCATCGACAGGCGAGCGAGGGGGGAGACATTCAGGATAGAATCGCCTGTTATTTTGCGGACATGACGCATGCCCACCGGAATCATTGAATCGCTGGACCACGAGGGACGGGGGGTGACCCTGGTCGACGGCAAGACGGTTTTCGTCGAGGGCGCCTTGCCGGGAGAGCGTGTCGAATACGCGGTCTATCGGCGCCAACCCAGCTACGAGCAGGCGCGGACGCTGCGTGTTCTGGCACCGTCTCCGAGTCGGGTGACGCCGCGTTGCCCGCACTTTGGCGTCTGCGGCGGGTGCAGCATGCAGCACTTCGACCCCGAGGCACAGGTGGCGGCCAAGCAGCGCTTGCTCGAGGACAACCTGCGCCATCTCGGCGGCCTCCGGGCCGAGCAACTCTACGCGCCGATTTACGGGCAGCCCTGGGCTTACCGCTATCGTGCCCGCCTGTCAGTCCGTTTCGTGGCCAAGAAAGGCGGCGTGCTGATTGGCTTCCGCGAGCGCCAGGGCCGTTACGTCACCGACATGCAGCAGTGCGAGGTCCTACCGCAGCACCTGTCGGCGATGCTGCTGCCCTTGCGCGAACTGATCGGTGGACTGTCGATACGTGACCGCCTGCCGCAGATCGAAGTGGCGATCGGCGAGCACGTCACGGCACTGGTCTTGCGCGTACTCGAGCCGCCAGATGCGGGCGACGAGGGTTTGCTGCGCAACTTCGCGGACAAGCACGGCGTCGTCTTCTATCTGCAGCCGAAAGGGCCGGCGACGGCCTACCGCTTCCATCCGCAGGCGGGGCCGCCGCTTTCCTACCTTCTTCCCGACTTCGCCGTCGAGCATTTCTTCTCGCCGACCGAGTTCACCCAGGTCAACCCCTCGGTCAACCGCGTGCTCGTGCGGCGAGCGATGAATCTCCTGCAACCGCAGGCGGGCGAGCGAGTCGGCGACATGTTCTGTGGGCTGGGCAACTTCACCCTGGCGATTGCCCGTTCTGGCGCCAGTGTTCTCGGTGTCGAGGGCAGTCCGGAGTTGGTCGCCCGCGCCGCCGAGAATGCGGCGGCGAACGGCCTCGGCCAGCTCGCCGAGTATCGCGTCGCCGATCTCTTTGCAGCGACGGCCGAAACGGTGGCTGCTTTCGGTCGGCTCGACAAGATGCTGATCGATCCGCCGCGTGACGGCGCGCTGGAGCTGGTCAAGGCGCTGGCTGCCGACGGTCCGCGCCGCATCGTCTACATCTCGTGCAGCCCGCCGAGCCTGGCGCGTGACGCGGCCATCCTGGTGGCGCAGAAGGGTTACCGGCTGCGCGGTGCTGGGGTGGTCAACATGTTCCCCAACACCTCGCACGTCGAGTCGATCGCACTCTTCGAGCGCGCAGCCGCCCACTGAGGATGGCGGGAAAGCAGCGGGCGCCTGATGGCGCCCGGCAAGCTGTGCGCAGGCGCGCGACGCGGTCTAGTGCACCATCGTCCAGGAGCTGTCCGGATTGTAGCTGCGCATGGCGCTTGCCGCAGCCTCGGTCTTCTCGCCCAGGTCTTTCTGGTAGACCGTGCCATCGTGGTTGACCATGAAGCTCATCACTCCCGATACCCCGTAGCGGGCCGGGTAGGCAACGACGGCAAAGCCACCGATCATCTTGTCATCAACCAGATAGCTGTACGCGCCGCCCGGCGCATTCTTGCCCTCGGCGGTCAGCATGCGGTAGTAATAGCCGTGGTAGGGCACCGGCTGGTCACGTTTGGCCTTCTTGCGTGAGTATCCCGCACGGGTGGCCTCGCCAACCAGCGGCCCCAGGGGGCTTGCCGCATCGCCTTCCTGGACTGGCCAGAACAGGCCATCCTTCTTGCCCCTGGTCGAGACGAAATAGCGCGCGTAATCGTTGAAGCCGTTGCCATCCGGATCGCTGGCTGCGTACTCGCGCTGGGCATCGACAATCGCCAGCAGGGTCTGGATGGTATCCAGTTCGTTGCTGCCGACCCGCCGATTGATGATCTCCTCCCGTCCGGCCGCCGCGTCGAAAACCCAGCGCCCTCCCTGGCGCACCAGCGGTGCCGGGAAGGGCCAATCGTTGTCGCCGACCACCAACACGCCCCGGTCATCGGTTTCCCGGTCAACGCCGTGCTTATGGTCGTAAGCGGTCAGGAATTTCTTCCAGTCGGCACGGTCGGCAACCGCATCGCCGCTGAATAGCCAGCTGGCCGAATCCGGCCCGACGACGGCCAGCAGTGCTTGCTTGTCCTCGGCGCGCACGGCGTCGGCCAACGCCCTGGCGGCATCTTCAGGCGTGGCAAATGAGCTCTGAACCGCCTTGTGCACGGCCGGCACCGGCTGGGCAGCGAGGGTCGGGGATGCGACCGCCATCAACAGCGCAACAGCCAGCGACTTGATCAAGTTGGTGAGTGTCATCGTCTTCTTCTCCGCGGAAAGGGTTGGGCAGGGCTGCTTAGCGACCACGACCACCTCCCCCACGACCGCCACCACCGCCCCCGCCGAAGTTGCCGCGGCTTCCGCCGCCACCGCCGCCCCGATTGCCCATCTCTGCCCGGCTGGTACTGCCGCGCTGACTGGCCTGACGCGTCGAGCCAGCGTTGCCGACCCCCGAGAAGCCGCTTCCACGTGCCTGACTGCTGGCGTTACTGCGTGCGTTGTCGTCGCCGCGGCCGCCGCCCGCCATGCGCTTGCTGGCCTCCGCCCGTCCGCCACCGGCACCGTCGCCCCGATCACGCCCCTGCATGCGGTTGCTGGCCTCGGCCCTTCCACTGCCGGCACCGTCGACCCGGTCGCGCGTCGCGGCCTGCGCGCCACGATCGGCGTTCTGGACGCGATTGTTCAGCTCGCCGCGATCCATGCCCTTGAGTTCCGAGCGACCGGTTTCCGCACGACCGCGGAAATCGTCCCGCGCCTGCGCGGCGGCGGCATTGCCACCGCGGTTGTACTGGCGCGCCACGTTCTGATCCTTGTAGGCGACGCCGCGGCGGTGGTTGACGTTGTGATTCCAGTTGCCGTTGTTGATATGGGTCCGGTTGAACGAGTTGTAACGATTGACGTTGACATTCACGCTGCTGCGGCCCCAGCCCCAGTTGCAACCGCCCCAGATCGCCGCACCGACCAGCACCCCAGTGGCGAAAGCCAGACCCGGCGGATAGACGTAGGCCGGTGGATACATGTAGTACGGCGGCGTCGGATACCACCAGCTGCCGTAGACCACCGTCGGGTTGTAAGTGGGTACGTACACCACGTCCGGCTTCGGCGACTCGACGATGTAGATGGTCTGGCTGCCCTGGGTCTCGGTCTTCACCACCTGCTGCTCGGTCGTCTTGAGGTTACCGGTCGCATTGGCCTTGGCACGCAGTGACTGGACGGTGTCCATCACGTCCTGTTGCTGGGCGAGAAAAACGTCGCCCAGCTTCTGCGTCCAGCTCAGGTTGTCGCTCATCTGCTTGAGCACCTGCGGCACCGAAGTCAGCGACTTGACCGCCGGATCCCATTGCTGGCTGGCCATCGCATCCTCGAGCGCCTTACCGGCGACCTTGGGGTTGGCCTTCGACCAGCGCGCCGCCTCGACCACCTCCAGCGGATAGGTGGCGGCCATCAGGATCTGTGCCAGCAGCGCGTCCGGGTAAAGCGCAATCGGTGCCAGCAAGCGGTCAAGGTCTTCCTGCGAGAAGGTTTTCTGTGCGGGACTTGCGGCCACCGCTTGGGGTGCCGGCGTCGACGGGGGTTGCTGTGCCATCGTCGGTGACACGGCGAACATCAACGCGGTAAGCAGCGCACAGGATCGGGAAGGTTTTGAGGTCATCAAGTATCCTCGGACGCAAGAAAGGAGTTCACGAAAAAACGCACCATAGCAGAACTCAAGGCCAATCTGCCAGGTCTCGCGGAGCATCGTCCGGCAAGCGCGCCGATCGCACTGAGCGCGGCGGGCCTGACTCGGGTCGTCTCCTTGTCCGGCGGTCCAGCCCGCGCTATGCTGTGTGGTTGCTGCCTGCGCCTCAGACAGCGAACCAGGAGACCCCGTGATGCAGCTTGCCCAGATCGTTCTACGCAGCGGCGCAAGCATCGCCGACGAACTGGCGCCGCTGACCGACATCCGAGCCAGTTTGGTGCTTGCCTTCGGCGCCGGCCAGCTGCTTCGCGCCACGGCACCCCACCTGGCCAGGGCTTTCCCCGAGGCGCGACGCGTGGGCTGTTCGACGGCCGGCGAGATCTCTGCCGCCGGCGTTACCGACGATTCCTGTGTGGTGACCGCGATCGGCTTCGACAGCACACCCCTGGTCGAAGCATCGACCAGGCTCGCCGAGATGGCTGACTCGCTTGCCGCGGGCCGGCGACTCGCCGCCCAGTTGCCGCCGGCTGGCCTGCGTGCCGTTCTGCTCTTTGGCCAGGGCGTGCGGATCAACGGCAGCGCCCTGCTGACCGGGATCGCCGACGTCCTCGGCAGCGAACTGCCGGTCACCGGCGGCCTGGCTGGCGACGGCGTCGCCTTCCAGGAAACCTGGGTGCTCGACGACGACGGCGTCACCAATGACACCATCGTTGCGCTCGGGCTCTACGGCGAGCGACTGGCCTTCAGCCACGCTTCCTTCGGCGGCTGGTCCCCGTTTGGGCCGGCACGAAAGATCACCCGCTGCGCCGGTAACGTGCTCCATGAACTCGACGGCAAACCGGCACTGGATGTCTACAAGCGCTACCTTGGCGAGCATGCTCGGGGGCTGCCCGCGTCGGGGCTGCTATTCCCGTTTGCGCTGCTTGGCAGCGATCACCGCGAGACCGGCCTGATTCGCAGCATCCTCGGCGTCGACGAGCGGGATGGCAGCCTGACGCTGGCTGGCGAGATCACCCCCGATGGCTACCTGAAGCTGATGCACGCCAGTACTGACGCCCTGGTCAGTGGCGCCGAAGCGGCGGCAGAAACCGTGCGCCAGGCCTTGCGCGCGGAGGAACGGGGACTGGCCTTGCTGGTCAGTTGCGTCGGTCGCAAGCTGGTAATGGGCGGCCGCGTCGATGAAGAGGTCGAAGCCGTCAGCGCTGTCTTCGGCCCGCATGCGCTGCTCGCCGGTTTCTACTCCTACGGCGAGATCGGACCCTTTGCGCCGGAGGCTGCCTGCCGACTGCACAACCAGACCATGAGCGTGACCTGGATCGGCGAGGGCTGACCCCTGGACCCTGCCGCTTGACACCTTCTCGGCCTAGCACTCGTGCATAAACTTCTCAACCGCCAGATACGGCGGGTCCTGGGTGTCGATGGCGAACGCGCCACTGACGTCTTTGACGAACTCCGGCAACTGGCCGCCGAACATCCGCTGTCGCCGGAAGCGGCTCGCCTGCTCGCCGACCTGGACACCCTCTTCGGGCAGGTCGAGCGCGCCTACGAGCAGAACGACCGCGACCTGGAACTGAGGACGCGCAGCCTGGACTTGAGTTCGACCGAACTGCTGGAGACCAACGAACGCCTGCGCAATGAATTGGCCAGCCGTACGCGCGCCATCCACTCTTTGCGTGCGACCGCCGGCGGCCTGCTGGGCGGCACCGACGGCGATCTACCAACGCTGGTAGACGACGATCTCGAGTCGCTTTCGGCATTGATGGCCGACCTGGTGCGGCAACGTGAAGAGAGCCGGCACGACCTGCAGGGGGCACTGGCCGCGCTGGCCAACCAGAAGTTCGCCCTCGATCAGCACGCCATTGTCAACACCGCGGACAAGGACGGCATCATCACCTACGCCAATGACAAGTTCTGCGCCATCAGTGGCTACACGCGTGGCGAGGTACTCGGGCACAATCACCGCCTGCTGAACTCGGGCGTGCATCCGCCGGCCTTTTTTGCCGAACTGTGGGCCACCATTTCCGCCGCCAAAGTGTGGCATGGCGAGCTGTGCAATCGCCGCAAGAACGGCGAGCGGTACTGGGTGAGCGGCACCATCGTGCCGTTCTGCGACGAGCGCGGCCGACCGGCGCAGTACATTTCGATCCATACCGACATCACCGAGCGCAAGCGCGTCGAAGCCCGACTTGCCGACAGCGAACAACGCTTCCGTCGCGTCGTCGAGAGCCTCAAGGAAGTCGTTTTCCGGACCGACGCCGACGGCTGCTGGACCTATCTCAATCCGGCCTGGAGCGAGATCACCGGCTACGCGGTTCACGAGAGCCTCGGTCGGCCCTCGCTGGCGAGCGTTCCGGCCGAGGACCGTGACTACGCGGTTGGCCGCTTCGCAGCGCTGGCCACGCGGCAGATTGAGTTCACGCGGGAGGAAGCGCGTTACCGTACGCGCTACGGCAAGGAGCGCTGGCTGGAGCTTTTTGCCCGCGCCGAGTTCGACGATGACGGCCGATTTACCGGCTGCGCCGGCACGCTCAACGACGTCACCGAACGACGCCTGGCGCTGGAACAACTGCAGGAGCAACTGCACCTGGTACAGGAGTTGTTCGAGGTAATGCCTTTGCCGATCTATCTGACCGACACCGCTGGACGTTACGTGCACCTCAACCGGGCGTTTGGCGAATTTTTCGCCATCAATCGCAGGCAGTGGGTCGGACAGGCGATGGCGGAACTGCTGCCTGCCGACCTCGCGACACTGCATGCGGACAGGGACCGCGAGATCCTGGCCGCAGTCGGTCAGCAGGTGTACGAGGCGCAGGCCGAACTGCACGGCGGTGAGCGGCGCGACACCATCTACCACAAGGTCACGTTGACCAAGGCCGATGGCAGCATTACCGGTCTGCTTGGCGCCATCGTCGACATCACCGAGCGCAAGGCGCACGAGGCGGCCGTATCGGGCGCCGAATCCCGCCTGCGCCAGATCACCAATAGCGTACCGGCGGTGGTCTTCCAGTGCGCAATCGGTCCCGAACGGATTCGCTACACCTTCCTCAGCGATCGTCTGAGCGAGATCAGAGGGCTGGCCCGCGAGGCCTTGTTCGCCGATTCCGACCTCGCCACCCGGCAGGTCATCGGCGCCGACGTGCAACGCGTCGAGCACGGCGTCCGGGGCGCGGCGGCACGCCGCGAGGCCTGGCAAGGCGAGTATCGCATCCGCCTGCCCAATGGCGCGCTACGCTGGATTCGCGGCGAGATCAAGCCGGCGCCAGAGCCCCCAGCGGCTGACGGCGCAACGATCTTCACCGGCATCTGGCAGGATGTCACTGCGCTCAAGAAGGCCGATGCGCGCTTGCGTGAGGTGACCGACAACATCCCGGTGGCCGTTTATCAGTACGAGCGGTGGCGCGGCGGCAAGCATGCCTTCCATTTCTTCAGTCGCGCCCTGGACGAGATTTGCGGTCTCTCGGCCGAGCAGGCAATGGCCAGTGCCGATGCCCTGTTCCAACTGGTACACCCGGAAGATCGGCAACTGGTGGAGATGCCGGTCGCCGCCAAGCAGTCACGCTGGTCGCTCGATTTTCGACTCGTCCATCGCCGCAGTGGCGAAACGGTCTGGATTCACGGCGAGGCGCAAGGCACCGACATGGCCAACGGCAGCACGCTGTGGAATGGTTACCTCGCCGATACCTCGGCCGCCAAACTCGCCTCCGAGGAACTGCGCCGCGCCAAGGAAGGCGCCGAAGCCGCCAACCGCGCCAAGTCCGAGTTCCTGGCCAACATGAGTCACGAAATACGCACGCCGATGAACGGCGTCATTGGCATGACCCATCTGGTTCTCGATAGCCAGCTCAGTGATGAGCAGCGCAGTTGCCTGCAAATCGTCAAGGACTCATCCGACGCGCTGCTGACGATCATCAACGACATCCTTGATTTTTCGAAGATCGAAGCCGGCAAGCTGTTTGCCGAGCGCATTTCATTCAAGCTCTGGCGAGTGGTGGGTGAGACGCTCAAGACCCAGGCTCTGCGCGCGCACGACAAGGGACTGGAACTGATCTGCGATATCGCGCCCGAAGTCCCCCTGCGGGTGATCGGCGACCCTGGCCGTCTGCGCCAGGTGCTACTCAATCTGATCGGCAATGCGATCAAGTTCACCCCGCAAGGCGAAGTACTTCTTCGCCTGGAATTGGCATGCGCGGATGGCGAGAAAACCGGAGAGGTCGGCCTGCACTTCACGATCGTCGACAGCGGGATTGGCATTCCGGACGACAAGCTGGCAACGATCTTCGATCCCTTCGCGCAGGCCGATGGCTCGATCACTCGCCGCTACGGCGGCACCGGCCTCGGGCTGAGCATCTCGGCGCGTCTCGCCGAGCTTCTTGGCGGGCGCCTGTGGGTCGAAAGCCAGCTCGGTCGCGGCAGCACATTCCACTTCACCATGCGCTGCGAAGCCGATCCGCAGGCGCCGCAGCAAGCCTTGCCGCCGCCGCAGCTGGCGGGCAAACGCCTGCTGCTGGTCATCGGCCACGCGACAACCCGCCGAGGCATTGCGCGCACACTGGAAAGCGCAGGAGCAGCGGTGGCGGCCGCCGAATCGGGCGAAGCGGCCCTGGCAACGCTCACAGCTGCCTCCTCCAGCATCGATCTCGCGCTGCTCGATGCCGATCTGCCGGGCACCGACGCTTATGGCCTCGCCACACGAGTGCGCGCCGCACCCGGCCGGGAGACGATTCCCCTGCTGATCATCTCCGCCCGTCCCCACCGGGGCGATGCCGAGCGTTGCCGCCAGCTGGGGAGTGCCGAATTCCTTGCCAAGCCCTTTGCCGGCGACGAACTCCTGCAAGCTCTGAACCGCCTCCTCGACAGCCGCCCCCACCCAGGCGCAGCAGTCGTCAGCCGGCCTCTCGTCGAGGAAAGAACCCCCTCCTGCGCGGTACTGCTGGTCGAGGACAACCCGGTCAACCAGCAGGTGGCCAAAGGCATCCTGGAGCACCTTGGCCACCAGGTCACCCTCGCGGAAGACGGTCTTGCCGCCGTGGAAAGATTGGGCGCCGGAAAGTTCGACGTCGTCCTGATGGACATGATGATGCCGCAAATGGACGGCGTCGAAGCCAGCCGCAGGATTCGCGCCGACGAATTGACCACCGGCAGGCGGCGACTGCCGATCATCGCCATGACCGCCAACGCGATGAAGGGTGACCGCGAAGAGTGTCTTGCCGCCGGCATGGACGATTACTTGACCAAGCCGGTCCACAGCGAGGAGCTACAGCAACTGCTACTCAAATATGGGGCAGTCACCGCGGCCGCACGGCGCAGCAGCGCGCCGCCGGTCGAGGCTGGCACTCAGCGCAGGAGTCAGCCCATGCCTGGCGGCTTCGACTATGGCGCCGCTTTGGCAAGCGCCGACCAGGAGACGGTCGAGCTGATTGCCGCGCAGTTCCTCGAGCATTCACCGCACGATCTGAATACCATTGGCCGGGGAATAGCCAACGGTGATCTGCGCAGCGTGGCATCTGCCGCGGCAGCGCTGAAAGGGACTCTGGCGATTTTTGGCGCACGACCTGCGGTGCATCTGGCCCATCGCATCGAACAACGATCGGCTTTCAGCGACCCGCCGGAACTGTACGAGCTGCTTGGCGACCTTGGTGAACAGATCGAATGCTTGTGCGTCGCACTGCGGCCGCTGGCTGAGGCTTCGTCTGGCGGCTAGCCGCGCGTCGGACTTCCCGGCAGCCCGCGGTTGCGTACTCGCGCCAGACCGGGCGTTCAGGTGAGCAGCGCCTGCAGCCGGAGAAGAACTCTGCTTCGCCAAGCGCTCGATCACTCAGTCGAGCGTGCGTCGGAAAGTCTTCAGGCCAACGGCCAACACGGCGCCAATGAACAGCAGAATGGGCCAGACCTGACCCCAGACCATGGTCAGGTCATTACCTTTGAGCATGATGCCGCGCACCAGGACCAGGAAGTGCGTCAGCGGCAGCACGCTGCCTATCACTTGCGCCCATTCGGGCATGCCGCGAAAGGGGAACATAAAGCCGGAGAGCAGGATCGACGGCAGAAAGAAGAAAAACGTCATCTGCATCGCCTGCAGCTGGTTGCGGGCCAGCGAGCTGAAGGTAATGCCCAAGGTCAGGTTGGCGCAGATGAACAGCAGTACGACGCTGTAGAGGAGCAGCAGACTGCCGTGCATCGGCACGTTGAAGACCCAGCGCGCGGCCAGCAGAACCAGGGTCACCTGAATCAGGCCGATGACGATATAGGGAACGATCTTTCCGGTCATCACCTCGACGGGTGTGGCCGGCGTTGCCAGGAGATTCTCGAAGGTTCCGCGTTCTCGTTCCCGGGTCATGGCCAGTCCCGTCATGAGCACCATGGTCATGGTCAGAATGACCCCCAGCAAACCCGGGACGACGTTGTAGGAGGTCAATCCCTCAGGGTTATAGCGGCGATGCACCCGCAGGTCGACCGGCGGCATGGCGGGACGTTGAAGACCCGGCAGATCCGGGGCAAAAACCTCCATCCCCAGGTGGTTGAGAACCGCAATGGCACCGCCGGCTGCCATCGGATCGGTGGCATCGGCTTCGACCAACAGGACGGGAGATTTCCCGCGCACCAGATCGCGATGGAAACCCGGCGGGAAAGTGACGACAAACTGCACCTGACCGTGGTCAAGCAGCTCGTCCGCCTGGCGTTCGTCCACGCTGCCGACGATCCTGAAGTATTCGCTGTTCTGCATCGCCGCCACATAGGATCGCGCCAGCGGCCCGGGATCGGCCATCACCACCGCCGTTGGCAAGTGCTTGGGATCGGAATTGATGGCAAAGCCGAAGAGCATCAGCTGCAGGATCGGGATGCCCACGATCATGCCGAAGGTCAAGCGATCGCGCCTCAACTGGATGAACTCCTTGACCATGATGCCGATCCAGCGGGAAAAAGAGAACGACGCAGCGGCGCCGTTCTTGGCCTTAGCCATGGAGCGGGTCCCGAGTTCCCTGCATGAGGTAGATGAAGGCATCTTCGAGCGACGCCGAAACGACGCTCATCGCCAGCTTCTTGCCTTGTAGAAAGGTCTCCAGACTGGCCTTCAGCTGTGCTTCATCGCGGCCGCTGACGTGCAGGGTGGCGCCGAAGCTGGCCACCAGATCAACGCCCGGTAACTGGCCCAGCGCTTGACCCAGCCCTTGCAGGTTGTCACCGCTGATTTCCCAGGTATGCAGCTGTTGACTGGCCACCACCTCTGCCGCGGTACCTGAAGCCATCAGGCTGCCGTAGGCGATGTAGGCCAGCCGGTGGCAGCGCTCCGCCTCGTCCATGTAGTGGGTGGAGACGAGCACGGTAATGCCGGCCGCTGAAAGACGGTGGATTTCTTCCCAGAAATCACGCCTGGCCTTGGGGTCCACGCCGGCGGTCGGTTCGTCCAGCAGGAGCAGCCTGGGGTGGTGCAGCAAACAGGAAGCGAGTGCCAGGCGCTGCTTCCAGCCGCCGGAGAGGGTCCCCGCCAGTTGATCCCGTCGGCCGCTGAGGCTCAGTTCCTCAAGCGCCCGGTCAACCACCTCCCGTCGTCCCTGCATGCCGAACATGCGGGCGACGAAATCCAGGTTCTCGCCAATCGTGAGGTCGTCCCACAGGGAAAACTTCTGGGTCATGTAGCCGACCTGGCGCTTGATCGCCGCGCTTTCGCTGAGCACATCCAGGCCCAGACAGGTGCCGCGTCCGCTGTCAGGCGTCAGAAGGCCGCAGAGCATGCGGATGGAGGTCGTCTTGCCACTGCCGTTGGGGCCAAGGAAACCGAAGATCTCGCCTTCGCGTACCTGCAGCGAGAGGTCTTTGACGACGTGTTTGTCGCCAAAGCGCTTGTTGATTCCAGTGACATCGATGACCAGTGGCGCAGCCTGCATCTCAACGCTCCATCAGATACACGTCTACCGGCAGACCCGGTCGCAGCGCGGCAGCTTGTTCCGGCCCGGGTGCCGCTTCGACGCGGAAAACCAGCTTTTCGCGACTGCCGCGGCTGTAGATTACTGGCGGCGTGTACTCGGCTTGCGGGGCGATGAAGTCGATGGTGGCATGGATGGGAATGGCGCAACCGTCGCAGGAGGCATCCACCGACTGACCCGGCTTGAAGGTGGCGATGACTGTCTCGGGCACATAGAAACGAATCCGCCTGCGCGCATCCGGCAACAGGCTGGCCACCGCAGCGCCGGCCGGCACCCATTCCCCCGGACGGTAGAAGGTCTCGGCCACTTCTCCGGCAGCGGGCGCGCTTACCGCCTTGCTGTCCACAACCCAGCGTTTCTGGGCGGCGAGGGCGGTAGCCGCCCGCAGATCGGCTTCGGCACCGCGGACCTCGGCCTGACGACCGAATGTCGATTGGTAGCTGGCCAGCTCCTGGCGCGCGGCTTCCACCTGCGCGGTCGCCTGATCAAAGGCGTTGACCGCAGCGTCGAGCACCCCTTGGGAAACAAACTTTCTCTCGGCCAGGGCCTGCTGCTGACGCAAGCGTGAAAGACTCAGGCGCAGGTTGGCCTCCGCCGCTCGCAAGTTGGCTTGCAAACGGGCTATTTCGGGTTGGCGACGCGGTTCCTTGAGGTTTTCCACCTTCTCGCGAGCGGAGCCGGTGCGTGCTTCGGCTTCGGCCAGTGCCTGCGCATCGGGGTCGGTGGCAACGGCAAACAGCGCTTGACCAGGGACGACGCGGCTTCCCCGCGGGGCGTCCAGTGACTTCAGGTAGCCTGCCTGCGGGGCCGAGAGATAAAGGTATTCGCCTTCCACGTAGCCCTGATAGGACGACGAAGGCATCTTCCCGCAGCCAGCGAGCAGCGCCGTCATCACCGCGGCTGTGCAAAGTGCCGGGCCAGTGCTGCGCCAGATGATCATGGGTCAATCCTTTCTGCAGCGCGAGCGCTGTGGTTGGGTGACCCGAGGCGGTGCAACAGGGAGATCCCTTGGTTTCTCGGGCGGGTCACCCCGGCAAGCAAGATCGCATCCCTTACGTTCAAGGCATACCTCGAGATCGGCACAGGGGGCCGATTATCCTTCAACTTGGTAGAGCTACCAAATCATCGGACCCTACGGGTGATGTGGAAGAGATCGCTTGACGGCTGGCCCCCTTGTCATGTGGTGCCAAACGGATCGGCTGCCGAGCGTTGCCCAACGACAAGGCCACCGCAGATCGGCTCGCTGGCCGCAAGACCGACTATCTGCACCCGCCGTCGCTGGCCGAGGGGCCAGAACGCGGGCGCCGGAACAGCGATCAGCGCAGTCTGACCCACCACAAGTCTCGCCTCGCGCCGGTGACCGCTGGCCGGCTCACCAGTCGATCGGCTTGCCGTCCTGAAAGAAGCCCCCGCTCGGACCGTCGTCCGGCAACAGTGCCGCCCAGACGATCCCCATGGCGCCTTCATCGGCACTGCGTGTGGCGTCCTTGCCGCCCATTTCGGTGCGACACCAGCCGGGGCAGACGGAATTGACCTTGATCGGGCTGTCCTTCAATTCCGCGGCGGTAAGGCGGGTGAGGGCATTGAGGGCGGCTTTCGACATCCGGTAGCCGGGCCAGAAGCCACCCATCTCGGCCAGCTGCCCCATGCTGGACGAAACGTTGACGATCCGCCCCCAGGCGTTTTCACGCATCAAAGGAACGATCGCCTGAATCAGACGCAGCGGCGCGAGGGCGTTACTGGCGTGAGTTGCCGCGACCATTTCCGGGTCGACGACGAAAACACTGGCCGTCTCGAGGGCCGTGAAATCCTTCTTTTCCGGAAATACACCAGCGTTGTTGACCAGGATGTCCACCCGCCCGAACTCGCGGCGCAGGCGGGCAGCGAGGGCGGCAACGGCGCTGGCGTCGGTGACATCGGCGACGTGCGGCAGGGCTTGATGACCACTCTCCCGCAACTGCCGGGCGGCAGCTTCAATCGCCTCGGCGTTGCGTCCGACCATCAGCACCACGCAGCCAGCGGCCGCGAGATCGCGCGCTACCGACAGGCCAAGCCCGCGCGCCGCGCCGGTCACGACAGCAAGTTTCTGCGCTAGCATTTGTCTCTCCTGTTCTCTGGCCCCAAAACACTAATCATGCAATGGTCCGACGCGATCGGCAAGCCGCACGGCCCCTACCCGGGCAGGCCGCGGATCGTCTCGCTGGTGCCCAGCCTCACCGAACTGCTGGTCGACCTGGGGCTGGCCGAAGTGCTGGTCGGCCGCACCGGCTTCTGCATCCATCCGCGGCAGCTTGTGCGCCGCGTGCCGAAGCTCGGCGGCACCAAGGGCTTCGATGTCGGGAAATTGCGGGCGCTGCAACCGACGCACGTCATCGTCAATATCGATGAAAACCGCCGCGACGAAGTCGATGCCCTGCGCGAGTTTGTGCCGCATCTGATCGTTACCCATCCGCTGGCCGCCCGCGACAACCTCGATCTCTACCGCCTGCTCGGCGGCGTCTTCGGCCGCGAGGCACAAGCCGCCGCGCTGGCTACCGATTTCGAGCGCGAATGGCTGGCGCTGAGCGCCGACGCCGACCGCCTGCCGCGGCAGCGGGTGCTCTACCTGATCTGGCAGCAGCCCTGGCTCAGCGTCGCCCGCGACACCTACATCTCGCGCGTGCTGGCCGCCGCCGGCTGGGATACGCTGCCGGCGGAAAGTACGCTGCGCTACCCGGAGGTCGATCTGCCGGCGCTCGCCGGCGAGGCGGAGATGATCCTGCTGTCCAGCGAACCCTTTCCCTTTCGCGAGCAGCACCGCCGCCGACTGGCCGCCGAACTGCCGGAAACACCGGTTGCGCTGATCGACGGCGAAATGGTCTCCTGGTACGGTAGCCGGGCAATCAGGGGGCTGGCCTACCTGCGCCAACTGCGCGCCGGCCTGGCGAAATCAGCGGGAAATTGACCCGAATCAAGTGCCGGCCGGACGCGCTGACTATACTGGCCTGCTCCACTTGACGAGGTCTAGCATGCCACGCCAGAACGTTCCCCAACTCATTTGCCCTGCTGGCAGCCTGCCGGCGCTCAAGGCGGCGGTGGATCACGGCGCCGACGCCGTCTACCTGGGCTACCGCGACGACACCAATGCGCGCAATTTCGCTGGCCTGAATTTCGATCACAAGGCGATGATCGAGGGTCTGCGCTACGCCCAGTCGCGTCATCGCCAGATCCTGATGGCCATCAACACCTTTGCTCAACCCGGGCGCGTTGCTGACTGGCGGCGCGCCGTCGATGGTGCTGCCGACCTCGGCGTCGATGCGGTGATCCTCGCTGATGTCGGCCTGCTCGACTACGCCAGCCGGCGCCACCCTACCCTGCGGCTGCACCTCTCGGTACAGGGCTCGGCGACCAGCTACGAGGCAGTCAATTTTGCCCATCGCGAGTTTGGCGTCCGGCGTGCGGTGCTGCCGCGCGTGCTGACGCTGGCGCAGGTCGAAACGGTGATCCGCAACACGCCGGTCGAGATCGAGGTTTTCGGCTTCGGCAGCCTGTGCGTGATGAACGAGGGCCGTTGCTGGTTGTCTTCGTACGCCACCGGCGAATCGCCGAACACCGTCGGCGCCTGTTCGCCGGCGAAGTACGTCAAGTGGGAGAAGTCACCCGGTGCGATGACCACCCGCCTCAACGGCATCTTGATCGACTGCTTCGGCGACGCCGAGCCGGCCGGCTACCCGACGCTGTGCAAGGGACGCTTCGAGGTCAATGGCGAAACCTACTATGCGCTGGAAGAGCCGACCAGCCTCAACGTCCTTGAAGTGCTGCCGGAGATCGCTGCCATCGGCGTCAAGGCGATCAAGGTCGAGGGACGCCAACGCAGCCCGACTTACGTCGCCCAGGTGACACGGACTTTGCGCGCCGCCCTCGACGTACTGGCCGGGGGCACGCAGCACTTTGCCGTCAAGCCCGCCTGGCAGGCTGAGCTGGCGAAGGTTTCCGAAGGCAGCCAGGTCACGCTCGGCGCCTACAATCGCCCGTGGCGCTAGCCCTCAGGACGACCATGAAACTCTCTCTCGGGCCACTGCTCTTCTTCTGGCCAAAGCACGAAGTCTTCGAGTTCTACGCCGAAATCGCGCACAACCCGGCGATCGACATCGTCACCATCGGCGAAGTGGTCTGCTCGCGCCGCCAGCAGATTCGCGTCGCCGACTGGCTTGGCTTGGCCCGTGACCTGGCCGACGCCGGCAAGGAGGTGGTCATGGCGGCGCAGGCGCTGCTCGAATCGGAAAGCGATCTGAAATCGCTTCGCCGCCTGCGTGCCGAACTGACCGAGATCCCCGGCTGCCGGCTCGAAGCCAACGACCTCGGCGCGGTGAATATCTCTGCCGGCCGCCCCTTCATCGCCGGACCGCATCTCAACATCTACAACGAAGAGACGCTCGCTACCTTTGCCCGCTATGGCATGTGCCGCTGGGTGCCGCCGCTCGAAGGCGACCGGGCGCTGATCGAAACCTTGCACCGGAGTCGGCCGAGCGGTGTCGAAACCGAGGTGTTCGCCTTCGGCAAACTGCCGCTGGCCTTCTCGGCCCGCTGCTTCACCGCACGTCACTACGACCTCAACAAGGACGACTGCCAGTTCAAATGCCTCGACCATCCCGAGGGGATGACGCTGCGCACCCGCGAGGGACAAGCCTTTCTGGCCATCAACGGCATCCAGACGATGTCGGCGCAGACCTACAACCTCTTGCCACAGATGCCGGAACTGCTCAAGATGGGCATCGAGGTGGTGCGCATCAGTCCACAGCCGCAGGCGATGGCGGCGATCATTACCGCCTTTGATGACGCTCGCCGCGGTCAAGCGATCAATCCCGACACCGCCGGCTGGGCAAGCGAGGGAATGGTCGACGGTTACTGGTTTGGCGACGCCGGCATCGTGCAGCGCCATCAGGCCGCTGTCGCCGAAATGAAAGGAAGCTGCTGATGAGCCTGAGTTTTTCCATTCCCCGTTTCAAATTGCCGGGGCTGCTCGCTACGGTCGGCACCCATCTGCCGCAATGGCCTCACTCGCTGGCGCTGGCGACGGCGCTGAACGCCGCGGCGAAAATGAGGCTGCTCCCCGAGGACAGCCTGGCACTGCTCGAAGGGCGAACCTTCGTCATCGAGGTGATCGATGCCGGCGGGCAGGCGAGCTTCAGCTATCGCGGCGGCCTGTTCCGGCCGCTGTTGAAAGCGCCGGAAGCGCCTGACCTGTCCTTCAGCGCCAACCTGTCGGCCTTCCTGCAACTGCTCGCCCGCCAGGAGGACCCCGATACCCTGTTCTTCAACCGTGAGCTGTCGATCGTCGGCGACACCGAACTGGGACTGCTGATCAAGAACATGCTCGACGCCATCGAGCTGCCGCAACTTCCGTCGCTGCCAAACCTGCCAACCCTTTCTGGCTTGCGCCACTTCAACCCGGCACGACGCGGGTCTTGAACGAAGCGGCGCCGGTCGGCCGGACGCCACCGCCCGCCGGCCGCGTTCTCGTCGAAGGCGTCGCCTGCGCCCTTGGCGCCGGGCTGCTCTGGGGGCTGGTGTTTGTCGTTCCCATCATGCTGCCCGACTATCCGCCGGCGATGCTCTCGTTCGGCCGCTACCTCAGCTTCGGGGTAATCGCACTGTTGCTCGCCGGGACCGACCTGCCCCGATTGCAACGCCTGCAGCGGCAGGACTGGGCAATGGCCTGCGAACTGGCGCTGGTCGGCAATATCCTCTACTACCTCTTTCTTTCCGCCGCCATCCAGCTCGCCGACGCGCCCTTGCCGACGATGCTCATCGGTACCCTGCCGATCGTCATCGCCATCGTCTCCAACTTCGGCGCCGAAGCCTTGCCGTGGCGTCGACTGCTGCCGTCGCTGCTGGTCATCAGCATCGGCATCGCGCTGGTGAACAGCCACGAGATGGCGCTGCTCGACGACCGGCGCAGCACGCAGGACTATCTGCTGGGGACGCTGCTCGCCCTGGCGGCGGTGTGTTCATGGACCTGGTACCCGGTGCGCAATTCGCGCTGGCTGCAACAGCGGCCAGCGCTGGCTTCGGGCACCTGGGCGATCGCCCAGGGACTGGCGACATTGCCGCTGGCGGTCGTCGGCATGGCCGCTGCCGGGCTGTACTTCCAGTGGAACGGTGGTTTCGACTTTCCGCTCGGGCCACACGGCGGGCGCTACGTCGGACTGATGTTGACCCTGGGCCTGTGCGCCTCGTGGCTGGGCACGCTGCTCTGGAACCGCGCCAGCAGGTTGCTGCCAACCGCCCTCACCGGCCAGTTGATCGTCTTCGAAACGCTGGCCGCGTTTGCCTATGCCTTCATCTGGCGAGGGTCGCTGCCGGGCAGCGCAGCGCTGGTCGGCATCGCCCTGCTGGTCACCGGCGTGATCCTCGGCGTACGGGCGTTCCGGGCGGTTTGACGCCTTGACATCTCGCTGCCGCTTGCGCTCAACTCGCTGCCGCTTGCGCTCACCGATGCAGATCGGGGCGGACGCGCTGCTTGCGCC
>NZ_JAVTWB010000243.1:0-8094 GCF_032229525.1 Accumulibacter sp. | reverse complement strand
CTCGCTGCCGCTTGCGCTCACCGATGCAGATCGGGGCGGACGCGCTGCTTGCGCCGCGTCGCAGCCAAACCAGCCAGACCGATGCCGAGCAGAGCCATGGAGGCGGGTTCCGGAACCAGTTCACCGGCAATGACACGCTGGTCGCCATAAGGGACTTGCTGGCTACCACTAAACCGCGTAACCGATTCAAGGCTGGCCCCCAAGCAACCACCACCGCGGCCCCCTTCGACACACCAGAGGTTGATGCTGCTGCCGAACTTCGGATTCTGAAACGCCGCGTAACCCGATGCGCCGCCGAAATCGAAAAGCAAGGCCGTCAGCGTGGCGCTGAGAAGATCACCTACCAGAACAAACTCCGAATTACTGAGACTGCCCGGACCGAAAAGCGTCAACGGACCGCCGGCAACGCCATCGTCAATGGTCAGGGTCCAGCCGATGACTTTGCTCGCGGTCAACACGCCAATCGTACCGTCCGTTTCGATGGTGCCGATCACCGAACCGGACCCGATCGTGCGATTGACGTCGTAGGTGATCGAAGAGAGCGGAAGCGGGCCGGCCAGCGTCAGCAGTGGCGTGGCCAGGAGCACGGCGGCCAGTAGCCCCTTGATACCCAAGCTATTCATACGGAAACCTCCAGTGCGGCAAGCTCCATGAACCAAGAAAGCGGCGAAAATCAGCGCCCCAGCCGGCCCGACAAGATGTCGCCCCTTCCGCAGGCCCAGCGCACGTTCGTCGAGTGAGCACGAGAAAGCATGACCGCCACGCGGCGCCATGACCCTGACCAGCCGTCGCGAGCACAACTACTTGATTCTCCAGCATGACTTCCCTGATCAGGGATTCTACACCTGACTGCAGGAGTTTTCGATCCTGATCGCCGAGATCGCGCCAATGACAGCCCGCCGGTCAATCAGGTGTCTTCGCGTCGGTCCTCGGCGTCCGCATTGATGACGCCGAAACGAGCCGGGATGCGGGCGTAGAAGATGCGCATCTTCTCCTGTGCGATCAGATCGAGCAGCCGCTTCGCTTCGTCCTCGGTGACGACGAACTCGACCTCGATACCGCTGCTGCCGGCCAGCTCGAAGAAGCGGTCCTCGTGCACCGCATGCCGTCGGCCGAAGCCGCCAATCGCCCGGAAGGCCGAGCCGCCGCGAAAACCAAGGTGGTTACCCTGCTCGAGCAACCACTCCCAGAGCAGAACGCCGTGATGACTCTGGCTTTCGTTCACGTACAGTCTCAGCAACAAGCCTTCCATGACTGCCTCCTTGCTCTAGCGCCGTCGGGTCTTGCGGCGAATATCCTGGCTTGCCGCAGACCATCCCCTCAGGTCGAAGCCCTCGCCCAGACGAAGGTGGCGATGCCGGCAAAAGTCATCAGCACCGATCCGGCGACATGCACCGCGACGATGCCGAGCGCCCAGGACAGTCGCCCCTCCTGCAACAACACCGCCAGCTCGGCCGAAAAAGTCGAGAAGGTGGTCAGCCCGCCACAGAAACCGGTAATGATCAGCAGCCGCCATTCCGGCGACAGCGCCGAGAACGAAGTAAAGAAAGCGATCGCCAGGCCGATCAGGTAGGCCCCGACAAGATTGGCGACCAGGGTACCCGGCGGAATGGTCGGAAACAGGCTATTGAGCTTGATGCCGAGTTGCCAGCGCAGCAGGGCGCCAAGCGCGGCACCGATCGAAATGGCGAGGACTGATTTCCACATACGCTGCCCTGAAAACGCGTTGCCGATGCGGACAGAAGAACGAACACCTGCGCGCCGAACCGGGATCAAGCAGGCACTGTCCACCGCAAGGCCATGATTCAAGGCAGAACGCCGTGTCCCGGGCGGCCAATATAGCACTGGAACTCGCGCTCTGAACAGACAGCGGGCGATGCACGGGCGGACTGGCGTCCCCGTCAATGGCGTCACCCGGGCGGCGGCAGAGGTCGATCCAGCAGCATCTGCTGACCGCCCGTTGGCTTCCTGCGGCAGTTGCTTCGGCGCACGACCCTGCGTGCTACCCGGCAAGCGGCGCATCGACTGCGATTCGCCCCACGCAGACCGCCGGGTCAGGTGAACGCCATCGACCGCCGGCGGTCCGCTTCGTCCCGGCGGTCGGTTTTGCCCTGCGCACCCAACCAGCCACCCTGCAGGGCATTCGGCCGTCGCCGGTCATCGTCACGCCGGTCTTCGAAGTGGGCGTACCTGCATCGACAGAGCACGGCATCGCAGTTCGCCAACGGCAACAGCGCTGCCTCGCCGGCCAGGAAGCGCTGGCCTTCAAGGTCCGCGGCCGCGCCACAGGCCGACTGACCACAGGTGATGGCCACCGCACGATAAGGATGGCGCTTGGCCCCGCTCGGCACTTTGGCGAGCGGGGGGCGCGGAGTGGTTCGCCGGCGCGCCCACCACCAGGCAGCAACACCAAGAACACAGGAAAGAACGAGGAGCCAGAGCAACATCGTGATATCCCCCTTCTGCGATGGGATGGCTTGATCAGCCACCTGCCGGCACGGAAAAGCGAGGCTCGGGGTCAGAAGCGCCAATCCTCCTGCCGCCGAGAGACGGCTGAAGGCGGTCTTCGCGCATTCAGCATTCCAGAATAGCCCAAAGAATCATCGATTGCTCGGCGAGGAGAAGCGTCGTGGCCACCCAGCGCTCGCCGACAAGCCTCATCCATACCGGCGGTGGCAGTGCTTGCGGGTGCTCCGGACACACACGGTCGGCGTCGCGTCGCTACGACCCGTCGGGCGGGTGCAGGCGAGCCTGCCAGGCGTCGAGCTTGGCGACGCGACACAAGGCCTGCAGCCGTTCGAACGCGGCCTCGGCGTGACGGGTCGCAGCGGCGCTCAAGCCTTCACCCAACGCGAAGCTTTCGCCACGCACGCAGAGCAGGAAAGCCGGTGGCGGGGCCTCGTGGTTGATCCGCGGCAGGACGGCGAGCACCGCTTCGGGTGACAAGGCGTGCGTGCTGTGGCTGGCAACATCTGTCGCTTGCACCTGACGAAAGACGAACGGCGCCGGCGTCTGCTGGCCGGCATCGATGAACAGCACCAGATGCCTGCCGACCAGATCGAGCGCGTGCTCGACCTGCAGCTGGAAGTCGCCGATCAGCTCGAAGCCGGCGGCCAGACCGGCGCTGTCCAGCCACGCCTGCAAACGCTCGAGCAGCAGCGGCCCGAGCGCGTCGTCGCCGCGACTGGGGTTGCCGCAGGCGAGAACCAGAACCGGAGCGAGTGGCATCGGCGGCGCGCCCGTGATCTCAGGAAGCCGTGCTCAGACGCCCGACCACCTGCCCAGCCGCATCCTGCAGTTCGACTTGTAGCGGCATCTTGCCGAGCGCGTGCGTAGCGCACGAGAGGCAGGGGTCGAAGGCGCGAATGGCCACCTCGATATGGTTGAGCAGGCCCTCGGTGAGTTCGCGGCCGTTCAGGTAGCGTTGCGCGACGCGGCGAATCGCCTCGTTCATCGGCTGGTTGTTGTGGGTGGTCGACACGATCAGGTTGCAGGTGGTCACCAGATCGTCGTCGCCGACCTGGTAGTGGTGAATCAGCGTACCGCGCGGCGCCTCGATGACCCCGACCCCCTGGCGGTCGCGCGGACCGCTGGTGGTGAGCTCGCTGCCCGACAGGTCGTCGTCGTGCAGCAGCGACTTGATGGTCTCGGCGGCGTGCAACATTTCGATCATCCGCGCCCAGTGGTAGGCCAGCGGTGCGTGGATCAGCTTGCCCTGGCCGTGGTCGATGAACTCGCGACGCTCGGCTTCGGCGAGCGGGGTCGGGATCAGGTCGCAATTCTGCACCCGTGCCAGCGGCCCGACCTTGTACCAGCCAGCACGCGGCCCGAGCGCAGCCAGGAAGGGAAACTTCATGTAACTCCACGGTTTGACTTCCTCGTGGATCAGCTGCTGGTAGTTCTGGATGCGGAAACCGTCCACCAGGATCTTGCCGTCGGCGTCGCGGGCGCGCAGGTGGCCATCGTAGAAGTCCAGCGCGCCGTTGGCGCCGACCAACGACAGGATGTTCGAGCGGAAGCTGCCGAAGGCGTCGTAGAGCACGGGATCGGCCGCATGCAGGCGCTTGACCAGTTGCACCGCCTGGCGGCTCCAGGCGACGATCGAATAGATGTCGGCCAGCAGACCGTCGCGCTCTTCGCGGCTGAGTGCGCGATTGACGCCGCCGGGGATGGCGCCGGTGCCATGCACCCGCTTGCCGGCGGTGAGGCGGATCACTTCCTGGCCAAACTTGCGCAAGAGCACGCCGTGTCGCGCGATTTCCGGGAACTCTGCAGCGACGCCAACGATGTTGCGCCGGCCGGCCTCGCTGGCAAAACCGAACAGCAGGTCGGGCGACGAGAGATGAAAGAAATGCAGCGCGTGCGACTGCAGGATCTGGCCGTAGTGCATCAAGCGGCGCACTTTCTCGGCGGTCGGCGTCAGGCGGTCGGCGCCGAGCACGTGATCGAGCGCCTTGGCCGCCGCCAGGTGGTGCGACACCGGGCAGATGCCGCACAGGCGCTGCACCATCACCGGCACTTCCCAATACGGACGACCCTGAATGAACTTTTCGAAGCCGCGGAATTCGACGATATGCAGGCGCACCTGCTGCACCTGGTCGTTCTCGTCGAGCAACAGCGTCACCTTGCCGTGACCCTCGACGCGCGACACCGGGTCGATCGCCACCCGGCGCAGCGTGCCGGCGTCGGCCGGAGCGGTTTCCAGTTCGAAAGTCTCGGCGTTCATGGCGTCTCTCAGTCGAAGTGAAGCAGCGGATGCCCCAGGCGCGGCGTGCGGCCGTCGAGCAGGTCGGTGAGGAACTTCCAGATGGCGTCGCCCGACGGCGGACAGCCGGGGATGAAGTAATCGATGCGCACGATCTCGTGGATCGGGTGCACCTTGTCCAGCGGCAATGGCAGTTCGGG
Source organism: Accumulibacter sp. (assembly GCF_032229525.1). Taxonomy (GTDB): domain Bacteria; phylum Pseudomonadota; class Gammaproteobacteria; order Burkholderiales; family Rhodocyclaceae; genus Accumulibacter. The sequence continues at coordinate 3,189 of NZ_JAVTWB010000243.1, read as the reverse complement.
GTCGTTCGGGATCTGCCCGCCGACAATGCCCGGCGCCGTCAGATAGACCTCCTGCAGACACTGCCCGAGGTCGAGATGGTTGCGCTGCGCCGGCAGGCCACCATTGACCGCGCAGGCGCCCAGGGCGATCAGTACCTTGCAGTTCTGCCGGAACTCACGCAGCACGTGGACGTTCTCGGCATTGCAGATGCCACCCTCGATCAAGCCGATGTCGCACGGGCCGCAATGCTTGATGTCGGTCAGCGGCGAGCGATCGAAATCCACCCGCTCGATCAGCTCGAACAGCCGCTCGTCGATGTCGAGCAGGGACATATGACAGCCGAAGCAGCCCGCCAGCGAAGCCGTGGCCAGCCGTACTTTCCTGCGCTCAATGCCAGCCTCCATTCAGCCCTCCTCGCCGGTCGTGCGCAGCGGCGGGCGCTCGACCTGCCTGCCAATCGGCTCGATATCGTAGCGCCGCTGGCCGATCGGGATGGCGAAGCCCTTGCGCTTCTCGAGAATCACGCCGACCGGGCAAACGTGCGCCGCCTTGTCGGCGAGCGAGAAATCGGTGTCGGCGAGCCGGCCCGATTCGGCATTGACGATCAGGTGCTTGGTGATCCCCCGCCCGGAGAGGGCGAAGACGCTCTTGCCATCGACCTCGCGGCTGGCGCGCACGCACAGCTCGCAAAGGATGCAGCGGTTGAAGTCGAGCAACACCTGCGGGTGCGAGGCATCGACCGGCCGATTGGGGTAGAACTGGTCGAAATGCGGGTTGAGCATTTCCAGCTCATAGGCCAGCGCCTGCAACATGCAGTTGCCACTCTTTTCGCACGACGGACAGAAGTGATTGCCTTCGACAAACAGCATCTGCAGCAGGGTCCGTCGCTTGTCGTTGAGGTCGGGCGAGTTGTTCTCGACTTCCATGCCGTCCTTGGCCGGCAGGGTGCACGACGAAACGTAACGGCCGTTGGCCTTGACCGTGCATAGCTTGCAACTGCCCTGCGGCTTGAATTCCGGATGGTGGCACAGGTGCGGAATGAATATCCCGGCAGCCATCGCCGCGTCCATGATCGTCTGCCCGTCCTCGAAAGGCACCGGCAGGCCATCGAGCAGGATGTTTTGCGGGTTCATGAGCCACCTCCCGAGAGCCTGGCAGCGACACCGAAGTGCGCGTCCGGGTCGTCGCGGCCGGTCATCTGGCGCGCCGCCGCCAGCGCCTGGTCGAGGTCGAAGGCCGGCTCGAAGTCGAGCGAGCGCAGGCGGCGCTCGTAGGCCGGGCGAAACTTCTGCAGCGTATCGAACAGCGGGTTGCAGGCCGCTTGCCCGAGGCCGCAATGGCTGGCCGCATGCAGCAGGCGATGGATCTTGAAGATTTCGTTGATCTCGTACTGCGAGCCCAGGCCATTGGCGATCTTGTCCATGCAGTTGGCCACCAGCGAGGTGCCGACCCGGCAGGGGGTGCAAAAGCCGCAGCTCTCGTGGGCGAAGAAACGGGCAAAGTTGCGGGCTACCTCGAACATGTCGCGATGGGCACCGAAAACCATGAAGGCGCCGGCCGTCGGCACGTCCTCGAAAGCGATGCTGCGCGAGAACTCATGCGTCGACAGGCAGCTTCCAGACGGGCCGCTGACCTGCACCGCCTGCGCATTACCGGCGCCGCAGTCGTGCAGCACCTGGTTCACGGAGACGCCGAAGGGATACTCGTAGATGCCTGGCGACTCGACATCGCCCGAGATCGACAGCAGCTTGGTCCCGGTCGACTGCTTGCTGCCGAGACCGGCGAACCAGGCGCCGCCCTTGAGCGCGATCAGCGCTGCCTTGCACAAGGTCTCGACATTGTTCACCACCGTCGGCTGGCCACGATAACCGGCGGTGACCGGAAATGGCGGACGAATGCGCGGGATGCCGCGCTTGCCTTCGAGCGACTCGAGCAGCGCCGTTTCCTCGCCGCAGACGTAGGCGCCGGCACCGAGATGAATCTCGATCTCGAAGTCCACACCCGTCCGGCCGCACAGCGCCTTGCCGAGCAGGCCGGCGCAACGACGGCGCTCGAGGGTCTCGCGCAAGGCCGGCAGCAGGTAGGCGTACTCGCCGCGCAGGTAGAGCAGGCCCTGCTCAGCGCCGATGGTGAAAGCGGCGACGGTCATGCCGTCGAAGAGCAGGTCGGCGTAGCTGGTGAGCAGGACGCGATCCTTGAAAGTGCCGGGCTCCCCCTCGTCGGCATTGCAGACAACGTAGCGGGCGCCCTGTAAGCCCGGTGCGCCGTGGCAAGGCGCCCGCCGCGCCGACTCCCACTTGATGGCGGTGGTAAAACCGGCACCGCCACGTCCACGCAGGTTGGCGAGCTTCATTTCCGCCAACATCGCCTCGGCACCGCGAGCCAGCGCCGCCCGCAGCGCGTCGCCGGCCGGCCACTCGGCGCCCAGCACGCTGTCGCGGCGGCGGATATTGTCCTCGACCAGGAAGTACTCGGGCGGCCAGTCGGAGAGCGGCACCTGCGCGCGGATCAGCTCGCCGATGCGGTCGATGCGCTCGACCGACATGCGCGTCATCGCCCGGCCATTGAGCAGCAGCGCCGGGCCCTGATCGCACATGCCGGTGCAGGAGGTGAAATCGACGCTGACCAGGCCGTCCTCGGAAAGCTTGCCGCGCTCGACCCACAGCTTGTTGCACAGCCGATCCATCAGTTCGACGCTGCCCAGCATGCGGTCGGTGATGTTGTCCGAGAACAGCACCCGATAGCGACCGACCGGCGCCAGATGGAAGAAAGAATAGAAACCGGCGACGCCCTCGACCTGCGCCCGCGGCAGCTTGAGCGCGCCGGCGATGGCGGTCAGCGCGGCGGCCGGCAGATAGCCCAGGAGATCCTGCGTCTCACGCAGGATCTGCACCAGTTGACCCGGCTCACGACGATAGCGGTCGATGATCGGCTGCAGCTGTTGGTCAAGCCGTCCTGCTTGCAAGCGCACTTTGGTCACAACAATCTCCACGGCCACAGCAGTGAGGGATACGCCGGCCAAGCTTAGCCTGCCCGGCGGTGGCAGGTGCTGATACACGTCAACAAGCTGGCCGGCGGAATTGGGGCGTGGACGCCAAAAGTCCCGTTTCCATTGCCTGCTGCGTTGCAGCATAATGATCGTTGATCGTCTGGCTCGGGCCGGGTTGGCCACGCTGCCAAGCTGCCAAGCGGCGAAACGACCAAACGAC
>NZ_JAVTWB010000242.1:0-27466 GCF_032229525.1 Accumulibacter sp. | reverse complement strand
CTCACGGGGCAGATTGAGTGAAAGCGGCAGGGCCCGTGGCCACTCCGATGAGACGTCGAAGGTGAGCAGTCGGCCCCGCTTGGCAACAAGCGCCCATGATATCTCCGACCGCCGTGCCTCATCTGCGCTAATTTGACGGATGGGGGCGCGGCGACGCGAACGCCGGGGAGTCGATGATGGCGGTGCCGTCTGCGGTGCGCTGCTAGCCTCAGTGCTGGTCGCAGTCCTTGAGGAAGCTGAGCAGTCCCTCGCGCAAGCGGCAGTAGTCCGGGTGTTCGAGCAGCTTCTTGCGGGTGCGTGGACGCGGCCGATCGATTTCGAGAATCCTGCCGACTCTGGCCCGCGGCCCGTTGGTCATCATCACCACGCGGTCAGCTGTTTGCCGGCGGGCGGTTTTTCGTGCCACGATTATGGTGATGACACTCTCGGCTTCTCTTGGCGATACCCGGGCTGCCTGGCTGCTGGCAGGGGTGGAGTTTTTCTTCGCGCTGAGCTGGGTGGTCTACGTCATCTTTCTGCCTGAACTGCTGGCGCGCGGCGGGATTGATCCGCGCTTCCTGCCATGGATTCTCGCCGCCGACCAGTTGATTTTTGCGCTCGCTGACTGGTCGGTCGGGGTCGCGGTCGACCGGGCACGCTTGGCGTTGCACAGGATCGGGCCGATGCTGGTGCTGTTATCGACGCTTTCGGCCCTGGCGATGTTGTTGTTGCCCTGGCTGGCGACAATGCCGATGTTGCTACTGCTGGCGACCGCGCTCTGGGTGGCGACTTCGGCGGCCTTGCGCGCACCGCCCTACGTGCTGCTGTCGCGCTATGCCGGTCGCGCCAGGCTGCCGCGTCTGGCCGGCATACAGCTGCTCGGGCTGGCGGTGACGGCAGCGCTGGCACCTTATCTGGCGATCGTCCTGAAAGGCGTCGACCCGTCGCTGCCTTTTGCGCTCAGTGCGCTGGCGGTCGGTGTCTCGGCGCTGGCGCTGGTCTATGTCGAGCGTCGGTTGCCAGCGGCCGAGCAAGCCGTCGCTGCCGAGGCAAGCCAGCAGACCCCGCCTGCGACAGCGAAGGCGTGGTGGGCGTTCCTGCTGCTTCTCGCTCTGCTGCTCGCCTTCGGGCAACAGATACATATCGCCATCAATTCGGCAGCGCAGTTCAAGCGGCTGGCCGATCCCGCTTTGCTGCCCTGGCTGATGCCGGTGTTCTGGGTCGGTTTCAGTTTCGGTTTGCTGGCAGTCGGTGGTTTTCTCAAGGATCGCAGCGAGATGCACGCCCTCAAGCTGGCGTGCGTGCTTGGCGCACTGGCATTGGCCGGCGCGGCGCTCGCTGTCTCTCTGGCAGCCCTGGTGGTGAGTCAGTTCGTCGCCGGAATTTTCTGGGCGTTCATCCTGTGTGCGTCGATTGGCGTCGCTAGCGCGCGCGGCTATCCGCTGCAGACGGGGCGCAACACTGGCGCCTTGATGGCGATGCTGGCCGTGGCCACCTTTTCGCGCTTCGGTCTGGCCACCTCGGGTGGCGCGGCGGCGCTAGGCGTTTTGCTGGTCAACTGGTTGCCGGTCGTGCTGTGGTGCCTGGTGGCCCTGTTGCTGCGGCGGCCACGCGACGCATAGCGTGGTGGAGAACAGATGTCTGGCCTTGCTCAGTGCTCCTTGCCGTCCACCCGTGGCTGCAGGAGGTAGGGGATGTAGCGCCAGGCGAGGATGGAAAAACAGGCAAACCAGCAGGCCGCAGCGAGCTCGATCCAGTGCAGATAGCCAGCCGGCGCGACCTGCGGCAGGATGATGCGGATCACGAAGCCGGCGATCATGATCCACAGGACGGTCTTGTCGAGCCGATCGAAGACCACTTTTCTGCCGGTGTGGCCGTTCACGATGCGAATCAGCATGGCCGGGATGATCAGCCCCATGGCGCCAAAGGTGAACACATGCATGGGTACCGAGCCGATCCAGGCCGGCTGCGCCAGGTGGTCGAGGAATTGCAGCAGGAGTTGCGCGACAATCGCCAGGTAGCCCAGATACATGATGCCGATGTCCAGTCGGCGCATCGCCAGTTGCGGTTTCCAGTAGACGAAACGGCCGATCAGCAGCAACGCCAATAGCAGGCCGATCCACGATGAGAGCGGCGCCGGCAGCAGGCTGGCGAAAACCAGCAGCACCGCCAGCAACTTGATCGCGGTATCAAGCACCGCGTTGCGCAAGATGTTGGCCTGCAGGGCGTTCTTCATGAACTGGGTCAGCGTTCTTTCGAGCATGACCAGGAAAGCAACACGGAAGAGCCCCATGCTCATGCTTGCGCCGGCCTGGAAATGGTCGTCGCTGAGCAGCAGGTTTTTGGCGACCAGGAACAACGGCAGAATGATCAGGAAGAAATAGTTGTCGCGGAAGGAATCGCTCTGACGGTGACGGATCAGCGACCACAGGAGCATGGCGATGATCGACGCCAGGAAGAGATTGCTGGAAAGGCGGAAGACAATCGGTGGCAGGGCGCCGGCAAACCACATGCCGGCGCGCTCGAAGAGCCAGGCGCTGGCCAGCAGCATCAGCGCCGTGCCGTGGTAGCCGCGGATCTTCACCCAGTTCTTGGTCGAGGTGAGCAGGAAGCCGCCCATCACCGCCCAGCCGAAGCCGAAGAACATCTCGTGCGCGTGCCACTGGGTCGGCGAGAACGGCGCGGCTGGCGCTGCCAGCGCACCCGAGAAAACCAGCGCCCACAGTACCGGCAGGCTGAGCCCGGCGAGGCAGGCGAGGGCAAAGAAGGGTCTGAAACCGACCAGCCATAGCGCTTGGGTCGAGAATTTCATGCTCAGGGGCCTAGGTGAGGGGGTTCGTTGAACAGCGACGAGGTCTGGCGAGCCAGCGGTCGCCGATTCGCCCTTTCTCAGCCGGAGATTCTCACGCAGGACGGAACTCCTGGCTTTGATCTAGAACGGCGCCGGGCACAAAAAGGACAAGCGCTCACCGTGCTCGGGGTGGGCGAAAGCCAGCTGATCGGCATGCAGCAGCAGGCGCTGAGGGCCGGCCGAGCTGGCGGCGTCGCCATACAGCGCGTCGCCGATGATCGGGTGGCCAAGCGCCTGCAGGTGTACGCGCAACTGGTGCGTACGCCCGGTCTCGGGAATCAGCGCCAGGCGCGAGGTGTTGGCGCTTGCGTCGTGGCTAATCACCTGGTAGCGGGTGAGCGAAGGTTTTCCGGCCAGCGCGTCGATCTTCTGGCGCGGTCGGTTGGGCCAGTCGGCACGCAGCGGCAGGTCGATTTCGCCGCTGGCCAGCGGTAGTTCTCCGACAACGACGGCCAGATAGCGCTTGTCGACCTGCCGGCTGGCGAACTGAATACTCAAGCGCCGTTGCATTTCCTTTCCCCGCGCCAGAAGCAGCAGGCCGGAGGTGTGCATGTCCAGGCGGTGCACGGTCAGCGCATCGGGAAACTCGGCCTGCAGCCGCCCGGCGACGCAGTCCTGCTTGTCTTGGCCGCGACCGGGGACGGACAGCAGTCCAGAGGGTTTGTTGACCACCACAATGGCGGCGTCGACGTAGACGTAGGCGATTTCCCCTTGCGCGTCGTTAGCGACGGTGCGCGAAGCGGTGGACAAGGGTGCCGGGTTGGACGGGTTCATGAGGCAAAGTGTACCGGGGTCGGTGGCCCAATTGTCGCGCCTTTCGCCTGCTCCGGGGCAAAGGGCAAATCAATTACACTGCACGGGCAATGCGTTGCCCAGCGCGGCCAGGGGGTGACCGCCTGGCGCCCACTGACCAGAACTTCCAGGAGAACAACTTGACTATTGCCATTCCCGAGTTGATGACCATTGCCATCGCCCTGGACCAGGGTGTTGCCGAGATCCGGCTGAATCGGCCAGAACGCTCGAACGCGATCAATGAAGCAATGTGGCAGGAACTGCGTACCGCCTTCGCCTGGGCCGATGTGACGCCGGAGGTACGCGTCGCCATTCTGAGCGGTGCGGGGCGGAATTTCTGTGCCGGTATCGACCTGGCGATGCTCGCCAGCGTCGGCCGCACCGTCGCACATGCCGACCCGGCGCGCAGGCACGAGGCGCTGCGCCGGGTGATTCTCGATCTGCAGGATTGTCTGAGCTGTATCGAACGCTGTCGCAAGCCGGTGCTGGCGGCGATTCAGGGCGCCTGCATCGGCGGCGCAATCGATCTGGTGACTTGTTGCGACATGCGCTACGCAGCGCTCGATGTTCAGTTCTCGGTGCGCGAAATCGACGTCGGGATGACGGCCGACGTTGGCACGCTGCAGCGTCTGCCACGACTGGTTCACGACGGTATTGCCCGGGAGATGGCGTATACCGGCCGCAGCGTCGATGCCGTCGAGGCCAAACTGATCGGACTGGTCAACCAACTTTTCGAGACACCCGGCACGCTGCTCGACGGCGTGCTCCAGATCGCCCGGACGATCGCCGCGAAATCGCCGCTGGCCATTCGCGGGACCAAGGAAATGCTCAACTACGGGCGTGATCATTCGGTGGCCGATGGGCTCAACCATGTGGCTACCTGGAACGCGGCGATGCTGATGTCCGCCGATCTCGAGGAAGCGATGGCCGCGATGCGCGAAAAGCGGGCGCCGCGTTTCGCCGACTGAGCGGCGCGAGCTTGTCGACGATGGCTACGCTTGCCCACCATATCGCGCTGGCCGCGCCGCTGTTCGCGCTGGTGCTGGTCGGCTACCTGCTGATGCGGGGCTGTGGCTGGCCGCCGTCGATGTCCGAAAACCTGACGCGCTTCGTCTTTTCGGTCGCCCTGCCAGCGATGCTCTTCCGGATGATGAGCGACTTCTCGCAGCTACCGCCGGTCGACGCGCGGCTGTTGATCGCTTTTTTCGGCGGTTGCCTGATCGTCTTCGTGATCGGCCGCTTGGTCGCCTGGCAGCTGTTTGCGCTCGACGGGACCGGGCAGTCGGTGTTTGCGCTGGGCGGCGTGTTCTCGAACAACGTGCTGCTCGGCCTGCCGCTGGCCAAGGTTGCGCTCGGTGAGGCGGCCGTGCCATCGGTCGCCCTGGTGCTGGTGTTCAACGCGCTGATCCTGTGGACCCTGGTCAGCGTATCGGTCGAGTGGGCACGGCACGGTAGCTTTTCGGTGCAGGGTTTTGCCAAGATGGCGCGCGGCGTGCTGACCAATCCGATCGTCGCCGGCATCCTCTCGGGCGCCTTGTTCGGTTTGAGCGGTTGGCCCTTGCCGACCCTCATTGCGCAACCCCTGGGCATGCTGGCCCAGGCGGCGGCGCCGCTGGCGCTGATCGTTCTTGGCATGGGGCTGGCCGAATACGGCGTGCGGGCCGGCTGGCGGATCAGTGTGGCCATCTGTTTCCTGAAGTTGATCGTGCAGCCGCTGGTGGTCTGGCTGCTGGCCTTGCTGCTCGGGTTGCCGGCGATGGAAACTCGGGTCGTGGTCCTGCTTGCCTCGCTGGCCGTCGGCGCCAACGTTTACCTGATGTCGCGGCAGTTCAAGACGCTCGAGGGACCGGTGGCGAGCAGCCTGGTGTTGTCGACCCTACTGGCCGCGCTGAGTACACCGCTGGCGATGACCTTGACCGGCGCTTGAGTGGTGTCTTGCGGATCAGGCGCCGCATTGCGCGGCCCGGAATTGCGATTTCATTGCATCTAGCGAGCCATAGGGACTCGGGATGAGCGATAATGGCGAGCTTCTGGAGGTTGCTGGGATCACCTGTCGGGCGGGCCGAGGACGCTTGCTTGAGCTGTGAAGGACATGGATGAAGCGCGTTGATGATTTCCGTCTGCAGTTCGGCAACAAGGAACTGGTGCCGATCGTGATCGGCGGCATGGGCGTCGATATTTCGACGGCCGAACTGGCGCTCGAGGCCGCTCGGCTGGGTGGCGTTGGACATATTTCCGATGCGATGGTCAACACCGTTGCTGATCGGCGCTTCAATGCCAAGTTCGTCAAGGACAAGCTCAAGCAGTACAAATTCAACGTTGCCAATACGGACAAATCGGTGGTTCGCTTCGATCTCGGACAGCTCGCCGAGGCGACCCGGATGCACGTCGGCAGGACCATGGAGGCGAAGCGCGGTGAAGGCCTGATCTTCGTCAATTGCATGGAAAAACTGACCATGAATTCGCCTCGGGAGACGCTGCGCGTGCGCATGCAGGGGGCGCTGGATGCTGGCGCCGATGGCATCACCCTGGCCGCTGGATTGCATCTCGGGTCGTTCGCCCTGATCGAGGATCATCCGCGTTTCCGTGACGCCAAGCTGGGGATCATCGTCTCGTCCTTGCGCGCACTGCAGCTGTTCCTGCGCAAGACCGCCCGTTGCAACCGGCTTCCTGACTACGTCATTGTCGAAGGTCCGCTGGCAGGTGGTCACCTGGGTTTTGGCATGGATTGGGCGCAGTACGATCTGGCGACCATCTTCGGTGAAATTCATCGCTATCTACAGTCGGAGCAGCTGGATATTCCCCTGATTCCGGCGGGCGGCATCTTCACCGGCAGTGACGCGGTGGCCTTTCTCGAGCAGGGCGCGGCGGCGGTGCAGGTGGCGACGCGCTTTACCGTGTCCAAAGAGTGCGGCTTGCCCGAAGATGTCAAGCAGCACTACTTTGAAGCGACCGAGGACAAAATCGAGGTCAACCAGATCTCGCCGACCGGCTATCCGATGCGCATGTTGACCAGCAGCCCGGCGATCGGCGACGGTATTCGCCCGAATTGCGAGGCTTACGGTTACCTTCTCGACAGTACGGGAAGTTGCTCCTATATCAGCGCCTACAACCGTGAGGTGGAGGCCAACCCGGGGGTCAAGCGTATTTCGGTCAAGGACAAGACCTGCTTGTGCACGCAGATGCGCAACTTCGACTGCTGGACCTGCGGTCATTACACCTATCGCCTCAAGGATACCTCTCGCCGCTTGCCGGACGGTAGCTATCAACTGCTGAACGCCGAGCATATTTTCCGCGATTATCAGTTCAGCACCGACGGCAAGATTCTGGTCGCCGAGTAGGCGCTCCGCCGCTGCTTCCTGCCGCCAAGGCGAAAGGGCATTAGTCGATGCTCAGCTATCGTCACGCCTTCCATGCCGGCAATCACGCCGATGTGCTTAAACATCTCGTGCTGGTCCAGCTGATCCGTTACCTCGGCCGTAAGGACAAGGCGTTCTGGGTCATCGATACGCACGCCGGAGCAGGTTCCTATGCACTTGATTCGGCGCAGGCGGCCAAGCTCGCCGAGTACCGCGAGGGTATCGGTCGACTGTGGGGGCGCAAGGAGCTGCCGCCAGCGGTCGCCGACTATGTCGAGCTGGTGCGTGGGGTCAACCCGAGCGGTGGCCTGAAGGTGTACCCCGGATCACCGGATTTCGCGCTGTGGACGACGCGGGCACAGGATCGCTTGCGTCTTTTCGAACTGCACAGCAGGGATGTGCTGCGCTTGCGCGAGCATTTTGCGAGCTTTGGCACGCGGGTGATGGTCGAGCACAGCGACGGCTTTGCCGGGCTCAAGGCCTTGTTGCCACCGCCGCCGCGACGGGCGCTGGTACTGATCGACCCGGCGTACGAAGACAAGCATGACTACGATCGGGTCATCCATGCGCTCAAGGATTGCCTGCAGCGCTTTCCCGGGGGCACCTATCTGCTCTGGTATCCACAACTGACCCGGCTGGAAGCGCACGACTTGCCGTTGCGTCTGAAACGTCTGCCGGCCAGCAACTGGCTGCACGTCACGCTGCGCGTCAGAACACCGGCTGCCGACGGCTTCGGGATGCACGGCAGTGGCCTGTTCGTGATCAATCCGCCGTGGACGCTGCAGGGCACCTTGCAGGAAGTGATGCCCTGGCTGGTCGAGGTGCTGAGGATCAATGAAGGCGCGGGTTTTACGCTCGACAGCCAGGCGGCCTGAGACGCGCGGCGCCCCGCGAAGCGCCGCCGGCTATAGTCCTGCCTATTGCCGCTCTTTGCCTGGCGCGGTGGTGCGCGAGTACTTCCGGCTCGAGCCGTAGCTGAGGTCGACCGGATACTTGGCCGCATTCTTGACCAGCTTGGCGTGCGCCGCGTCTTCGAGGTCGATGCCGGTATTTTCGGCAATCAGCAGCAGATAGATCAGGACGTCGGCACATTCGTCGCGCAGCGCTTCCTGCGCTTCGGCACTGGCGGCCATCGCCGCCATCTCGGCGTCGCTCTTCCACTGGGTCAGTTCGAGGAGTTCGCTGGCTTCGAGATTCAGCGAGACGATCAGGTTGCGCAGGCTGTGGAACTGTGCCCAGTTGCGCTGGTCACGAAACTCCAGCACTCTGGCGGTAAGCGCCGCAAGGTCCATCGATTCAGGCGAAGAAACGCCGTTGCGCTGCGTCGGGCAGGGCCATGCCGGTGGCCTGCGCGCGCGCGAGCAGCTCCCAGTAGTAACGGAACGAGGCGCGGTCGTGTAACAAGCCCTGATGCTGGATCGGTCCCCAGTCGCCATCCTGCGCGGCGATGAGGATGGCGGCCGCGTTTTCCATTTCCGAGAAGTCGGGCCGCATCGCCTCGACGATCGGCACGATCTGATTGGGGTGAATGCTCCACATGCGCAGGTAGCCGAACTCGTTGCGCGCGCGCTCGGCATCGTTGCGGATGACCTGGAGATCCCTGAGTTCGGTAGTGACGTTGTGCGACGGCACCGCGCCGTTGGCCAGTGCCGCGGCAGAGATCTCGCACTTGGCACGGACGATCAGCGGGTGTTCGAACTGTCCGGGGCTGCGCATGGCGGATGACGGGATGGCGCCGTGGTGGCCACTGACAAAGTCCATCAGGCCGAAATCCAGCGATTCGACCTCGGGCAGGGCAGCGATCTCCCAGACGTCGCGCAAGGCGCCGTAGGTCTCGATCAGCACATGCGCCGGAATCTGGCGGTCGAGCCCTGCGGCCGCAGCCGCGCGACGCAAGGAATCGAGCTGTATCCGTACGTCTTGGCCGCTGCTGACCTTGGGCAGCGTGACGAAAGCCAGGCGCTGGCCGGCCGCGGCGACGATAATCTCGATATCCTGTTGCCAGCCGTGATGGGCGATGTCGTGGATGCGAACGCCGACGCGCCCATGCCGATTGGCGTCGCTCATGATCACGCTGGCGACCATCGCCGCATGTTCGCGGTCGGCGCCGGCTGGGGCTCCATCTTCGCAATCGCAAGTGATGTCGAAGATCGGGCCCAACTCGTTCTGCAGCTGCAGGGCTTTGTGCATCAGTTTTTCGGAGCCGGCGTAGTGGTCCACGGCGGGAATCATCGGAAACGGCTTCTCACCTGCGAAAAGTACTTGGCTGGGATGGCGCATAGGGCTTTCGATACGGTCAGGTTGCTGGGAAGCGACATTCTAGCGCGCTGCTGCGCGAAGGGTGCCGGCGAAAAAAAGCCGCGGACTGACCGCGGCTTTCGAGAGCGAGCGCTGCTTTACAGCATCGACTTCACGGCATCGGCTTCGTCGGTCAATTCCTTGAGCGTCTTGTTGATCTTCTCGCGCGAGTAGCCGTCGATCTCGAGACCCTGAATGATCTTGAACGAGCCGTCCTTGCATTCGCACGGAAAGCCGAAAACGATCCCGGCCGGGATGTCGTACGAGCCGTCGGACGGGACACCCATGGTTACCCATTCATCGGAACCGAGTACCCAGTCGTGCATGTGGTCAATCGCCGCGTTCGCCGCCGACGCTGCCGAGGACAGGCCGCGGGCATCGATGATCGCAGCCCCGCGCTTGCCGACGGTGGGCAGGAATACGTCGTTGTTCCACACCGGATCATTGATCAGGTCCTTGACGTTGTCGCCGTTGGACGTGCAGTTGCGGTAATCGGCGTACATCGTCGGCGAATGGTTGCCCCAGACCGTCAGCTGCTTGAAGCTGGCCACCGGCCGGCCGGCTTTGGCGGCGAGTTGCGAAAGGGCGCGATTGTGATCCAGGCGCAGCATGCCATGGTAGTTGGCCGGATTGGTGCGGCCAACTTTCTTCGCTGCCGAGCCGGCGATCAGGGCGTTGGTATTGCAGGGGTTGCCGACGACCAGGACACGGACGTTTTCCTTGGCGTTCTCGGCAATCGCCTTGCCCTGAACGGTAAAGATGGCACCGTTGGCAGTCAGCAGGTCAGCACGTTCCATTCCCGGTCCACGTGGACGGGCACCAACCAGGAGGCAGACGTCGGCATCCTTGAAAGCGACGTTCGGATCATCGGTAGCGAACATTCCGGCGAGCATCGGGAAGGCGCAGTCCTCGAGTTCCATGATCACGCCCTGGCAGGCTTTCTGTGCTTGTGGCAGGTCGAGCAGCTGAAGGATGACTGGCTGATCCTTGCCGAGCATTTCACCGGATGCGATCCGGAAAAGCAGGCTGTAACCGATTTGGCCGGCGGCGCCGGTGACCGCGACGCGCATGGGGGCTTTGGACATGATACGGCTCCTGTCGTTAGTGATGAGTGAAAAAAGTTGCGATGAACACCAGCTGGGAATTGAGCAAGAAAGCGACCGGCAGTGCCTGCGAATCTTTCTCTGTGCGCGGGCGCCGAATCGTGTGAATCATAAGACTCAGATGTGCAAGGTGTCAAATACGCGCGATCTATCTTATGTCTTATATATGATATGTTGGACATGAATGGGATGGACGGGTGAGCGAAATTGTGCTGAAATCACGGTCCATGAACCGCTCGTCGTCATTGCATTCTCCGACCTTCAGCCCACTGTATCGGCAGATCAAGGAATTGATCATGGCCAATCTGGAGTCCGGTGAGTGGGGTCCGGGCGGCTCCATCCCCAGTGAATCAGAGCTTGCGGGCCGCTTTGGTGTCAGTCAGGGCACCGTCCGCAAGGCAATCGACGAGATGGCGGCGGAGAACCTGCTGGTACGCCAACAAGGCAAGGGGACCTTTGTCGCCACGCACCGAGATCCGGGTTCTGCCTTCCGTTTTCTGCGTCTTGTCCCGAATGACGGAGAGCCGCAGGTCTCCCAGAGCGTGCCGCTTGAGTGCTGGCGGGCCAAGGCCGGCCCGGATGTTGCGCGCACTTTGGCGCTCCAACCCGGTGCGCCGATCACCATTCTCAGGCGTTTGCTGAAGTTGGGGGAGGAGCCGGTAGTCTTCGACGAAATTTACCTTTCGAGCGAGCTGTTTCCGGATCTTTCGCTGGAACTCGTCGGCTCAGGCGAATCACTGTACGGTCTGTTCGAAAGTCGTTATGGCGTTTGCATGGTTCGGGCAGACGAGCGGCTGCGCGCGGTGGCGGCCGACCGGGTCAGCGCCGACTTGCTGCAGGTCCCCGAGGGGAGTCCCTTGCTGCTCGTCGAGCGAGTGACTTTTAGCTATGGCCAGAAGCCGGTCGAATGGCGCAGGGGGTTCTATTCGACACGCAATCATCATTATCGCAATGAGCTGGGGTGAACGCCTTCGACAAGCGTTTGGGGAAGTCAGAGGCGCCTGAATAGTTTATAATCGGGCGTGGTATTTCGAGGTCAAGCGGTTGGCGTGCGACCGTATTACACATGAGGGATGACGTTCATGGCAGAGATGGCAATTAAGAAAAAACGTCCAAAGAATCTGGACTTGCCCAGCATCAGGCTACCGCTTCCGGGTATCCTCTCGATCCTTCACCGGGTCAGCGGAGCGGCGCTCTTCCTGCTGTTGCCCTTTCTCTTATGGTTGTTCCAGAGTAGCCTGACTTCTCCCGAAACCTTTACCAGCTTCCAGCAAGTGGTCGGTCATCCGCTGTCGAAAATCGTCCTGCTCGGATTGATCTGGTTCTACATGCACCACTTCTGCGCCGGCATTCGCTATCTGCTGCTGGACCTGCACAAGGGCATAGACCTCGAGTCTGCGCGTCTTTCGAGCAAGATCGTTTTCGCGGTCAGCATCGCTCTGACCCTGATCGTCGGAGCTAAAGTGCTATGGTAAATCGCATTCTTGTCGGGGCGCATTACGGCCTCAAGGACTGGATCATTCAGCGTGCCACGGCCATTGTGATGGCGGTCTACACGGTGATTTTTCTGGTTGTCATCGGTGCTGTCGGCCCCAATTCTTTCGAGTCCTGGCGCGGCATCTTCACCAACGGCTTCATGAAATTTGCCACATTCCTCTTCTTTGTCAGCCTTTTCTACCACGTCTGGATCGGCATCCGGGATATCTGGATGGACTACGTAAAACCGGATGGCCTGCGTTTGCTGATGATGATTGCGACGGCTACGGTGCTGGTCGGTTACGCCGGCTGGGCGATACAGATTCTGTGGAGAATGTAAGTGAGTAAGCAAAGCATACCGGTACGAAAGTTCGATGCTGTAATCGTTGGCGCAGGCGGTTCCGGGCTGCGCGCAGCGATTCAGCTTTCCGAGGGCGGCCTTAAAACAGCTGTCCTGTCAAAGGTCTTCCCGACCCGTTCGCATACCGTGGCGGCGCAAGGCGGCGTGTCTGCGTCGCTGGGCAACTCCGAGGAGGATCACTGGCACTGGCACATGTACGATACGGTCAAGGGTTCTGACTGGCTCGGCGACCAGGACGCGATTGAATACATGTGTCGCATGGCGCCCGAGGTGGTCGTCGAACTCGAGCATTTCGGCATGCCATTCGATCGGACGGACGAAGGCAAGATCTATCAGCGTCCGTTTGGTGGGCACATGTCGAACTTCGGCGAGAAGCCGGTACGACGGGCGTGTGCCGCGGCCGACCGCACCGGTCACGCCATGCTGCACGCGCTGTATCAGCGCAACGTGCGCGCCAACACCCAGTTCTTCGTCGAATGGATGGCGCTTGATCTGATTCGTGACCAGTCCGGGCAGGTGCTCGGGGTCATCGCCCTGGAGATGGAAACCGGCGAAGTGGTGGCTTTTCACGCCAAGGCGACGGTTTTCGCGACCGGAGGTGCCGGCCGCATCTATTACTCGTCGACCAATGCCTTCATCAATACTGGCGACGGCCTCGGCATGGCGGCGCGTGCCGGCATTCCTCTCGAGGACATGGAGTTCTGGCAGTTCCATCCGACCGGGGTTGCTGGTGCGGGGGTGCTGATCACCGAAGGTGTGCGCGGCGAAGGCGGCATCCTGCGTAACTCGGACAACGAGCGCTTCATGGAACGCTATGCGCCGAATGCCAAGGATCTGGCTTCGCGCGACGTGGTCTCGCGGGCGATGGTCACCGAGATCAATGAGGGTCGCGGTTGCGGACCGAACAAGGACTTCGTCCTGCTGGACATCACCCACCTCGATCCGGCAACGATCATGAAGCGTCTGCCGGGAATTCGCGAGATCTCGATTCAGTTCGCCGGCATCGACCCGATCCAGGCGCCGATTCCGGTGGTGCCGACCTGTCATTACCAGATGGGCGGTATTCCGACCAATTACAAGGGCCAGGTGGTCGCTCCCGACGGGGCGCCGGTCAAGGGCTTCTACGCCGCCGGGGAAGTGGCCTGTGCTTCGGTGCACGGCGCCAACCGGCTGGGGACCAATTCCTTGCTTGACCTGCTGGTGTTCGGCAAGTCTTCCGGGGATTCGGTCATCGCCGATGTCCAATCCGGTGCCATAAGCCATCAGGATCTACCCGATGGTTTTGCCGAGCGCACCATGGCTCGCCTGAACCGCCTCGAGACGCAGACCGGCGGCACCAGTGTCGACGAAACGCGCCTCGAATTGCAGCGCACGATGCAGAAGCACTGTGGGGTCTTCCGCTTCAAGGATATGCTGGCCGAGGGGGTGGCGAAGATTCTCGAGGTCGAGAAGGCGGTCGCCCGGACACAGATCAAGGACAAATCGCAGGTCTGGAACACGGCCCGCGTCGAAGCGCTGGAGCTTGATAATCTGATCGAAGTGGCCAAGGCGACGCTGGTTTCGGCCGACGCACGTAAGGAGTCGCGCGGTGCACATGTCCGGGACGATGCGCCGGACACGCCAGAAAACCCGAACGGGCGAGACGACGTCAACTGGCACAAGCATACGCTCTGGCAGCGCGAGGGTAGCACTCTCAGTTACAAGCCGGTGGTCATGACCCCACTGTCCGTCGAAACCATCGCGCTCAAGACGCGCTCCTACTGATCGTATGCCACGGAGTCAATAATTATGGCCACCAGTAACATGCTGTTCAAGATTTACCGCTACGATCCGGACAAGGATGACGCACCGTACATGCAGGAAATGTCGGTCGAAGTCGACTTCGCGCTCGATCGCAAGTTGCTCGACGTACTCACCCGCCTGAAAGCGAAGGACGACACGCTGTCCTATCGCCGATCGTGTCGGGAGGGTATTTGCGGGTCCGATGCGATGAACATCAATGGCAAGAACGGTCTGGCCTGTCTTACCGACATCAAGGACCTCAAGCAGCCGGTCGTGCTGCGCCCGCTGCCGGGTCTGCCAGTGATCCGCGACCTGATCGTCGACATGACCCAGTTCTTCAAGCAATATCACTCGGTCAAACCTTACCTGATCAACGAAGGTCCACGTCCCGAACGCGAGCGCTTACAGTCGCCCGAGGAGCGCGACGAACTGAACGGTCTTTACGAGTGTATCCTGTGCGCCTGCTGTTCGACCGCGTGCCCGTCGTTCTGGTGGAATCCGGACAAGTTCGTCGGCCCGGCTGGCCTGCTCAATGCCTATCGCTTCATCGCCGATACCCGCGACCAGGCGACCAACGAGCGTCTGGACGATCTCGAGGATCCCTATCGCTTGTTCCGCTGCCATTCGATCATGAACTGCGTCGACGTCTGTCCGAAGAATCTGAATCCGACGCGGGCGATCGGCAAGATCAAGGAAATGATGGTTCGTCGCGCCATCTGATGGAGGAAAGAGAAAAGCTCAATCGCCTGCGCTGGCGTTGTACACGCCGTGCGATGCTGGAGATGGATTTATTGCTCGGGGAGTTTCTCGACCGAATTTTTCCGACGCTCACGCCCGTGCAGGCGGACGCCTTTGTCACCTTGGCGGACATGGAAGATCTGGAACTTTGGCCGTTGATCAATGGCAGCAGCCAGTGTGCAGATGTGGCGCAGGCGGAGGTCCTGGCGCTGTTGCGTACAGTAAGAGTCAAGTAAGGGAGTTGCCATAATCTGGCAGTTTCAAGTTTGTAGTTTTGCCCTCAACACCTGACCGGGGATTAAGCAATGACGACCGACCGCAAAGCAATTCTGAATATCGAAGGGCGTGATCCCGTCGAGTTTCCGATCATGACGCCGACCCACGGCAATGATTGCATCGACATCCGCACCTTGGGCGCCAAGACCGGATTATTCACCTATGATTCCGGTTATCTGTCGACGGCGAGCTGCCGCTCGAAGATCACGTTCATCGACGGCGACAAGGGCGAACTCCTCTATCGTGGCTATCCGATCGAGCAGCTGGCAAAGGATTGCAACTTCCTCGAGGTGGCTTACCTGTTGTGGAATGGCGAGTTGCCGACCGCCGCAGAGAAAGTCGGTTTCGAGAAGAACATCAAACGCCACACCATGGTGCACGAGCAACTGGTGAAGTTCTATCAGGGTTTTCGTCGCGATGCGCACCCGATGGCCATCCTGGTCGGTGTCGTCGGTGCACTGTCCGCGTTCTACCACGAGGCCGAGGATTTCTCCGATCTCGAACACCAGAACATCAGTTTTAACCGCATCGTGGCCAAGCTGCCGACGATCGTTGCCATGGCCTACAAGTACCATGTCGGCGAGCCGTTCATGTATCCGCGCAACGACCTCGACTACACGGCGAATTTCATGCACATGATGTTCGGAACGCCGTGCGAGGAGTACAAGCCGAATCCTGTCCTGGTGCACGCGCTGGATACCATCTTCACCCTGCACGCCGATCACGAGCAGAACGCGTCGACCTCGACGGTCCGTCTATCGGGGTCTTCCGGGGCTAACCCGTATGCCTGTATCTCGGCGGGCATCGCCTGTCTTTGGGGCCCGGCGCACGGTGGCGCCAACGAGGCCTGCCTGCAGATGCTCGAGGAAATCCATGATGTCTCGCGTGTCGGCGAATACATCGCCCGGGCCAAGGACAAGAACGACAACTTCAAACTGATGGGTTTCGGTCACCGCGTCTACAAGAATTTCGATCCGCGTGCCAAGCTGATGAGAACGGTCTGCAACGACGTTCTGCAGGAACTCGGTCTGGAGAACGATCGTCTCTTCAAGCTGGCGATGGAACTCGAAAAGATTGCCCTCGAGGATGATTACTTCATCGAGAAGAAACTTTATCCGAATGTCGATTTCTACTCAGGGATCGTCCAGAAAGCGCTCGGTATTCCGACTACGATGTTCACCTGCATCTTTGCTCTGGCCCGCACGGTGGGTTGGATGACGCAATGGGAAGAGATGATCAACGATCCGGAGTACAAGATCGGTCGCCCGCGTCAGCTCTACGTCGGGGCAGCGAGGCGCGACGTGATTCCTGTCGGCCAACGCTAGGCCGGGGGGGGTCGAAGGGCGGCGACGGTAGCCGCCCTTTTTTCATGCTGTGGCTTTCTGCCGCAGGTTTTCGCATTCCGAACCAGGACCGTGACGACAGGTAACTGCCATGATGAAACAGCTTTCTGGTAACTCTCTCCTCTTTGGCGGCAACGCGCCCTTCGTCGAGGAGTTGTACGAAAACTATCTCGACAATCCCGGTTCCGTCTCTGAACAGTGGCGCGACTATTTCGACAAACTGGCACAGCTTCCCGGTCATGTCGCACGCGACGTGCCGCATTTGCCGGTGATCAATGCTTTCGCCGAGCAGGCGAGGCGGGGCGGTTATCGCGCGGCGGCCGTCGCACCGGTAGACGACAAGAAACAGGTCGGCATCCTGCAGATGATCACCGCCTATCGTTTCGCCGGGGACCGCTGGGCCAACCTTGATCCGCTGAAGCGCACACCGCGCCCCGATCTGCCGCAACTCGATCCCGCCTATTACGGGCTCTCCGATGCGGACCTCAACACCGTCTTCGCGGTCGGCTCGTTCAAGGGGGTGCCGGAGCACGCGACCTTTGGCCAGATTCTGGACGCCTTGAAGGCGACCTATTGTGGGTCCATCGGCGTCGAGTACATGTACCTGAGTACGCTCGACGAGAAACGGTGGGTCCAGGATCGTCTCGAGCGCATCCATTCCAAGCCGAGCTATACGGTCGAGGAGCGGATGCGAATGCTCGAGCGCCTGACCGCTGCCGAAACGCTCGAACGCTATTTGCACACGCGCTACGTCGGCCAGAAACGTTTCTCACTGGAAGGTGGCGAGTCGCTGATCGTGGCGCTTGACGAACTGATTCGTGTCGCGGGAACCGGCGGCGTTGACGAGATCGTCGTTGGTATGGCCCATCGCGGTCGCCTCAATGTTCTGGTGAACACCCTCGGCAAGGAACCGTCCATGCTGTTCGACGAGTTCGAGGGCAAGAAGGCGCAGGATCTTACCGCTGGCGACGTCAAGTATCACATGGGCTACTCGTCCGATGTCTCCACCCCGGGTGGGCCATGCCATCTGACGCTGTCGTTCAACCCGTCGCATCTGGAAATCGTGAACCCGGTGGTCGTTGGCTCGGTGTACTCGCGCCAGCGACGTCGCGGCGAGGACGGCAAGGACAAGGTGCTGTCGGTACTCATCCACGGCGATGCGGCGGTGGCCGGGCAGGGTGTCAACCAGGAAATGCTCAATTTCGCGCAAACGCGGGGCTATGGCGTTGGCGGCACGGTGCATATCGTGGTCAATAACCAGATCGGTTTCACCACCTCGGATCCGCGCGATTACCGTTCGTCGCTGTACTGCACCGACATCTTCAAAATGGCCGAGGCGCCGATCTTTCACGTCAATGGCGACGATCCCGAAGCCGTGGCACTGGTTACCGGTATCGCCATGCAGTACCGCAAGACCTTCAAGAAGGATGTCGTCGTCGACATCGTCTGCTATCGCAAACTCGGCCACAACGAGCAGGATGAGCCGATGGTGACGCAGCCGCTAATGTACAAGAAGATCCAGTTGCACCCCGGCACGCGCAAGCTCTACGCTGAAAAGCTGATAGCCGAAGGGGTCCTTGGCCCGGAAGGTCCGGACGAGATCATCGCCGACTATCGCGCCCACCTCGACCGCGGCGAGTTGTTGTACAACCCGGTTCTCGCCGGCTACAAGCACCCGATGACCATCGACTGGACGCCGTTCCTCTCGCCGATCTACATCGAGACCTGCGATACGCGGGTGCCGGCTGCCGAGCTGAAGCGCCTGGCCGAACGCCTGACAACGCTGCCGGCGAATTTCACCCTGCACAGCCGGGTAAAGAAGATCATCGACGACCGTCGCCTGATGGGCGAGGGCCAGTTGCCGATCGACTGGGGCATGGCCGAGAACCTGGCCTACGCGTCGCTTTTGGTCTCCAGCTACGGCATCCGGCTGTCGGGCGAAGACGTGGCTCGCAGCACCTTCTTTCACCGCCACGCGGCACTGCACGACCAGAATCGCGAGAGCTGGGACGAGGGCACCTATTACCCGCTGAAGCACCTGCAGGAAAAACAGGCCAGCTTCCAGTGTTTCGACTCCGTTCTCTCGGAGGAAGCCATTCTGGCCTTCGAATATGGCTACTCGACGGCCAATCCGTACGAGTTGATTGTCTGGGAAGCGCAGTTCGGCGACTTTGCCAACGGTGCGCAGGTGGTGATCGATCAGTTTCTCGCTGCCGGCGAGGCCAAGTGGGGTCGCGCGAGTGGGCTGGTGCTGCTGTTGCCACACGGTTACGAAGGGCAGGGTCCAGAACACTCCTCGGCACGCATCGAACGCTACATGCAGTTGTCTGCCGAGATGAACTGGGAAGTCTGCCAGCCGACGACGCCGGCCCAGGTTTTCCACATGCTGCGGCGGCAGGCGGTGCGCAACCAGCGCAAGCCGCTGGTCGTTTTTTCGCCGAAGTCGCTGCTCCGTCACAAGGACGCCACATCGACTCTCGGCGAGTTGAGCGACGGCGAGTTCCAGCGCGTGATCGGCGAAGTGGAACCGATCAACGCCAAGAAAGTCACTCGCGTCATCTTCTGTTCCGGCAGGATTTACTACGACCTGATGGCGGCGCGGCGCGAGAAAAAGACCACTCACATCGCCATCGCCCGCCTCGAACAACTCTACCCCTTCCCGCAGGAGTCCTTCCAGGAAGAGCTGGCGAAGTATCCGAAGGCCACCGAGATCGTCTGGTGCCAGGATGAGCCGCGCAATCAGGGTCCCTGGTACTGGATCGCTTCACGTCAGCACCTGTCGCGCTCGCTCAGCGACAAGCAGCATCTGTTGCTGGTCTCCCGTCCAGCAGCGGCTTCCCCGGCGGTTGGTTACCACAGCAAGCACAACGCCCAACAAAAAGCTCTGATCGACTCCGCTCTGGGGGAAATCGAGTACTACAAATTGGCCTAGAACGGAGAGAACATGATCATCGACGTCAAAGTTCCACAGCTTTCGGAATCAGTCGCTGAAGCGACCCTGGTTTCGTGGCACAAGAAGCCCGGCGACGCTGTCGCTCGGGATGAGAACCTGATCGACATCGAAACCGACAAGGTGGTACTTGAACTGCCAGCGCCGGATAGCGGCGTACTGGTTGAAATCGTCAAGGGTGACGGCGATACCGTGGTCGCCGGAGAGGTGATTGCGCGTATCGATACCGCTGCACAGGCGGGTGCGGTGGCGGCCCCCGCGGCCAAGGCTGCGCCAGCGAAAGCGGCGGCCGCGGCGAAAGCCGAGCCGGCGGGCGCCGTTGCCGCACCCGCGGCCGGTGTGGCCATGCCGGCGGCACGCAAGATCCTCGAAGAGAAGGGTGTTGCCGCAGGCGACGTCAGCGGTACCGGTCGTGGCGGTCGGGTTACCAAGGGCGACGCGCTGGCCGCACAGGCGCCGGCGCCCAGCCCCGTCGCCACTCCCGCTCCGGCTGCCGCCACTGCAGGGGCAGCTTCGCCATTTGTCACCCCGGCCGCCAAGGCGAGCACGACCCCGGCGCTCGCTGCTGCCCCCGACGTGACGGTGGCGCTCGGCGATCGGCCAGAACAGCGCGTGCCGATGTCTCGTCTGCGCGCTCGCGTGGCCGAGCGTTTGCTGCAGTCGCAGGCCAGCAATGCCATCCTGACCACCTTCAACGAAGTGAACATGGGCCCGATCATGGCGCTGCGCAAGCAGTACGGCGAGCGCTTCGAAAAGGCGCACCGCGTGCGCCTCGGCTTCATGGGTTTCTTCGTCAAGGCGGCTGTCGCTGCGCTGCAGAAGTTCCCGATCATCAACTCCTCGGTTGACGGCAGCGACATCGTCTATCACGGCTACATCGATATCGGAATCGCCGTTGGCAGTCCGCGCGGTCTGGTGGTGCCGATCCTGCGCGACGCCGACCAGATGACCATCGCCGACATCGAGAAGAAGATCGGCGAGTTCGGTACGAAAGCCAAGGACGGCAAGCTGTCGATGGAAGATCTGACCGGCGGCACCTTCTCGATTTCCAACGGCGGTGTTTTCGGTTCGATGCTGTCGACACCGATCATCAACCCGCCGCAGTCGGCGATCCTCGGCATTCACGCCACCAAGGATCGTCCGGTTGTCGAAAACGGTCAGGTCGTCATTCGCCCGATCAACTATCTGGCGATGTCGTACGATCACCGCATCGTCGACGGTCGCGAGGCCGTGCTCGGTCTGGTGACCATGAAGGAGGCGCTGGAAGATCCGGCCCGCCTGCTACTCGGGGTCTAGGCACTCCATCACCGGGGCACGGAGAGGCGGCACAGCGCGACGCTGTGCCAGCTCCGTGCCTTCGTGTCACTGCGGCTGGAAAGGGAATCTATCATGTCCAAGCAATTTGACGTTCTCGTTATCGGCGGTGGTCCAGGCGGCTATATTGCCGCCATCCGGGCGGCGCAGCTCGGTTTCAGTGTCGCCTGCTGTGAATCCAATGCGTACGCGGATCCGAAGGGCGAGCCGCGTCTGGGCGGCACCTGTCTGAACGTGGGTTGCATCCCATCCAAAGCGTTGCTGCACACCTCGCATCTTTTCGAGGAAGCCGCGCATGGTTTTGCCGACCAGGGTATCGGTGTCGGCACACCGACCATTGACGTGGCCAAGATGGTCGGTCGCAAGGATGGCATCGTCAAGCAGTTGACCAGTGGTATCAAGGGCTTGTTCAAGAAGAACAAGGTCACCCTGCTCAACGGCCATGGCGCCTTCGTCGGGCGCAGCGAGGCGAAGGGCGGCGAGGTATGGCAGGTCAAGGTCGGTGACAACGTCGTCGAGGCCAAGCAGGTGATCGTTGCCACCGGCTCGCGAGCGCGTCACCTGCCCGGGGTCCCGGTCGACAACGAGATCGTTTGCGACAACGTCGGCGCGCTCGATATCAACCTCGTTCCGAAGAAACTGGCGGTGATCGGCGCCGGCGTCATCGGTCTCGAAATGGGCAGTGTCTGGCGGCGCCTGGGTGCCGAAGTCACTCTCCTCGAAGCGCTGCCCGAATTTCTCTCGCTGGCGGATGTCGATGTGGCCAAGGAAGCCGCCAAACTTTTTGCCAAGCAGGGTCTACAAATTGTCACCGGTATCGAGATCGGCGACGTCAAGGTGTCGCAGAAGGGTGTCTCGATCGACTACACGGATCAGGATGGCGCTGAGCAGAAACTTGATGCCGACCGTCTGATTGTCTCGATCGGCCGTATTCCCAATACCGATGGGCTGGATGCCGACAAGGTCGGGCTGAAGCTCAACGAGCGGGGTCAGATCGAAGTCGACGCGCATTGCCGCACCAATCTTCCCGGCGTCTGGGCGGTGGGCGACGTGGTTGCCGGTCCAATGCTCGCCCACAAGGCGATGGAAGAGGGCGTCATGGTCGCCGAGATCATGGCCGGTCAGGCCGGACACTGCAATTTCGACACCATTCCCTGGGTGATCTACACCAGTCCCGAGATCGCCTGGGTGGGCAAGACCGAGCAGCAGTTGAAGGCTGAGGGCACTGCCTTCAAGACCGGCAAGATTCCGTTCGCTGCCAACGGCCGGGCACTGGGCATGGGCGATCCCAGTGGCTTCGTCAAGATGTTGGCCTGCGCCAAGACCGATCGCATTCTCGGCGTGCATATCATTGGCCCGAATGCTTCCGAGTTGATCTCGGAGTGCGTGGTGGCGATGGAGTTCGGCGCTGCTTCGGAAGATCTGGCCCGTATTTGCCATGCCCACCCGACCTTGTCGGAAGTGGTGCACGAGGCAGCGCTGGCTTGCGACAAGCGGCCGCTGCACTTCTAGGCGGCGGGTTCTGTCGCTAGTTGGATGGCGGGAGGCGCCGGGCTGTATCTGGTTCGTCCGGGTGAAGCATCAGGGATGTCCATCAGCTGCCTGTCTGTCGCCTGTCGCCAGCCCCGGAGCTGGCGGCTGGTGCTGCATCTGCGGTAAGCTTGTCCCTGACCACATCAATGCAAACGAGGGTGCGGAATGGCACTGGAGGACGCAAGCTTGATCGAACGGGCGATGCAACACTCGCACCAGCGGCGGGCTGAGCAGGAGGTGCGGGCAGCACCGGTGCCGACGACCTTGCCTGCTCGTCGGCGGACCGACCACCCGAGGCGACGCCGCGGTGACGTCGTAGTCCCCGAGCGCGGCAGTTTCTGGCTGATGTACCTGAGCAATATCGTTTCGGCTCTGTTGGGGGCCGGCCTGATGTACCTGACCCTGAACGGTTTGCGGCCAACGCCGGCTGAGTCCGTCAAGCTTGTCTCCAGCGAACCCGTCGTTGCCCCTGCCGTGGAATCGCGGCAGCCAGCAGCGCCAATCCAGGCCGAGACAACCGAGGTGCCGAAGGTGCAGGCACCGGCACCCGCCGTGGACCTCCAAGCCCAGGCTTACCCGGTGATCGAGCACTGGCGCCAAGCCTGGTCCGCCCGCGACATCGACCAGTATCTGGCCAGCTACAGCGACAACTTCGTACCCGCCGACGGCGCATCCCGTGCGGCCTGGGCGGAGGCGCGGCGGAAGAACTTCGCGAGCCGCGACAGCATTGCGGTAAGCGTCCGCGGATTGACTGCCGAAGCGGACGGCGAGGATGCGATCAAGGTCTATTTCCAGCAGGACTATGCTTCCGGCAGATACCGTGAAAGCGGCCAGTGGAAGACCCTTGTGCTACAGCGCGAAGATGCAGGCTGGCGCATCGTCGCCGAGACTCAGAGCGGTCCGGGCTGATCCTTCGGAAGTTGCGTCTCGGCGCCAGGCGCCGGCGGCGTCTGTGAGGACCAGACGACGCGACGCGACGACAGCGGCGTCCAGCTCGGCGGCTAGTCGCCGCAGAAGGGGTTGCTGCGTCGCTCGGCGCCGAAGGTCGACATCGGCCCGTGTCCCGGAAGGAAAGCGACGTCGTCGCCGAGTGGCCAGAGGCGCTCGCGGATCGAAGAAATCAGCGTGTCGTAATCGCCTTTCGGGAAATCCGTGCGACCGATCGAACCCTGGAAGAGCACGTCGCCAACGATCGCCAGCCGGTCGGCCTGGCTGAAGAAAACGACGTGCCCGGGAGTGTGCCCCGGGCAGTGCAGAACATCCATCTCGACTTCGCCGAAGCGCACCGTGTCACCCTGCTCGAGCCAGCGGTCGGGCGTGAAGGCGCGCGCGTCGGCGAGGCCGAACATCCGGCTCTGGCCCGGCATGCCATCGATCCAGAACTGATCCTCGCGCTGCGGCCCTTCGATCGGCAGCGAGAGACGCTCGGCCAGGTCGGCGACCGCACCGGCATGGTCGATGTGGCCATGGGTGACCAGAATCTTCTCGAGTTTCACCCCCTGGGCTTCGACCGCGCGCAGGATGCGCGCTGCATCGCCGCCCGGATCGACCACGGCGCCACGCATGCTTTTCTCGCACCACAACAGACTGCAGTTCTGCGCGAAGGGGGTCACCGGGATGATCTGATATTTCATGGCAAGAGTCGTTCTGGCGCGGGTTGTGAAGACCGCGCAGTATAACAGAGCGGCGTTTTGGCCGGCCCGCTGCACGCCGCTCGCCGGGGCCAATCGCGGTAGTCTGTCGCCTCTCTTCGGGCCTTGCCGTGCCAGCGTCCTGTCTTCGCCGGGGCTGTCAACGAGCATCGTGCCGATGAACCTCGAAACGGAAGAGTTGCGGCCGTTCGCTATCGACGATGACCTTTACCCATCCCATGATCGGGTAGCCAAAGGTCTCCAGGCGCGTGAAGTTGGCGATCGGACGTCCCGTTGCCGGATGGCGCAAGGGGTGGTCGACGCGCTGCCAGTGCGTGTCGCCGTGAATCAGCAGCACCTGGCCCGGGAAAGCAAGGGTCTCTCTTTGTAGCGTTTCGAGCAACTGTCGGTAGCCGACATGCGCCAGGCCGGCGGCGGCGTCCTTGAAGCCGGGGTTGGCCTGCATGACGATCACCAGGCCGGCGGCGCGCTCGCGCCGCGCCGTGGCAAAGCCCTGTTCCAGCCACTCGATGACCGCTGGGTTGCGGGCCAGGAACTCCTGACTCGCTTCCTGGCCTTTGCCGAAGTTGTTGTCCGGCCCGGGAACGTTGAGCGACACGAAGAGCACCGGTCCCAGCCGCCAGCGTAGTTGTTCCGGATGGCCGCCGGGGTGCTGTTCGACCGCTAGCGTTCCCTTGCCACGCGAGCGCGGCGTGGCGAAGAAGATCTCGCGCAGCTTGTTCAGCCGCTCCTGCGGGTCGAAGTGCCCGGCGATCAGCTGCCGGCAGTCGGTCCATTCGTTGTCCCCCGGGGTGTAGATCAGCGGCACCGGAGAAGCGTCGAACAGGGCACGGCGGGCCAGAAAAACATCGTCACTGCAAACCATACTGCTGTTCTTGAAGTCGCCGGCGTGGATGACCAAATCGGGGTACTCGGCGGCGATGTCGGCGAGCATCCGCGGCAACTGGCGCTCTTCGTAGTCGCTGTAGGGCGTGTCGCCGATTACCGCAAACCGCCAGCTTTCGGCGTCTGCGGCGCCACCCAGCAGCAGGCCCATGGCCAGCAGTAGACCGGCCATCACGTGCTTTCGCTGGCTCATGGCAGGAGGGACTTCAGTTCGTAGAGCGCGTCGAGCGCCTCTCTCGGTGTTAGCTGATCGGGATCGACCGCGAGTAGCCGCTCGATTGCCGGATGGGTGTCCGGTTCACTGGCTTCGGCGGCGGTGGACAGCGCGCTGGCAAAGAGGTCGGGTTGCAGCGGGTTGATCGACGCACGCTGCTCGAACTCGCGCAATTGGCGCCGGGCTGCTTTCACCACCGAAGAGGGAATGCCGGCCAGCGCCGCGACCTGTATCCCGTAGCTCTGGTTGGCCGGCCCGTCCTCGACCGCGTGCAAGAAGACGATGCGCTCGCCATGTTCGACGGCGTCGAGGTGTACGTTGGCCAGCCCGGCATATTCGTTGGCGAGCAGGGTCAGCTCGAAGTAGTGCGTCGCAAACAAGGTCAGGCAGCGGTTTTTCTCGATCAGGTGGCGGCAGATGGCGAAAGCCAGTGCCATCCCGTCGAAGGTCGAGGTGCCGCGCCCGACTTCGTCCATCAGCACCAGGCTGCGGTCGGTGGCGTGATGCAGGATGGCAGCCGACTCGGTCATCTCGACCATGAAGGTCGAGCGACCACCGGCGAGATCGTCGGCGGCGCCGATGCGCGTGAAGATCTGGTCGAGAGGACCGAGGACGGCACTGCTGGCCGGGACAAAACTGCCGACGTGGGCGAGCAGGGCGATCAGCGCCGTCTGCCGCATATAGGTCGACTTGCCGCCCATGTTCGGGCCGGTGATCAGCAACAGCCGGCGCTGGTCATCGAGGCGCGTGTCGTTGGCGATGAAGGTTTCGCCGCCGGGAAGCTGGTCCTCGACCACCGGGTGTCGGCCGCCCTCGATCAGCAAACCGGGCTCCGACGAAAACAGGGGCCGGCAGTAGTTGCGCAGCAGCGCCGTATCCGCGAAGCCCGCCAGCAGGTCGACGCCAGCCACCGCCTGCGCGATTTTCTGCAGGCGCGGCAGTTCGGGCTGCAGGGCAGAGAGCACACCCTCGTAAAGCAGCTTCTCGCGTGCCAGTGCGCGGTCTTTCGCCGACAAGGCTTTGTCCTCGAAGGCCTTGAGTTCCGGGGTGAGATAGCGTTCGGCATTTTTCAGCGTCTGCCGGCGACGGTAATCGTCGGGAATTCTGGCCGTGTTGGCGTGCGTGACTTCGATGTAGAAGCCATGTACGCGGTTGTATTCGACCTTCAGGTTGGCGATGCCCGTGCGTTCGCGCTCGCGTGCTTCGAGCTCGAGCAGGAAGGCACCGCAGTCGTCGTTGAGCGCGCGCAGTTCGTCGAGTTCGGCATCGAAACCGCGGGCGATGACGCCGCCTTCGCGGATCAAAGCGGCCGGTTCCGCAAGGATGGCGCGGCGCAGCAGGTCGAGGGCGCGCTCGGGGGTGGCCAGTTGCCCATGCAGTTCGGTCAGCAGTGGCGCGGCTGAAGTGGCCAGCGGCGCGCGCAACTCATCGAGATATTGCAGACTCTCGCGCAGGCTCGACAGATCGCGTGGTCGGGCACTGACCAGCGCGATGCGGCCAGCGATGCGCTCGATGTCGGCGAAACCGCGCAAGGTCTGCCGCAGCGCGCGCAGCGTGCGATCGCCATCGTCCAGCAGCATGGCGATCGCCGCGTGGCGGGCGGTGGGGATCGCCGGATCGCGCAAGGGGTGGTGGAGCGTATGGCGCAACAGCCGCGAGCCCATCGAAGTGATGCAATTGTCGAGCAGGCTGCACAGCGTCGGGGCGGCCTGGCCACGCAGCGTTTCGGTGAGTTCGAGGTTGCGCCGGGTGGCCGTATCCAGACCGAGGAAAGTTGCGTCGCGTTCAACGGTCAGCGCCTGCAGGTGCGGCAGGGCGCGCGCCTGCGTCGCCTGCGCGTAGCGCAGCAAGGCGCCGGCCGCCGCGATCGCCGGCTGCAGATCGTCGGCGCCGAAGCCGGCCAGTGAGGTGGTACCGAAATGCGCGCACAGCTCTCGCTTCGCTGCCTCGACGTCGAAGTGCCAATCGGGCCGGCGGGTGAGTGCCACCTCGGCAGCGAAGTTTTCGAGCAGGCCTTCGGGAACCAGGATCTCGGCTGGTCGAATGCGTTCGAGGGTGGCTGCCAGCCTGCCCGGGGCCACTTCGCAGACGCGGAACTCGCCGCTCGCCAGGTTGATCCACGCCAGCCCCGCGAGTTGCCGTGTGACATGGATGGCAAGCAGCAGCGTATTGCGCTTCTCATCGAGCAGCGCCGCGTCGGTCAGTGTCCCCGGCGTGACGATGCGCGCCACCGCGCGTTCGACCGGGCCCTTGCTGGTCGCCGGATCACCGATCTGCTCGCAGATCACCACCGACTCGCCCAGCCGAACCAGTTTTGCCAGGTACTGCTCGACCGCGTGGTACGGCACGCCGGCCATCTTGATCGGCTGCCCGGCCGACTGGCCGCGCGTCGTCAGCGTGATGTCCAGCAGCCGCGCCGCCTTTTCCGCGTCGTCGAAAAACAGCTCGTAGAAGTCACCCATGCGGTAGAACAACAGCAGGCCGGGATGCTGCGCCTTGATGCGCAGGTACTGCTGCATCATCGGGGTGTGCGCGGATTCGGCGCTGTCTTTTGCGTCTT
>NZ_JAVTWB010000241.1:0-4466 GCF_032229525.1 Accumulibacter sp. | reverse complement strand
GCCGGAAAGCCTCGCCAGGCCCTCTCCGGAACAGGTCCAGGCTTATCTAAAAGACATACGAGGGCTGCTTAAGCATCCTTCGTCGGAAAGGCTGGTCAGCATGCCGGAGCCGCAAAAAAACCCTTGACGACTACCTCAGGGCGTAAACTGGACGGTGATTCCAGAGTAATCTGGACAGTCATTTGTAATATCGTGGCGCGCGGAATAAGCGTGGCATCCTCGGGAGATTGGCCGCAGCCACCGCGAGATCGCCTGGGCGATCAACGCCTCACCGCCGGCCGTTCGTCGCTGGCTGGCCGAGTTTGCGGCAGAGTAATCCGGCCAGGGGCCGGGATCGGCAGACCGCAGACACGGTGGCGCAGCAGCGCATACGCCAATTGGTAGTCGAAAACCGCCCACGTGTGTCAGCGCCCCGTCACCCAGTCGGCGAGAACTTCAAACGCGGGATTTACGTCCCGCAATGCTCTTGCGTGTTCGGAAGCAGGTGCCTGGTGTCAGCGACCCATAAGCTCGGGGCCAGCGAGTGAACGGCGGAGTAAGCGTCGGGCGCGGGCCATCCTGCTTGACCGCCCCTCATTCTGATCGGGCGTCAGCGCCGTGTTCGGACAGTTGGGCGCCAAACCAGCGGTGCAGCGCCGTGATCAGCCGCAGTTCAGTCGCCGTAAAGGTGATCTCCGCGCCGGTGGGGAGCGAGGCATAGGACACCGTGATGCGCGTGGCGGCGGCCTGCAGATCCTTCAGCCCCGGCATGTCGGCACCGTGCAGCGTAGCCGGATCTGCATAGTCTCCATGCTGAAACTTCATCGCCTCATGCCGCAGGTGCTGTTGAATCAGCGTGATCTGGTCGCTGGCGCCCGGGTCTTTGGCGATGACCCGCTGAATGCCTCCCAACTCGGTCATTTTGAAGACATGTACCGTGGCAGAGACATCGAAGGGCATGACGCCGTGCGACAGCTGGTGGATGTGTTCCTGGCGCGTCTGCGAAAAGACAGCGGTGCTGGCGATGAGCAGAAGGACGAGCGACGATCGCAGCAGGTGGGAAAGCCGGCGCAAATAAGCATTCATGCGAAGTCCTCGGTGTGAGTCCGGAACCACCCGCCGGGCGCCCTGGAAGAGGAATGAGCGCCGGCCGTGGCGTGGTGCGCGACCCCGGCCCGGCGAAGTAGGCCGACGGCGACAGCTGCCAGAAACTCGACCGCTTTGCGTCTCGAACGGCGTGCACCAGTTGCCGGTCGGACTGGCGGTGTCTGCAAGGGAGTATCGCTGCCGGACACCAATAGCGGGCGCCACCGAGTGGTCGCACCCGGTTTCACTTACTCGGGCAGGCCGTTGAGGAGAATCATCACCATCAGCAGTTCGCCGGGCTTGCCGAGCGCGCCAAACCAGTTCTGCAGGATTGGTCCGATTTCGCCGCTGCGATACAAGTGTGCCAGCGAGCTATCGACGGCAAGGCGCAGGTCCGCATCGCGGCGCATCATCAGGCCGTAAGGCTCGTAGGTGAACTGATGTTCGGCGATGGTGTAGGTCTGGCCGTCCCCGCCAAGCAGGGCGGTGGTGATCAATACCGTACGATCGGCCGCATAGGCGGTGGCGGTCTTGTTCTGCAGCGCGGCCAGGGCTTCGTCATGGTCCTTGACCTTGAGCAGCAGAATTCCCAGCTTTTCCGACGCTACCAGCTGTTCCATCGCTTTTTCGGTGGTCGTTCCCTTGACCACGGCGATGCGCTGCCCCTTGACGTCTGCCAGCGATTTCGGATTTTCGCCGCGGCGATACAGCAAGGCGGCGCCATCGACAAAGGTCATCAGGCTGAAATCGAAGTCGGCACGGCGCGCCAGCGTCTGGGTCGTGTTGCCGCACTCGATGTCGATCTCACCATTTTTCAAGGCCTCGAAGCGGCTTTGTGCAGTCACCGGGACCCACTGCACGTCCAGCTTCGGGATGTCCAATTGCTTGGCGATGTCACCGGCCACGCGCATGCACAGATCGATGCTGTAGCCGTGTGCCTTCTTGTCATCGCCGACAAACGAGAACGGCGCCGAGTTCTCACGGTAGCCGAGTTTCAGCGTCGAAGTCTGCTTGACCTTGGCCAGGGTCGATTCGTTGGCCGCCGCGGGTAGCGCAAAGAAACACGATGCTGCGACACCAGCAGCGACGAGGGTACGAAATATCATTTTTAATCCTTCGTTAGCGGGCCAACGCGACCCATTGAAAAAAACAACAGCATGCTCGAGACCGGTTCTTCACACCAGAAGTTCCAGTGTGCACCGGTTCGGAGAATTCTGACAGCGGGATCAGTGATCCCCTTGCCGCCAGGTCTCGAGTGCGTCAAGCGTCGCTTGCAGGGTCGGCAGCAGCACGATGCCCTTTACTGGCGTCGCGCGCTGCGCTCCCGCACCGCCAACCCACAGGTCCACCGTTGCCGGCAACATCTGTCGCAACTGGCTGACCAGCGCACCGACCTGTCGTCCCGGGAAAGCCGCGGAAAGCGAGAGGGCGACAATGTCGGCGTGGTGCGCCGTGGCGGCCATCCGGATATCCGCCAGGGGGGTCTGGGTGCCCAGCGAAATACAGCTGGCGCCATCGAGTGCCAGCAAGGCTTCGACCATCAGCAGCCCGAGCACGTGCTGTTCGTCGGGCGGGGTCGTCAGCAGGATGCGCGGCGTTCCGCCACCGGCAGGCAGGTTGCCGATGGCCTGTCGTAACAGCGACTTGATCTGCTCCGTATAAAGATGTTCCTCGAAGACCTCGAACTCGCCGCTCATCCAGGCATCTCCCACGGCGTCATTGAGCGGCGCGACGACGTCGATGACAAAGCGCTGCAAGCCGAGCCGCATCATCGCCTGGTGGAGCAGCTGGCGGAGGGCCGGCACGTCGTTCGCCTTGACCAGTGCGGTTGTCTGGCGGATCAGTGGGTCTCCCTGCCCGACGTCGTTGCGCCTGGGCGATGCGCAGGCATGGCACAGCTCGGCAAACTCTTCCGCGCTGGCCGCGAACAGGCGACCGGGACGGAGACCCTGGTCGATCAGGCGTTTCATCACCCGCAGACGCTCGACCTGCTCTGGCGGATAGACGCGTTCGCCATGATCGTCGCGCGTCGGCTGCGGAAAGCCGTAACGGCGCTCCCAGACGCGCAGGGTGTCCTTGCCGAGGCCGGTATCGCGCTCGACTGCACTGATGTTCATGGCTGGAAGATCGTTCATGGTGTTCTGGGCGGTGGTGGGGAAATGGGGCGGTAGCTTGGTGAATGTGCGCAAAGTTAGCCCAAGATCGGCTACATGTCCAGGACAAAATAGCCTCGGCTTTGGGCGGCAGAAGCAAGGGCAGGCTCGGCGGTGGTTGTTTGGGGGTCGCAACGAACGTCGATGGCGCGCCACAGGGTAAAAACCTGCCGAAAGGTCGGTAATGACGTCAGTCCCGGACGGTGTGGTCACCGCGGCGACCGCTGTGGTGTCCACGACAAATAGGTGCGAAAGCCTTGACAAGCCGATCTGGCAAAACTATAGTCGAGCCCATGAAATATTTGTCCAAGACAGTAAGAGATGATCAAAGCAGTGCGCTGGCCCTTGATCTGTCGCTACTCGCCGCTATGGAGACCGCCGGCTGCGCCCTTTCTGTCCTTATGTGGACTGGCTTTAGAGGGGTTTTTGGTACGCCGTTGGCGGCTGAAAAAGCCGCGGGTCGCGGCAGTGCGGTCGGTCTTTAACGTCCTGGACAAAAAGACCGGCCACGTCGACGTGCTGTCTGCCACAAGTAACCGCCGTTTAACGGCTATTTTCCTGGAGCACCTTATGTCTCGGTCGCGATTTTCCGCTTTCGTCCTGGCTGTCGGCGTTTTCGCCGGGCTGCCCGCTGTCGCCGCGGAGCAATGCCCGCCGCTGCTGAACCACAGCTTCGCGTCGCTGCAGGATCACCAGCAGCAGTCGCTGTGCCAGTGGCAGGGCAAGGTCTTGCTGGTGGTCAACACCGCTACCTACTGCGGTTTTACCTCGCAGTACGACGGCCTCGAGAAGTTGTACGCGCAACTGAAGAACAGGGGGCTGGTCGTCGTCGGCTTTCCCTCGAACGACTTCGGCGAGCAGGAACCGGGCAGCAACGAGGAAATCGCCGATTTCTGCCGGCTGACCTATGGCGTGCAGTTCCCGATGTTTGCCAAGGCCAGCGTCGTCGGCGCCAATGCCAGCCCCTTCTACACGCAACTCGCCAAGGCGAGCGGCAAGACGCCGCAATGGAACTTCCACAAATACCTGATCGACCGCAGCGGCAGGCAGGTACTGAGCTTCGCCAGCCGCGTCAAGCCGGACGACCCGGCGCTGCTCGCCAGGATCGATGAATTCCTCGGCAAGTAGCGATCGCCGTCCTGCTGCTGTGGCCATTGACCACGCACTTCTTTCCCACTGGAGAGTAGCCATGAACGCACCAGAACACTTCTTCCTCCCCGACATCCAGGCCAGTGCCGACCTGCGGCA
>NZ_JAVTWB010000240.1:0-4470 GCF_032229525.1 Accumulibacter sp. | reverse complement strand
AGAAACGCCTGTGGGCTGGCGGTGAAGCCATAAGCGCCCGATTGAAAGATCACCACCAGGTCCCCCGGTTCCGCGTTGGCAAGTTCCATGCGGTCAGCCAGCAGGTCGAGCGGCGTGCACAGCGGACCGACCACCGATACCGTTTCATGCTCGGTCGGTGCCATCTTGTTGCCAATGGCGACCGGGTAGTTCTTGCGGATCACCTGGCCGAAATTGCCCGACGCAGACAGGTGGTGGTGCAGGCCACCGTCGACGACCAGGAAGGTGTGACCGCGCGAGACCTTGCGGTCGACGATGCGGGTGACGTAGATGCCTGCTTCGCCGACCAGATAACGCCCGAGTTCGATCACCAGTTCGGCTTCCGGCAATTCACGCGACGCACGGTCGACAATCGTTGCCAGGTTGGCGCCGATCGGCGCCAGATCGAGGTGCTGTTCGCCCGGGAAGTAGGGGATACCGAAGCCGCCGCCGAGATTGAGGAAGTGGACCGCTGAGGGCGCTGACTGCGCCAGGCGCAAGGCGAGTTCGAAGCTTTTGCTCTGCGCCTCGACGATGGCTTCGGGTTTGAGGTTCTGCGAGCCGGCAAAGAGGTGGAAGCCTTCGAAGGTCAGCCCGGAGCGGCCGATTTCGGCCAGCAGTTCGGGGACCTGTTCGGCGTCCACGCCGAACTGCTTGGCGCCACCGCCCATCTTCATCCCCGAACTTTTCAGCTCGAAATCGGGATTCACTCGTACCGCCACGCGCGCCGGGCAAGCGGTCTCGCGGCTGATCGCCGCCAGTTCGCCGACTTCGCGAAACGATTCAATGTTGATCAGGATGCCGGCGGCGACCGCCTGCTGCAGCTCGGCGCGTTGTTTGCCGGGGCCGGCGAAGCTGACCTCGCGCGGATCGGCGCCAGCGTCCAGGGCGACCTTCAGTTCGCCACCCGACGCGACGTCGATGCCATCAACCAGTCCCGCCATGTGGCAGACCAGCGCCGGCATCGGGTTGGCCTTCATCGCGTAGTGCAGCTTCAAGGTGGGCGGCAGCGTGGCCCGCAGTTCGGCCACGCGGCGCGTCAGCAACTGACGGTCGTACGCGTAAAAAGGGGTTTGTCCAACGCGCGCGGCGAGCCGGGAGAGCGGGAGCGCGCCGACCATGAG
This sequence comes from Accumulibacter sp., assembly GCF_032229525.1. Lineage (GTDB taxonomy): Bacteria > Pseudomonadota > Gammaproteobacteria > Burkholderiales > Rhodocyclaceae > Accumulibacter. The sequence continues at coordinate 3,328 of NZ_JAVTWB010000240.1, read as the reverse complement.
TTCGCCGTCCTGGACGGGAAACTGGCTCATCGGCGCGTGCATGGGGGGGCTCCGTTCGGGCCTGTTCACTTGCTGCTTCCTTGGCGGCAAGCGTCCAGGTTCGTCGCGTCTGGTGCGGGCGACTGTCCGGCCAGGAACTCGCCAGCCAGCGCCTTGCGGTCGATCTTGCCATTGGGGTTACGCGGCAGGGGACCCGATCGCACGGTGACGCCGGCAGGCACCATGTAGGCCGGCATCCGCCGCCGGCACTCTGCGAGCAGCTCGGCGGTATCGAGATTGCCACCGGGGCCTGGCGTAACGATTACCTGGATGGCATGACCGAGCGTCGGGTGGTCAACGCCGAAAGCCACGCATTCGCCGACCAGCCGGGTCGCGTAGAGCACTTCCTCGACCTCGGTCGGGCTGACGCGATAACCCGAGGTCTTCATCATCTCGTCCCGGCGACCGATGAAGTAGAGGTATCCCTCCTCATCGATGCGCACCGTGTCGCCGGAAAAGACGGCGATCTCGGGCAGCACCAGGCCAGCATCGCGGCCCGGTGTGTTGGCCGGCAAGGGCTTGTAGCGCTCGGCGGTCTTTTCGTGATCGTTCCAGTAGCCCATGCCGACCAGCGCGCCACGATGGACCAGTTCGCCGGGCTCGTTGGCAGCGCAGGCCGAGCCGTCCTCGCGCAAGACCAGAATCTCGGCGTTGGGGATGGCCTTGCCGATCGAATCGGGACGTCGGTCGACCTCGTCGGGGGGCAGGTAGGTGGAGCGGAATGCTTCCGTCAACCCGTACATCAGATAGGGCTTGCTCGTCGGCAGGCGAGTACGCAAGGCAGTCAGCGTTTGGCGCGGCATGCGGCCGCCGGTATTGGCGAAGTAGCGCAGATGTTCGCCGATCGCCGCGGGCCATTCGAGTTCCGCGAGCTGGATATAGAGCGGGGGCACGGCGGTCAAGCCGGTCACTTTTTCCTGCGCCAGCGCTTTCAGCACGTCGCGGGGCATCAGGTAATTGAGCAGGACGACGCGCGCGCCGACGTGGAAAGCGGTGGTCAGCTGGCTGAAACCGGCGTCAAAAGACAGCGGCAGGGCGGCCAGCAGGGTATCGTCGGCGGTGTTCTCGAGGTAGCTGGCAACGCTCTTGGCGCCAGCGACCATGTTGCGGTGCGAGAGCACGACGCCTTTCGGCTTGCCGGTACTGCCCGAGGTGTACAGGATCGCCGCCATGTCGGTGTCGATCACCCGGTGGCCGGGCTGCTCGCTGGCCTGTAGCAGATCGTCCCAGCGCAGGGTGGCCAGTGGACCCCCACGGTTCGGCAGCGGACCGGCATTGGCCAGGATCACGTGGCGCAGGTCATGGCAGGACGACAGGACCGGTGTCAGCAGGGACAGCCGTTCATTGGACGTGACCAGTGCCCGCACATTGCAGTCGCGCAGGATGTAGGCGACCTGGTCCGCTTTGAGCAGTGGGTTGAGTGGCACGAAGACGCAGCCGGCCGCGGTGGCGCCAAAGCTGGCAACGACCGTTTCCAGCCGTTTCTCGAGATAGATGGCAACCCGCTCGCCGCGTTGCAGGCCGAGGCTCAGCAGGCCGCTGACGAACGCGACGATCGATTGCTGCAAGGCGCCGTAGCTTATCGACTGCTTGCCGTAGCTGAGCGCGATGGCGTCGGGATTGCGTGCGGCGGCGTGCTTGATCAACTCGGCGAGCAGGCTGGCGTCGGTCATGTCTCTGGCGCGATGGTGAGGGTATTGAAGGCACCGATTCTAACGACAAGCGGTGTTTTGACTGTGAAATTGTTCCGGCTGGCGCGAAAACTGCCACCATCAGTGCTACCCCGCAGCGCACCGCTTCTCCTGGCCACGCAACCACTGTTCGAGCATCGTCAGGATCCACACCATCTCGCCGTAGTAACCGGGGTGTTCAGGGAGGTGCTCGGTGATCAGCTGGTGAATGAAGTCGGGGCGTACGATGCCCCGCGTGGCGAGGCTGTTCAGGGAATCCTCGGCGAGTTGCTTGAGCGCCGGGTTGCGGTTGGCCCAGATGCCGAACGGCAGTCCGAAGCCTTTTTTTGACTTGGTCAGGATCTCGTCGGGCAGGTAACCGCGCAGGGCTTCCTTGAAGAACCAGCGCAGCTTGAAGCGGCGCAGTTTCCAGTTGGCCGGGAGCGTCATCGAGAAATCGGTCAGGCGGTCGCCCAGCAAGGGATAGCCGACCTCGAGCCCGGCCATCTCGGTGGCCCCGCGCACTTTCGGCAGGTCGCTGTCGGCCAGCGTGTAGCGCCAGTCGTAGGCCAGCATGCGGTTGATCAGGCTGGGCGCCCGGCACTCGTTCCAGGTTGCCTGCATGTGTCGCGATGGTTCGCCGAGGTCGATCTGGGCAAGAAAATCGGCGCTGAGCACCTTCGCCGGATCGAGTTGCATGATCAGGTTGAAGCTCTGCAGCCGATCCGGCATCGGTACGCGCGAATGACGGACATAGCCGGTGGCCTGCTTGAGGCCGGGTATCCGTCGCAGGACGCTGTCGTCGCCGCACATCGGCTCGATCAGTTTTCTCAAACCGCTCGGTACGGACTGGTAGAACTCGAACAGGCGCTGCATCGCATAGCGCGTATTGCCGCCGAAGAGCTCATCGCCGCCGTCGCCGGCAAGCATCTTGGTGCACCCGTCGGCCTGCGCCATCTTCGCGCAGTAGTAGGCGGGCAGGGCGGATGAATTGCCGAAAGGTTGATCGTGATGCTGGGCAACGGCCGGGATGCTGGCCAGGAGGTCCGCCGGCGTTACGTAATACTCGTGGTGCTCGCAACCAAAGTGCTTTGCGGCGAGACGGGCGTACTCCATTTCGTCGTAGCCCTCGGCTTCGAAACCGATTGAGTAGGCCGGGGCCGCCTGGCCGGTGACCTGGCCGAGCATGCCGGCGACCGTCGAGCTGTCAGTGCCACCGGAGAGGAAGGCGCCGACACGCGGGTGCCCGGAGACCTCTTCGGCGACGGCATCGCGAATCAGCTGGCGGAAAGTGTCACGGCTCGCCGCGAAAGGCTGCCGGTGGTTTTCGTCGAAACGTAGCGGCCAGTGCCGTATCTCGCGTGCGCCCTGCCGGTCGACCAGCAGAGCATGGGCAGCCGGCAGCCGGCGCACCCCCTGGAAGATCGTGCGCGGCGCCGGGATCATGTGGAAGTACAGGTAGTCGAAGATTGCCTGCGGGTCAAACTCCTTGCCGCCGCCCTGAACACAGTCGGCGCGGTCGGAGAAGGCGAGCGTTCGCTCATCGGCACGATAGCAGAGGGTATGCACCGCGAAGCGGTCGACCGCCAGGAAGACGCATTCGCGTCTCGCATCGACGA
>NZ_JAVTWB010000239.1:15668-27727 GCF_032229525.1 Accumulibacter sp. | reverse complement strand
AAGGGAATAACCGACCGGCGCCGACGATTGCTCCAGGCCCTTCTGCCGCGGCCGACGGTGCGGCCTGGCGGCCCGAACCGCCGGAGTTGGCAGTACACGGTACACTGCCGGCCATGCCCGTTCTTCGCCTTGCCATTCTTTCGCTGCTGTTCCTGCTCTCGGCGTGCAGCAGCGAGCAGAACGATCCCTATCCGCAAACCGAGCGCGGCAAGAATATCCTCTATTCGGCGTTTACCGACAGGCCGAAACATCTCGATCCGGTGCAATCGTACAGCGAGGACGAAATCACCTTCACCGCGCAGATCTACGAGCCGCCGCTGCAATACCACTATCTCAAGCGACCGTACGCGCTGATACCGGCGACCAGTGAGAGCGTGCCGGTGCCGCGCTATTTCGACGACAGGGGCGGCGAGCTGTCGGCCGATGTGCCAGCGGCCAAGATCGCGCATAGCGTCTACGAGATTCGCATTCGCCCCGGCATCCGCTATCAGCCGCATCCGGCGTTCGCCACCGATGCTGCCGGCCAGCCGGTCTATCGCGATCTTGACGCCGAGCAGTTGCGGGGTATCGATCAAATTGCCGACTTTGCCGAGACCGGCACTCGCGAGCTGGTCGCCGACGACTATATCTACCAGATCAAGCGGCTGGCGCACCCGCGCCTGCATTCGCCGATCTTCAGCATGATGGCCGAGCGGATCGTCGGCCTGCGCGAACTCGGTGCTGCGCTGCACGAGGAGGCCAAACTGCTGCCGCCGGGCAGTTGGCTGGATCTCGATCGCTTCCCACTGACCGGCGTCACGCGCGTCGATCGCTACACCTACCGCATCGAGCTGCGTGGCAAGTATCCGCAGTTCCCCTACTGGCTGGCGATGCCCTTCTTTGCGCCGGTGCCGCGCGCGGTGGATCGCTTCTACAGCATGCCCGGGATGGCCGAGAAGAACCTCACGCTCGACTGGTATCCGGTCGGCACCGGGCCATTCATGCTGACGCGCAACGATCCGAATAGCCGCATGGTGCTCGAGCGTAATCCCAATTTCCATGGCGAGACCTATCCCTGCGTTGGCGAGCCCGGCGACGAGGCTGCGGGGCTGCTGGCCGACTGTGGCAAGGCCTTGCCGTTCATCGACAAGGCGGTTTTCTCGCGCGAGAAGGAGGCCATTCCCTACTGGAACAAGTTCCTGCAGGGCTACTACGACGCCTCGGGGATATCGTCGGACAGCTTCGACCAGGCGGTGCGTCTTGGCGTCGGCGGTGATGTTCGCCTGACCGACGAGATGCGCGAGAAGGGCATCCGCCTGCTGACCAGCGTGCGGCCATCGGTCTTCTACATGGGGTTCAACATGCTCGATCCGGTGGTCGGCAGCCTGTCCGAGCAGACCACCAAATTGCGCCAGGCGCTGTCGATCGCCATCGATCAGGAGGAGTTCATCTCGATCTTCATGAACGGTCGTGGCATTGCCGCGACCAGTCCGCTGCCGCCGGGGATCTTCGGCTATGTCGACGGTGAAGCGGGCAACAATCCGGTGGTGTACGACTGGGTCGACGGGCGGCCGCGGCGCAAGTCGGTGGAGGAGGCGAAGCAACTTCTCGCCGAGGCAGGCTGGCCGAATGGTCGCAACGCGAAGAGCGGCGAGCCGCTGGTCCTCAACCTCGACACCACCAGTGGCGGCATGGGCGAGAAGTCACGGCTCGACTGGCTGACCCGGCAGTTCGCCAAGATCGACGTCCAGCTGGTCGTCCGCTCGACGGATTTCAACCGCTTTCAGGAAAAAATCCGCAAGGGCGCGGTGCAGCTCTACTACCTGGGCTGGAACGCTGACTACCCGGATCCGGAGAACTTTCTGTTCCTGCTCTCTGGTTCTGAAGGCAAGGTGGCGGTCGGCGGCGAGAATGCCTCCAACTACGTCAATCCCGAGTACGACCGCCTGTTCGAGCGGATGAAGAACATGGAGAGCGATGGGCCACGCGCTGCCGAACGGCTGGCCATCATCCGCCAGGCGATCACGCTGCTGCAGCACGATGCACCGTGGATCTACGGCTTTTACCCGAAGAGCTACACGCTGGGCCAGAGCTGGCTGCACAACCGGAAATCGACTGACGTCGGCAACAACATTCTCAAGTACCAGCGCATCGACGTCGCTCGCCGGGAGCGTTTGCGGCAGCAGTGGAACCCGCCGGTACTGTGGCCGCTGGTCGCCGGCGCCGTCCTGCTGTTGGCCGTCGTCCTGCCGGCCGCGATCGGCTATCGCCGTCGTGAGCGGGGCACCGCCCGCCGATGATCTGTCCAGGCGCACCTCTGGCTGCCGATGGCGTGCGACTGACGATGCACGGAACCGTGCGCCGCGGGCGGTCAACGCGGCTTGCGGTATAGTCGCCGACCATGCTTGCCTACCTCGTTCGCCGCCTGCTCTATGCGTTGCCGATCTTGATCGGGGTGAACCTGATCACCTTCGCGCTGTTCTTCGTGGTCAACACGCCGGACGACATGGCGCGCATGCAGCTCGGGGTCAAGCGCGTGACGGCGGAGGCGATCGACAAGTGGAAGGCCGACCGCGGCTACGACAAGCCGTTGTTCATCAACGACTCAGCGAGTGGCAGCGCGGTGTTCACCGATACCATTTTCTTCAGCAAGTCGGCACGGATGTTCGTCGGCGATTTCGGCCGTGCCGAAGACGGCCGTGACATCGCCCGGGAGATCACTTCGCGGATGGGGCCGTCGCTGGCGATCGCGCTGCCGACTTTCGTTCTCGGCCTGCTGGTCACCGTCTCCTTTGCCCTGCTGCTGACTTTTTTCCGCGCCAGCTATCTCGATTTCTGGGGGGTCGTGCTGTGCGTGGCCTTGATGTCGATCTCGGGCCTGTTCTACATCATTGGCGGCCAGTTCCTGATCAGCAAGATGTGGCGGCTGGTGCCGATTTCCGGTTATGGCGGCGGCCTCGACGCCTGGAAGTTCGTCATCCTGCCCGTCTTGATCGGCGTCGTTTCGGGTATCGGTTCGTCCACCCGCTGGTATCGCACCATCTTTCTCGAGGAGATCTCCCGCGACTACGTGCGCACGGCGCGCGCCAAAGGGCTCTCCGAGCTGGCGGTGCTGTTCCGGCACGTGCTGCGCAACGCGATGATTCCGATCCTGACCGGGGTGGTGGTGGTCATCCCGCTGCTGTTCATGGGTTCGCTGCTCACCGAATCCTTCTTCGGCATTCCCGGGTTGGGCAGCTACACCATCGATGCGATCAACGCGCAGGATTTTGCCGTTGTTCGCGCGATGGTCTTCATCGGCTCGGTGCTGTACATCGTCGGCCTGATCCTCACCGATCTCTCCTACACCTTCGTCGACCCGCGGATACGGTTCAACTGATGGCTGTCCTTCCCGTCATTCTCTGGTCGGATGTCCTGATCTGGCTGCTTTTCGTGGCGGCGATCGTCTTCGGCTGGCTGTCGGCGCGCAATCCGCTGTGGCGCACCGCCTGGCAGCGTGTCGGCCGCAGTCGTGCCGGGATGGCCTCGGCGACGATCTTGCTGGTCTTCGTGGTGGTCGGCCTGCTCGATTCGATTCATTATCGGCCGCGCCTGGAAAACGACGCCGGGCAGGGTGCGACGCCGGTCGCGCAACCGCCGGCAGCCTACGCCGTCGAGGTCCTGTCCGTGCTTGACGCCATCCTGACGCCGCTGCGCACGCGTAACGAAAAGACCTATTCGGAGCCGTTGGCGACACGCGCTTACGCCAAGGAATCGATCGAGTCGCGCGACGCCGATGGCCAGCTTTTGCTGACTCGCGATTATCCGCGCCTGACCTACGGTGGCGCCCATCTCGGCAGCGACGAGGCGCGCCGGGACGCCGACATCGGCCAGCGTCTGCTGCGCGCCGTGGGCATGGCCCTGCTCGCCTGGTGGGCGATCGCGGCGGCCAGCGCCGGTGGCCTGGCCCACGCCGAAGCCTGCTCGCAGCGGGAGGCTTGGCGACGCATCTGGAGCAACGAGAGTGATTTTGCCTGGAACGCGGTGCTCGCCGCCATCGGCGTTCTGTTTCTGGTGGCCTCGCCGCTGCTTGTGCTGTCGGTCGACTACCACGTCTTCGGCACCGACAAGATCGGCCAGGACGTGCTTTACCAGGTGCTCAAGAGCGTGCGCACGGCGCTGGTCATCGGCCTGGTGACGACGCTGGTCACCTTGCCGCTATCGATCTTTCTCGGCGTTCTGGCCGGCTATTTCCGTGGCTGGGTCGATGATCTGATCCAGTACCTTTACACCACGCTCAGTTCGATTCCCGGGGTCCTGCTGATCGCCGCCGCGGTGCTGATGATGCAGGTGGTGATCGACAATCATCCGCAGTGGTTCGCCACCGCCGCCGAGCGCGCCGACCTGCGTCTGCTGGCACTGTGCTTCATCCTCGGGGTGACCAGCTGGACCGGGCTGTGCCGGCTGCTGCGCGGCGAGACGCTGAAACTGCGCGAACTCGAGTACATCCAGGCGGCACAGGCCTTCGGCGTTGCCGAGCTGCGCATCATTGGGCGGCATATCCTGCCCAACCTGATGCACATCGTGATCATCGCGCTGGTGATGGATTTCTCGAGTCTGGTCCTCGCCGAGGCGGTGCTCTCCTACGTTGGTATCGGTGTCGATCCGACCATGATCAGCTTCGGCACGATGATCAACAACGCGCGCATGGAGCTGGCACGCGAACCGATGGTCTGGTGGTCGCTGGCCGCCGCTTTCGCTTTCATGTTTGCGCTGGTCCTCGCCGCCAACCTCCTCGCCGACGCCATCCGCGACGCCTTCGATCCACGCATGGCGGGGTCGGCATGAGCGACGAGGCGACGGTGAGCGGCGAAATCCTGCTCGAGGTCCGCGATCTGCGTATCGCTTTCGCCAGTGGCCGCGCATTGCTGGTAGCGGTCGATGGCGTCGATTTGCAGGTCGCTGCCGGCGAGACGCTGGCCCTGCTGGGCGAGTCGGGTTGTGGCAAGTCGGCGACCGCCCTGGGCCTGTTGCGCCTGCTGCCGGCAGCCGGGCGGATTCCGTCTGGCGAAGTGCTTTTCGCCGGGCGCGATTTGCTCGGTCTGCCAGAGGCCGAGATGCGCGGCGTGCGCGGTGGTGGCATGGCGATGATCTTTCAGGAGCCGGCAACCAGCCTCAATCCGGTGCTGACCGTCGGTCATCAGCTCGGTGAGGTGCTCGAACGCCATCTCGGGCTGGCCGGGCAGGCGGCGCGTGACCGCGCCCTTGAACTGCTGACCGCGGTCGGCATCGCCGACCCGCAACGCCGCCTCGGCGAGTACCCCTTCCAGCTCTCCGGCGGCATGAAGCAGCGGGTGATGATTGCTGTCGCGCTGGCCGGCAGGCCGCGCCTGTTGATCGCCGACGAGCCGACGACGGCGCTCGACGTGACCATCCAGGCGCAGATTCTCGAACTGTTGCGTCGGCTGCAGGCCGAAAACGCGATGGGCATGCTGCTGATCACTCACGACCTCGGCGTGGTCGCGCAGATGGCGACGCGGGTCGCCGTCATGTACGCCGGGCAGATCGTCGAAGAGGCGCCGCGCGAGATCTTCTTCTCGGCAGCACGTCATCCGTATACCCGGAAATTGTTCGCCGCCTTGCCCGACCTGGAACGCCGTGGCGGCCGCCTGGAAACGATTCCCGGGCAGGTGCCGCCGCTCTCTGCAATGCCTTCCGGTTGCCGCTTTGCCGACCGCTGCGCACATGCCTGGGAGCTTTGTCGCCAACAGGCGCCGCTATGGCGAGAGGTGGCTGTCGGTCATCGCCTGCGCTGTCATCTTGATCGCCTGCCGGGCGAGGAGCAGAGTGTCGGCGGCGGCAGCGGCGGCGGCATGACGCCTGCCGCCGCTGTCGGCGGGGGCCAGGGCACAGCCGAACCGGTGCTGCTCAGCGTGCAGGATCTGCGCGTTCACTTCCCGATCCGGCGTGGCATCCTGCAGCGCACGGTCGGGCACGTCCGGGCGGTCGATGGCGTTTCGCTCGAACTGGCCCGTGGCCGGACGCTGGCGCTGGTGGGTGAGTCTGGCTGCGGCAAGACCACGGTCGGCAAGGCCATTCTGCAGTTGATCCCTGCCAGCGGCGGCCAGGTGCGCTTGCTGGGGCAGGAACTCGGTGGCTTGTCGCGCAATGCGCGGCGGCCGCTTCGGCGGCGGATGCAGATGATCTTTCAGGACCCCTTTGCCTCGCTGAACCCGCGTATGTCGGTCGGCGAGATCATCGGCGAGGGGATGAGCGCCCTGGCGACTGCTTCGTCGCGGCAGGCCAGCGAGGCGGCGATCGCCGCCGTATTGCAGCAGGTGGGGCTCGAGGCAGCGGCAGCGCGGCGCTATCCGCACGAGTTCTCGGGCGGCCAGCGGCAGCGCGTCGCCATTGCCCGCGCGCTGGCCGTCCAGCCGGACCTGGTCATCTGTGACGAGCCGACCTCGGCCCTGGATGTCTCGGTGCAGGCGCAAATCCTCAACCTGCTCGGTACGCTGCAGGCCGAGCTCGGGCTCGCCTACCTGTTCATCACGCACAACTTTGCCGTCGTCGATCATCTGGCGCACGAGGTGGCGGTGATGTATCTGGGCCGCATCGTCGAGCGCGGGACGGTCGACGACGTTCTGCGCTCACCGCAACACCCCTACACGCGTGCCTTGCTGTCGGCGGTTCCCAGCGCCCGTCTCGACGCGCAACCGGAGTTCATCCGCTTGCCGGGTGAAACGCCATCGCCGGCAAACCCGCCGGCGGGTTGTCATTTTCATCCGCGCTGCCGGCAAGCCAGTGCGGCCTGCCGCGAACGCTATCCGGATAGCACCACGCTGTCGACGACGCACACGGTGCGTTGTCATCTCTTTCCGTAGTGTCGTAGAGGTTCGTTGCGGCCAGACGCAGTGCCAAGAGACGAGCGGCGGGATGTGGGTGCAGGGACCACAGCGGCCAGCCGCGCAGACCCTGGCGTGCTGGCCTAGCGGGTCTTCTTCCCGTGCTTGCCGTCGGCTTCGGCGAGTTGGGTGGACGACTTGTCTGGCGCGCGCTTGCTGGCGGTGTCGGGGGCGGCCACCAGCAGCTTGCTGCCGGAGGTTACCTGATCGGAACGCAAGTTGTTGAGTTGCTTGAGTTCGGCTACCGTCATGTCGTAGCGCTGCGCAATGCTGTAGAGCGTTTCTCCTCGCCGCACGGTGTGCGAGCGGCTGGCGGGCGCCACCTTTGCCGCGCTTCGCGTCGGTTCCGATTTGCTGGCGATCTCGACCTGAACCCGGCGCGTAGTCGTTGCCGGTGGGCTGGCCGGTTCGCTGGTGGCCACCGTCAGTTTGGTGCCGTGGTTCACGCGATCGGAACGCAGCTTGTTCAGCTGTTTGAGTTCCGCCAGGCTCATGCCATAGCGTTGGGCCACGCTGAGGAGCGATTCTCCCTTGCGGACAGTGTGCGTGCGGGTGCGCGTGACCATGGTGGTGGTCGTCGTCGCGGCTTTGGCCGGCGCCCGGTCAGGGTCTGCCGCCGGCGAGAAGCGCGGCGTGGCAACGACCAGCGGCTGTTCTGCTGGAGTGGTCAGCCCCGTCGGTTCCGGATCACTTCCGTCACCGGCGACCAGCAGCGTTTCCCCTGAAGCGACCCGCGTGCGACCGCGGATCCCATTGGCCGCCTTGAGGCCGGCCACGGTCATGCCGAAACGCGGCGCGATCTGTTCGAGTTTCTCGCCCGGACGCAGGGTGTAGGCCTGCCATGAGGATAGCGGCTTGTCGCTTTCCTCGTGCGCCTCGAGGTTCTGGTTGAAGGTTGCGACCTTGTCGGCCGGGATGATCATCGGCGTTTCGGACTTGATGACCGGGCGATTGTGCGCGGGGTTGAGTGCGACGAATTCCTGGACCGGCATTTCGGCCAGTTTGGCCGCCACCTTGACGTCGATGTTGCCGCTGTTGGTGACGGTCGCGAAGTAGGGGCGCATGGGAACGCCGAGCATGCCAAGGTCGGCGAGGATGTTGGGGTTGCTGAAGATGTTTTTCAAGGCCTGCAGTTTGGGAACGTAGTTGCGCGTTTCCTCAGGCATTTTCAGACTCAGATAATCGGTTGGCAGACCCTGTGCCTCGTTTTTCTTGATCGCCCGACCGACTGCCCCCTCGCCCCAGTTGTAGGAGGCCAGCGCCAGGTGCCAGTCGCCGTGCAGTTCGTAGATGTATTGCAGATAGTCGAGAGCCGCTCCGGTCGAAGCGACGATATCGCGCCGCTCGTCCACCCACCAGTTCTGCTCAAGCTTGTACTGCTTGCCCGTTGCCGGGACGAATTGCCACAGACCGGAAGCGTGGCTGCGTGAGTAGGCGGTGGGGTTGTAGGCGCTTTCCACCATCGGCAGCAGGGCAATCTCCATCGGCATGCCGCGCTTCTCGAGTTCGACGATGATGAAATGCAGGTATCGGCTGCTACGCTCGACCATGCGGCGCAGGTAGTCTGGGCGGTTCAGATACCATTGCTGATGATGCAGAACCAGCGCGTTGTTGATGTTCGGCATCGAGAAACCACGACGCAGGTGCTGGAAGATCTCCGCGGACTCGTAGGTCAGGTCGACGGTTTCCGGCAGAGGGGGTGGCGGGGCAAGTTCAACGACCGGTAGCGGGCCGTTGGCGCCTGCCGGGGCAGCAGTTGCGGCTGTGCCCGGGTTGTACGGGGCTGAAAGGTTTGCTGGGGTGGCTTGTCTGACGGCCTCGTCCGAGGAAGCGGCACCGCAGGCAAGAGCAAAAACAATTGCGAATGCGATTCGTGGCGCCATCCGTAGGTCCTGTGCGTGTTCGCGGGTGGTACCAGTGGGTACCAGCGGATCCCGACGACGACGTTTCGCCTGATCGAAGTCCCGCGCTACAAGCCCACAATTATAGAACAGAGATCGGCTCGCCGTTCTGTTCATTTGCGCCGCTCGACGTCTCTTTGGCGGCGCTGATGATCGGCCAGACGTTGCAGCGAAGCGGCAGATTCACCTCGCGTCGACCGCCTGGAGACGATCCCGAAAAAGCACAAAGCCCAGTCAGGCTGGGCTTTGTGCTCTGGTGTGCTGGCGGAGTGGACGGGACTCGAACCCGCGACCCCCGGCGTGACAGGCCGGTATTCTAACCAACTGAACTACCACTCCGTACTTCGCTGCTGATGGTGAGTTGATGCTGGGTGATTCCCTCGCCATCAAGGAAGGTGCGCATTATAGCGGATTTCGGCAGGCAAGCAAGTGGGTGAAGCGAGTCTCGGTTGGATCGCAAGCGGCGCTTGCCGGGAGCATTCCAGGGCGGGGCGGTGGCGAGCGGTGAGCAGGGCGTGCCGGAATGTCGCGCGCGTCTGCCGGCGCGATCGCGGCGCCGCGCGGGGGGGGTGCCGCAAGCGCTTTCAGCGGATAGCGCCCAGGAAGGCCTCGATAGTCGGCTGCGCTTCTTTCAGATGCTGCTGGCAGTTGTCCCAGTGCAGCGGGCTCAGGCCGAGGATGGCGAGCAGGGCAGTGCGCTCGGCGTCGTCTTCGGCAGGCGCCTGCTGGCCGGGGAGGGCCGCGTAGGTCGCCCGGTCGGCCAGCCCGATCAACGCGCAGAAAGCGCGTTCGTCGCCGGCCGCCTCGGGATCGTGATGGTGGGCGATGGCGGCGACGTAGCGCGCCGGGAGATCCCAGCGCTCGGCGACCATTTCGCCCACCTCGGGGTGGGTGAACTCGAACAGCGTTCTCTCCGCTTCCAGGCTGGCCATCGCAGTCTTTGCGGGCGCGCGGGCAAGCACCTGGTGGTAGACAGGTTCCGCCTGGATGGCGAAGATCAGCTTGCCGATGTCGTGCAAAAGCCCGGCCATGAAGGCCTCGTCGGGCGAGCAGTCCACCGCCGGAGAAAGGAAGCGTGCGGCGGTCGCCGTGGCGATCGAGTGCTTCCAGAAGTCCATCAGGTTCAGCCGCTCGGTGCGAAAGGCATCGAAGGCGCCCACCGAGATGATCATCCCCTGAACATTGGTGAAGCCAAGCACCCGGACGGCTTCGCTGATGGTGCTGACCCGTCGCGAGAAGCCGAAGAAAGCCGAGTTGGCGACGCGCAGGAGCTTGGCCGAGATCGCCGGGTCATGCGCAATGACCCGCTCCACTGCCGCGGCGCCGCTATTCGGATCCTGCATTACCTTGAGCGCCTGCATGACGATCGACGGCAGCGTCGGTACCTCGTAGAGATCGACCGGCCTGAAGCGGGCCAGCGGTTCGGTCGTCAGCTTGTTGCTGCCCGAGGTGTTGCCAAGTTCAAACAGGTTCGGCGACAGTCCCGGGTGCATCAGCTGGAAAACATGCATCGGATGCGGCAGGTCGCGCAGGCGAAGCATGCCGGCGTCGCGCAGGCTGCTGCCGGCGGTCAACGATTCGCGGACCAGCGCCTCGGTTGGTGAGGTGAGCAGCGTTTGTCCGCCAAGGGTCACGGCCAGCAGGCGTGCGCAGCGGTTGACCGTGGTGCCGAAGTAGTCACCGTCGCACAGGTACGCCGGGCCGGTGTGCAGCGCGATGCGCACCCGCAGGCCCTCTTTTGTCGGCCATTTCTCGGCGGCGAGGCTTTCCTGGATCTGGCTGGCGGCATGGAGTGCGCCGGCAGCATCATCGAAGGTGACGCAGAAAGCATCGCCGACGGTCTTGAAAACGTAGCCGTGGTGGCGTGCGATCGCCGCGGCGAGCAGCGTGTTGTGGCGCTGCAGTGCGACCCGCATGGCTTTCGACTCACGTTCCCACAGGCTCGTCGACCCTTCGATGTCGGTGAACAGGAAAGTGACCGTGATCAGCGACGCATCGCCCAAGGAAAGTTCTGCTGGTCCCATTCACAGCCTCGCTGGTTCTTTGGCGGAGATCATCTGCCGTTGCTGTCCGGTGGACGCGCGGCCGTTGAAGGGCCAGAAACCTGGCCCGCCGATGCGAGTATCCGGGCTTCCGGTCCCTGCAGTCAATCGCCACGCCGGGTTGGTGGCTGCTGGCGGACGCTCGTGCCGGCGCCAGCGGCGGCAGCGATCATGCCGACCGGCGACAACATTCCGCGGGGGCAAGCGACAGCTCGCTTTCCGGCGTGCAAAAGCAGCGCTCAGGGGGCAGAATGATACGGGGACGGCGGCCAACGGCCGACGTCCGCCATTCACGAACCTTCGACAGACCCGACAGGAGACAAATCATGAGCCAACCCATTGTTTACGGCGATGCCATCAGTACCTACGTTCGTTCCGTCCGACTGGCCCTGGAGGAAAAGGGGGTAGCGCACACGCTCGTGGCCGTCGATCTGGTCAAGAGCCAGCAACTGGAGAAGGAGCATCTGGCCCGCCATCCCTGGGGCAAGATGCCCGCCTTCGAGCACGACGGCAATTCGTTCTACGAGGCCTCGGCGATCATGCGCTACGTCGACGAGGCGTTTCCGGGACCGGCATTGATGCCGGCGACGCCCGTCGAACGCATCCGGGTCAATCAGGTGATGAGCATCGTTGACAGTTATGGCTATCCGGCGTCGATCACCAATATTTTCATTCCCCGTGTGCTGGTGCCTTCGCTCGGTGGCCAGACCGACGAAGCGCAGGTCGAGGCGGCCAAGCCGAAGGCCGCGTTGTTCCTCAGCGAGATCACCCGCTTGCTGGGCTGGGATAGCTACTACGGCGGCGCGACCGTGAGTCTCGCCGACTTGCACGTGCTGCCGGTGTTGGCCTACCTTCGGGCGACCCCGGAAGGCCAGGCCATGCTCGCGGCGGCGCCGAGCATCGGGGCCTGGATGGCCCGTATGAACGAGCGCAGCAGCGTGCAGGCAGTGATGCCGGGCGCTTGAAGCGGGCCAGACGATAGCCCCGCCAGGGTCGAGCTGGATCGGAATAAGCGCGCTGCCGACACGGCTCACTCGGGTCGGCAGCGAACCACAGCAGGCGCAGCGACCCTCGTTCGTGGCGGCGGCTCCGCCCCGCCGCCAGGAGGCGTGGTCGGTATCAATCGGCCTGTCGCCGGTAGGCCGGAACCGGCGGCCGTCGGCATTCTTTGGCAAACGCCGCCTGTGGTCGGTGCGGCAGCCGACGCAGCCCCGCAGCGTGAGTGGCGCTTTCCCCGCACCCAGCGGGCGTAG
>NZ_JAVTWB010000239.1:0-15568 GCF_032229525.1 Accumulibacter sp. | reverse complement strand
GGCGCTTTCCCCGCACCCAGCGGGCGTAGGTCGTGCCCCTGCTTGATTCACCAAATTGGGCCAGAGGCGACTCTGGCCTGATCGCAAATTTTGCACAGAGACGCCATCTGGGAAATGTCTGTGTCGGCCAGAAAGAGACCTTTGGCGAGGGGCACGATCGCGCTTGTGAACATCTGCTGCAGACGATAGAGGAGACCTTTGGTAGGTTGACGCCGATGACTCCTGGTCGGCCAATGCGGCCTGTGGAGTCCGTCGAGTTGGGTGGCCGGCGCGGTGCCCATTGCCGACCTGGATGCTGCCTCCCGGAAGCTTCCCGCTGATCCTGTTGACCGACGACGAGGACGTGGCGCGGACGCCAGGAAAGGCGCATGATCGGCCAATGTCCGTGCTTGGGCGGCGGGCGGTTCAGGAGGGAGCGGGTATGACAACCAGAATCAAGATTGGCGCAGCCGAAGTCCGGCCCGGTGATTTAATCTACAACGGTCTCGGCACCAGCAAACACCCAACCGATACGTGGGAAACGATCACCCAGGTCAATGTGGTGGATGGTCTGATCTTTCTGATTACCGGCCGTCTCAGTGGCCCCCATGGCGAGTTCTGGTACGAGCCTGATGAACTCGTGGCGGTGGTTCGCCACCCGCCCGAGGTGCCCGAGCCGGTGGTCGCCAAGCCCCACAACAAGCGCTCGCACGGGCACTAAACTACGGTCGCCTGCGGAAGCGTTTTCAGCCACTGGTCATTAGCGCCTGCTTGAACATCCCGGTAACTGCTGATCAGGCGGAAATCGCAACCTCACGGCCAACCGACGACAGACCACGGTTGCTCTACGAGTAGTCACGAAGCCCTTTACCTCAAGGGTTTCCTGATCAGCATCAACGCCATGGGTTGCCAGAAGAAGATCGCTGCTCAAATCACGGATCAGGGTGGCGACTACCTGCTGGCGGTCAACGGCAATCAACCGACGCTGCTGCAGGCCATCGAGACGGCGTTGATCGACCGGCACCAAGCCGAAGGCGTCGATGGTCAACGCGAGGTTTAACAGGGTCATGGTCGGATCGTTGGCTAGGTCGCCTCGGTCCTGCCTGCGCAAGGGATCGTACATCCCTCTGATTCGCCCGCGTGCAAGACCCTCGGCCGTATCGACTCTCTGCGCCAGGTGGGTGACACAGAGTGGGATCTGGAGCGGCGTTACACCATCAGCTCGCGCGTTCTGAGTGCCGAACAACTGGCGGTAGCCGCGCACGCTCTTTTGGGGCGTGGAAAACCGGCTTCACTGGATCCTCGACGTCAGCTTCGGTGAGGATGGCAGCGTCATCCGCAAGGACAACGCGCCGCAGAACCTCTCGCTCGTGAAGACGATCGTGCTCAACATGATCCGCCTGGATACGACCCACAAGACCAAAGCCAGCGCAAAGCAGCTGCTTGGGATGACGATCTCCGGATTAACATCCTGGGACTGTCAAAGAGATGACAGCCGAGTGTGGGAGCCCTGGCTATGAGCGCCAGCGCACAGAAACAATCCTGAGTTTCAGTGACTATTGTCTTGACGATCGGCAATCCGAAACGGAGTGGCCGATACGTGATCTATTTTCAATGATTCTGGAGACTGGATATGAGAATGAATATGGGTATTGGAGGCGTGCTTGCAATGATCGCCGTCCTGACACTTGGCGCGTGCACCAATATGTATCCCACGCCGAGCCCGCCAAATGATGGTGTTACCAGATCAGGCTACACCTATCCGGTGTATGGCGTAGTGCAATCAATTGAACTCGTGCAACAGGAGAACGCCAGTGGCGGAAGCAACATCGGTTTGGGCACCATCGCCGGTGCCGTGATCGGTGGCGTCGTTGGTAACCAGATTGGTGGCGGCCGCGGCAAAACCGTTGCGACAGTCGCCGGCGTAGCGGGTGGTGCCTATGTCGGCCATCAACTCGAAAAGGACAACCGGCAGCAACAGAGGGTGGATGCGTACAAAGTTACTGTGCGCATGGACGACGGCTCGTATCAGGCCTTGATGCAGAACAGCGATACCAATTTCCGCGTCGGTGACCGGGTGCGCTATGAAAATGGCAACCTTCAGCGTTATTGATCAAGCCATCTGTCGTGTCCGAGGCTAACGGTGATGCGCGACCTGATGCACGAACGTTGTTTCTGATCCGCTCTCGCCTTAGTGATGACCTGATCGACCGTCGCTGATTATTGCCACCAGAAACTGATCAAATCTGGAGAACTGTGCGCCATCGCGTGCATTGATCTTATAGGCCAACTAGGGAATCGTCATGAAAAGATTATTCATCGCAGCAGCATTGATCGCTGCCACAGGCCAGATACTCGCGGCCGACGTTGCTATGTCGGTAACTATTGGCCAGCCGGGATTTTATGGCCAAATCGATATCGGTGATTACCCACGGCCACAACTTATATACCGGCAGCCGGTGTATATCGAGCGGGCGGAAGCGTACCGCCGACCAGTCTATATGCGTGTTCCTCCAGGGCATGCCAAAAATTGGCGCAAGCATTGCGGCGCATATAACGCGTGCGGCGAGCGAGTCTATTTTGTTCAGAACAACTGGTATCAGCGTGAATATGTTCCGCGCTATCAAAAACATCATGGTGAGCGCAGGGATGACTATCGTAGCGATAACCGTAACGATCATCATGGTAACAGTGACCACCATGGGAACAGCGGCAAGAAGGGGAACAGCGGCAAGAATGGCAAAAATCACTGATCTGATTAGCGTATCAAGGGCTTGCTGATGCATGAAAATGACGCGGCGGGGTTCACCTGAAGTGCAAACTGCCGCCCCCGAAAATTCCGATCAGTCCGATAACAATCAAATAAATGGCGACGATGTAGTTGAGCATCTTGGGTGCTACTAGAATTAAAATCCCTGCGAGCAGTGAGACCAGGGGGGTGAGAGCCAGATTGATATTCATTGAGTGTCCTTTTTCATTCGCTTGAGTTTGAGAGCAGGGTAAAAGCAATTATTGCCAGACTCACGACAGTACGCACGACACCCCGGAAAACTCACTCATTTGCCCGTCTCGCCGCTCGCCCTTTGCTTGCCTGTTCCACACGAAACGACCTAAACCCAGAATTCGCCCGACGTCATGGCGAACAAGAGTTTGATATTGCAATCGCTGGACAGTGAATTGAGCCGGCCGATTGACTCGTCTCCGACCCCGCCTGAAACATGGCTTATGCTGCTGGAGGTCTGGAGGACGGCTTCGCTGCTGGCGTTCGCGAAAGATATAAACGCTGCAGAGCCAAAAATCATGGCTGCAAAACTGTACGAAACAAAATCTTCCTTGGTGCCGGAAAGCGTTTTCATATTGTGATACTCAAAGTCAATTTCTTGTTGAGTGCGTTGTTCAATGCGTTTGATAAGTGCCGCGTTGGTGCAGACATTAACCCATAGTTGACCAACATGCTCTGTGCGTTGGCGCACGTACGGAAGGGGTCTGCAGAGACAACATCTCAGAAAAAGGAACCCGCAGGTGGTTGAATGACCGAGGGTTCCGACTCGCCAGTCGAACCTAGAGGGCAAAATTCCGGCGTGTAGCGACGATTGCTGACTGGGCGCCTTGGCAATTCTGCGCGCCAGCGAACAGAAGAAATGCCGGGCATGCCCGGGCGTCACCTCGGCACGAAGTCGTGTGTACCCGTTGGCGTGGGGTGAGTAATATGCGTGACGGAGGCTTTCACTTGAGGTGTCGAGATGGCGATCCACGACTGGCCTGAGCACGAGCGACCACGCGAGCGCCTGCTGGCGCGCGGTGCGGGGGTCTTGTCGGACGCCGAGTTGCTGGCGATCTTCCTGCGCGTCGGCAGCAAGGGAAAGAGTGCGGTGGATCTGGCGCGTGAGTTGATCGGGCGTTTCGGCGGCCTGAATCGCCTGTTTGTTGCCAGCCAGGAGGATTTTTCGGCGGTGCCGGGGATGGGCCCAGCGAAGTACGCGCAGTTGCAGGCGGTGCTGGAAATGGCGCGGCGCGCGCTCGGCGAGCAGCTCGAACGAGGGCTTGGCTTCGACTCGCCCGGGGGGGTGCGCGATTACCTGCGCCTGCATCTTGCCGGGCTGGAGCACGAGGTTTTTCTGGCCCTATGGCTCGATGCGCAGCATCGGCTGATTGCCGCTGAAGAGCTGTTTCGCGGCACGCTGACGCAGACCAGCGTCTATCCGCGCGAAGTCGTCAAGCACGCGCTGCGGCACAACGCGGCGGCGGTGGTGCTGGCGCACAATCACCCGTCGGGAGTAGCCGAGCCCTCGCGCGCCGACGAGTTGCTGACCAGCGAACTCAAGCAGGTGCTGGCGCTGGTCGAGGTGCGGGTGCTCGATCATTTCATCGTCGCCGGGCAATCGCAGCCGCTATCCTTTGCCGAGCGGGGCCTGCTGTAAGCCGGTCCGAGCAAAACGGATCGACCAAAACGCTTGAAGTTGACCCGCTGGCTGGGCTAGAATTGCGGGTTTTCTTCCCACAGACAATTGGAGCGACAATCATGGCGCGAGTTTGCCAGGTCACGGGCAAGGGCCCGATGGTGGGGAACAATGTTTCCCACGCCAACAACAGAACGAAGCGTCGCTTCCTTCCGAATTTGCAATATCGCCGTTTCTGGATCGAGAGCGAAAGCCGCTGGTTGCGCTTGCGCGTATCGAACGCCGGTTTGCGCACCATTGACAAGAACGGCATCGACGTCGTGCTCGCAGACCTGCGCGCACGCGGCGAGCTCTGATTAGGAGAGCAACCATGCGTGACAAGATCAAGCTCGAGTCCTCGGCCGGTACCGGCCACTTCTACACCACGACCAAGAACAAGCGCACCATGCCGGGCAAGATGGAGATCAAGAAATACGATCCCAAAGCTCGCAAGCATGTGATGTACAAGGAAACCAAGCTGCGCTGATCGGCTCTCGCGAGCTTGCTCGCGGGGTGCTTACGGACAGCAGGGCGTGGCAGCAAGCGGAGCAACCGTGCTAACGGGGCTCCGCTTTTTGTCGTTCACAAAACCGATTCGATCGGCTCAGCCAGGGAGTCTACGAGCCTACGCTTCGGCTTCAATCAGACGGCGCGCGCGTACCCCTTTGGCGAGCAGTTCCAGGACGGTCAGCGAATCCTCCCAGCCCAGGCAGGCATCGGTAACGCTCTTGCCGTACTCGAGGGTTTGTCCCGGGGCGAGATCCTGACGCCCTTCGATCAGGTGTGACTCGATCATCACGCCGATGATCCGCTCGTCGCCGGCGGAGATCTGGCTGGCGGTGTCCTTGGCAACTTCGATCTGTTGCTTGAAGCGTTTGCTGCTGTTGGCGTGCGAGGCATCGATCATCAGGCGCGCGGCGAGTCCGGCGGCGGCGATTTCCTTGCACGCGGCATCGACGTTCGAGGCATCGTGATTCGGCGCCTTGCCGCCACGAAGAATCACGTGGCAATCCTCGTTGCCGGCGGTGGAGACGATCGCCGAATGGCCGGCTTTGGTGACCGAAAGGAAATGATGCGGCGACTGGGCGGCACGGATGGCATCGATGGCGATGCGGATGTTGCCGTCGGTCCCGTTCTTGAAGCCGACCGGGCATGACAGCCCGGAAGCCAGCTCACGATGGACCTGCGACTCGGTGGTGCGCGCACCGATGGCGCCCCAGGAAATCAGATCGGCGGTGTATTGCGGCGTGATCGTATCGAGGAACTCGGTGGCGCAGGGCAGACCCATGTCGTTGATCTGGAGCAGCAGGCCACGCGCCAGACGCAGCCCTTCATTGATCCGGAAACTGTTGTCGAGACGTGGGTCGTTGATCAGTCCCTTCCAGCCAACCGTTGTGCGTGGCTTTTCGAAATAAACGCGCATCACGATCAGCAGATCGTTTTCGAAACGGTGAGCTTCCTTCCGCAAACGTGTGGCGTATTCAATCGCCGAATCGACGTCGTGAATCGAGCAGGGACCAATCACCACCAATAGGCGGTTATCGGCGCCGTGCAGGATGCGGTGGATGTTCTGCCGCGTTTCGTAGGTCGTCAGTGCAGCGCGGACGCCGACCGGAAACTCGCGGAAAACATGGGCTGGCGGAACCAGTTCCTTGATTTCCCTGATGCGAACGTCGTCGGTATTGGGCTTGCTCTGCAAGGTCATGAAGCTTTCTCCTGGATCGCGGCCCGAGTCGGCCGCGGGCACGATTTTAATGGAAAACGCGCCGGCTCGGATGGTGCACTGCAGTATCCGGGCCACCGGGGGGGATGCCAACGCCCTACGGTGCCTTCAGTCGGAGGGGACTGGCTGAGTGTCGCCGGTGCCAGACGAGTCGCGCACCGTGTCCTGACCAGGTCTGCGCGGCTGGGACCAGGCCGACGGAGGAGGAGGGACTCAGGTCCCCGTTCCCGGTTCGGACGGTGACAGTTTGCGGCCGCGATCGGCCTGGCCTGCCTGGCGCAGTGTCTGCAGCGCCTTGCCAAAGTCGAAACTGTCGATTGCACTCCCGAGGCGCTTCGCTGTCGGCCCGAGTGCTGTCTCGATCAAGGCTGCCGATTCGTACCAGAGGTCACAGGCACGCGTATCATCCTCGGCCAGCAGAGACTCCAGTTGCGCCAGAATTTTCCTTACCGCCTTCCGATTGACTGGCACTTGTGGGTTTTCTGCCGGCGCCTGCTGGTCGAGGTCGAGGCGGTCGACCGCCGCCAGCAGCGGCAGCAGGGTGGCCTCCAGCGCGTCGATCGCGCTAGCCACGACAGTCGCGGGTGACCGCTCCTCGATGGCGAGTTCGACCGCCCGCGCCCGCTCGCGAAGTGGCTCGGCACCGATCGTCCCCGCCACACCCTTGAGGGTGTGTGTCAGCCGTCGAGCAGCTGCCTGGTCGCCGGCAGCGAGATAGCCGCGCAGTTTTCCGGAATCGTCGCCATGGTGGGTGACGAACAACTGCAGCAGGCGGACGTACAGCGACAGGTGGCCGTTGGTCGCCCTTAGTCCAGCATCGGGATTGAGTCCGGGCACGCGCGTCAGCGCTGTCGGCAGACCGGCGAGGTCGGTGGGTGTCGGCAGCCATCGGTGTAATACTTCATAGAGCCTGGTCGGGGTCACCGGCTTGGCCAGGTGGTCGTTCATGCCGGCCGCCAGGCAGCGCTGTCGATCGTCGTCGAAAGCGTTGGCGGTAAAGGCCACGATCGGCAGCGACGCCAGGCCCGCTATCTGGCGGATGACGCGACTCGCCTCGAGGCCATCCATCACCGGCATCTGCATGTCCATCAGAACCAGCGCGTAGTCGTTGCCCCCTGCCTGTCGCGCGGCGCCTTGCAGGCGCTCGACGGCCTGCTGTCCATCGTCGACCACGTCGACCTGCAGCCCGACTGCCAGCAGTAAATCGCGGGCGACGTCCTGGCTCAGAACGTCGTCCTCGGCGAGCAGCACCCGCGCGCCCTGGTGGCCGGCGGCGAGAAACTGCGCTGGAGACGTGCCGGCCAGGATGGGCTGGGCGCCGGTCTGCCGCGCCACTGACGTCGGATCGCTGCCCATCGCCACGCCGAGACCAACGGTGACCCAGAAGGTACTACCGGCGCCGGGCTCGCTGATGACGCCTATTTGACCGCCCATCATCGCTGTCAGGCGTTTACAAATGGCCAGGCCGAGACCGGTGCCGCCGTATTTGCGGGTAGTCGATTGGTCTGCCTGCGAGAAGGCGTGGAAAAGATGCGCCTGCTGTACGCCGCTGATGCCGATCCCGTGGTCTTCGACTTCCAGGCGCAGGCTGGCTGCGCTGTCCTGCAACTCGATCAGTCGTGCGCGAACGGTAATTCGACCGCCATCGGAGAACTTGACCGCGTTGGTCACGAAGTTGAGCAGGATTTGACCGAGGCGCAGCGGATCGCCACGCAGGCGAGCGGGTATCGCCGGGTCGATCTCCTTCACCAACTGCAAACCCTTGGCCCGGCTACGCTCGCCAAGCATGCTCAGGGTATGGTCGATCACCCGCTGCAGCGAGAAATCGGTCACGTCCAGCGTCAGCCGCCCCGCCTCGATCTTCGACAGGTCGAGAATGTCGTCGATGATGCCGAGCAGATGCTGCGCAGCCTCGCCGATTTTTGCCAATTGCACCCGCTGTTTGGGTTGGGTAAGTTCTTGCTGCAGAAGGTGGGTGAGGCCGATGATGGCGTTCATCGGGGTGCGAATCTCGTGGCTCATGTTGGCCAGGAAAGTGCTTTTTGCCCGATTGGCCGCCTCGGCAGCCTCCTTGGCCTCGGCAATCTCACCGGTGCGCGAGTGGACCAGTTCCTCCAGGTGGTCGCGGTGCTGCTCGAGTTCGGCAGCGGCACGATGGCTTTCCGTGAGGTCTACGTCGATGCAGAACATTTCCGCCGGGCGCCCAGGCATCGCCAGCAGAACGTGGCTCGAAAAAACGGCCACTCGGGAGCCGTCCTTGCGCATCAGCGACAACTCACCGGGTGGTACGGTGACACCCGTTCGATGCATCTCGTCGATCAACCGCCGGACGTCGTCGCGCATTTCCGGTGGAATGATCAGATCAATGAGATTCCTGCCGATCGCTTCTTCGGCGGAGTAACCGTACAGCTTTTCCGAGGCGGGATTCCAGAAACGCGTTGTGCCATCAGCGAGGTAGCCTTGCAGAGCGATCGAGTCCACGTTGTCCAGCACCGTGCGAAATCGTTCCTCGGATTCGCGCAGTGCGTCCGCTGCGAGCTTGTTTTCGGTGATGTCTCGGGCGTAGCCGACGGTGCCCATAAGCTTCCCGCCGAGTGAGACGGGTGACTTGTAGATCTCGAAGCAGCGGCGTTCCCCCGCACTCTCAATCCATTCCTCGACCCGCCTTGGCTGGCCGCTGGCGAGGACAGCCCGGTCATCGGCCCGGTAAGCCTCGGCCCGTTCGGCGCTGGTAATGTCGAGGTCAGTCTTGCCGAGCAGGGACTCCACCGATGGCTGTTCGAAGGCCTCGGCGAAGCGGGAGTTGACGATCAGGAAACGGCTCTCGGTGTCCTTCAGCCAGACCATGAGCGGAAAGTTGTCGAGCAGGGCTCGCTGGGTTTGATCACGCGCCAGCAGCGCCGCTTCGGCGTCGGCCAGGGCGCGCAAGGGCAGGCGCCGCAGCGGGCTCCAGATCAGCCAGGCGATGGCCAGGCTGCCGGCAAGCACGATCAGGGCGGTCAGCAACTCCGTGCTGATCGCCCTGCTGATGGTCAGGCGGCCCACCTGTTCACCGAGATGATGCAAGGGCCAACTGCGGGACAGCTCTGGCGCCGGGTTGTCGGTCGCTGCCGACTCAATCAGCACTTCGTCGGCCTTGTTCAATACCTGATAGCGAGCGACAGCGGAGCTGTGGCGTTCAAGCAAGCTCTGCATGCGATCGGAAGCCCGATCCCACTGCTGCGGCTGGGTGGCGATGAACTCCTCGAGGATGTGCCCTTGAGAGCGCAACGACTCGTCGAGATGGTTGATGATGGTGCTACGAACATGAAGCGCGTAGAGAGCGACAGGAAGCAGCGCGACCACCAGCGCCAGGCTGCCCGCCAGCCGCGTCAGCGATTTCACCAGCGGCTGCTGGGAGCCCGATGGACTCATTGACCGCCCGGCGGGGCGTCGCAGGCTGGCAGCCCGCAACAGGGGTTCGGGAAAGAGCGGCGCATCATCGCTTTCAGCTTGCTGCGTCTGTCGCCGGGCCGAAGTCGCCGTTGGCGTGCCTTTGCGCGATAGCGAGGATTTCATCCTGGCGGGCAAAAAACGCGTCCACCACGTCCGGATCGAAGTGGCTGCCACGGCCTTCGCGGATGATCTTCAGCGCTGTCCTGAGAGGGAAGCCTTCCTTATAGACCCGCCGAACGATCAGCGCGTCGAAGACGTCGGCCAGAGCCATCAGGCGCGCTGAAATCGGAATGGCGTCTCCAGCCAGGCCTTCGGGATAGCCTGAACCATCCCATTTTTCATGGTGATAGTGCGCGATCTCCTTGGCCATGCCGAGAAAATCGATGGTTCGTTCGGCGTCCTGTTCGGCCTGTTCAATGGCCAGATAGCCCAGACGGCTGTGCGTCTTCATGATCACCCACTCGTCCGGCGTCAGTTTGCCTGGCTTGAGCAGGATATGGTCTGGAATGCCGACTTTGCCGATGTCGTGCAATGGCGCCGACTTGAACAGTATGTCGATGTTGTGGGGTGTCAGGAAGGCGGCAAAACGTGGGTAGGAGCAGAGCTCCGCGGCCAGCGTGCGGACGTAGCCCTGCGTGCGGCGCAGGTGGTTGCCGGTCTCGGGATCGCGGATCTCGGCGAGACGGGCCAGGGCGCGGATGCTGACGTCCTGAATCAGCTGGTTGTCCACCATCCGGCGGGTAACCTCTTGCCGAAGACTGAGGTTGTTGTCTTGCAGCAGGTCGCGGGCCGCTTTCAGCTCGAGGTGCGACTTGATTCGTGCGATGACGATTGGCGGTCTGATGGGCTTGGTGATGTAGTCCACCGCACCCAGCGCCAGACCACGCTCCTCGTCACCGCTGTTCTCGAGAGCGGTGACGAAAATCACCGGTATGTCGGCAGTGGCCGGGTTTGCCTGCAGGTGGCCGAGAACCTCGTAGCCATCCATGTCCGGCATCATCACATCAAGCAGAATCAGGTCCGGCCGCGGTTCCGTGATGGCGGCCTGCAAGGCCCGTTGCCCCGAATTGACGGCACGAACCCGATGCTGCGGGCTGAGCAGGCCGCTCAGTACCGACAGGTTCTCGGGCGTGTCATCGACGATAAGAAGCGTTGCCATCAGCGTCCCCTCGGGGAAACAACCAGCGGCCAGCGAGCCTCCTTACCGCATCGGCGGCCGCAGGCCGTGCACGGCGTCTCGAGCCGGCGTGGATCGCAGCACGTCAGGCGAGAGCCGGGGACGGGAACGGGAATACGGCTAGTGTTCAAGGCTGGCCTGAGCGACTTCGAACAGCTCGCGTTCCTCGAAGCGTACGTGCGCCGAGAGTAGGTCGGCGAAATTCAGCAGCGTTGCCGCATCGCCGACCGCCAACTGACTGACCAGTTGCCGCAGGGCCAGGTGCTCGTTCAGCGTGCGCTCGACCAGTGCGCCTTCGCCAGCCTGCGCCATGGCCGGCAGGAGCATGGTTTCCTCGACGACGAAGTGCGGCTCGAGATGGCTGGCAAAAACCTCGGCACAGGCGGTCGCCGACGCCAGAATCTCGCGCGGACTGCCCGAGGTCGCCGCACGTCGGGCGGCGAGCGCCAGCTTGAGGGCCGTATGGTGCTCGCGCGAAAGGTCTTGCAGCGTTTGATGGCGTTTCATTTCAACAGGCTTTCTTCATGATTCGGCGCCGGCACTGCCCGAGCAAGGGAAAAATCAGCGGCTAGCAAGTGCCGTCCCGATCGCAGCGGCGGCGCGCCCGGGGGCGAGTGCCCGGAGACGGTCAAGGCCTAGCGGGATTGTATCCAATCATCACCATCAACGCCGGTATTTCCCGTCTTTCCTGCATTGCCGGGATGCCCGGACTGGCAGGCGGCCGTTGCCCCGGAACGCCACCGAGCACGCGCGCGTCGTGCCAGTGGCGGTCGGCCAAGCAAGACGCAGATGACAGAAACGTCATTCTTGAGTCACCTTGCCGTCGGTGTCGATCGTCGATACTGGGCGACGTTGCATCCCGTCAGCGACGAACCACTCACCACCCAGAGGAATGGCCATGAAACCTTTATCCCGCAAGCTTCTTATGATCTCCTTGGCCACCGCGCTGAGCGCACCGGTCGCCTTGCTTGCTGTCGAAAAAACTGCACCGGTGAATCCACAGCACGATCAGATGCAGGCTCGAATGCAGACCATGCAGGCGCGTATGCAAGCCATGCAGAATACCGAAAGCGAAGCGCGCATGCCGATGATGGCGGCACAAATGGACGACATGCAAGCGATGATGAAAGACTTCGGCGCCGACTGTCCGATGGGCGGCGGACGGGGCAACATGGGCATGCAGGGGCAGCAAGGGATGCCGATGATGCCCGGAATGCACGGCAGTCAGGGGAAGTAAGGTAGATGATTTCCTGGCTGAAACGACTCCTGGCCAGCTTTCGTGATTGGCGAAAAGCCAACGCCGAAGCGCACGCCAAGTCGACACCACACTCGTGCTGTTCGGCACCGCCACCGGGAGCTGGAGCCATCACGAGCATGGAGGAAAAGCATAAGTGAACAAGACGTTCAGTCGAACCCAGGCGATATCCGCCAACGATCGCCACAGCCGCCTACAGCTTTGCCTGCTGGCGGTGGCGATCGTCGCGGTCGCAATCAGCCTGCCCGTCGCGGCGCAAAACATTCAGGTGCCGCAGCCGAGCCCCGGGCTGATGCCCAACCCGGCAGCCGGCAAGGCCCTGTTCGAGAAAAGCTGCGCTTCTTGCCATGGCGCCAATCTGCAAGGCAGCGACAAGGGACCGCCGCTGCTGAGCAAGATCTACGAGCCCTCGCATCACGGTGACGCCGCATTCCAGTTGGCGGTAAAGAATGGCTCGCGCGCGCACCACTGGAAGTTTGGCGACATGGCGCCAGTCCCCGGCCTGACCCCCGACGACGTGGCACAGATCACCGCCTATGTGCGGCTCGAGCAGCGCCGGGCAGGTATTCGATAAGGCCATTCGCCGTCGTCGACCAAGCCAGGCGGGACGCGTCGGCAACTCGCGCCGGGTGGTTTCGGCTGGCAGGGCCTTGTTGATCGCCGCGTAGCGGCGTCGGCTTGGGACGCGATGGCGGTTGGCCGCTTCAAGCTGACGCCGCCATTGCCGACTGAGCGAGCTTGAAAACCTCCACTCTTGTAATGCTGCGGCCATCTTCGCGACAGGGCCGCTTCGCCAAGCTCCGCACAGCCTTGATCGTTTCGCTCGGGTTCTTCCGGTGGTGGAGAGCGTCGTTTCGCTACGCATGGCGACAAGCACGAAACAAACCACTGACCATGAAAAAACCAATCACCATCATTCTCATGAGCCTTGCTCCCGCTTTGGTGCTGGCGGCCGGCAACCACCAGGGCGGTCATGCGATGCACGGCGACCCGCAGGCGAGTGCGGTCGGCCAAGCCGGGAAAGCAGCCGACGTGACGCGCACCGTCGAAGTGAGCATGGACGACTCGATGCGCTTCGTTCCCGACAAGGTCACCGTCAAGGCCGGCGAAACTGTTCGCTTCGTTGTGAAAAATGTCGGCAAGGTGCCGCATGAAATGGTCATAGGAGCGATGGCCGAGCTCATGGAACACGCCGAATTGATGCGCAGCTTCCCGACCATGGAACACGAAGAACCCAACATGATCACCCTCAAGCCGGGCCAGCGAGGCGGCCTGATCTGGAAATTCGACCAGCCGAGCAGCGTCGATTTCGCCTGCCTCGTCCCGGGGCACATGGAAGCCGGGATGGTCGGCAAGGTGACGGTGAGCAAGTAATGTTGAGCAGGCTGCTCCAGCTACGCCAGCTGTCCAGTGGTTGATCTGGCGCGACAGTGCAATAAGGCCTGCGAAGGGTGCCGTCGCAGGCTGAACCGCATTGATCGCGGCCGTCTCGGCGATAGCGAACGACTGGCCGGATTCCCTACCTGCGCCTGCTCTCGGTCATCAACGGCCGTTGACTTTCCGGTCGAGGCGGTCAGTTCAACGACGGCTCAACTACGTGACCTGCCGCTGACGCCGTCAAGGCGTTCGCCTCGTGATCGGCCCGAGCGGTCATTCGAGAGGCTAGCTGACTTGGTCAGGAATACGTCGATAAGCAGCCCTTCAACGGCCGGTACGCTTAACGGCAGCTTCTCAGTCTGGCGAACTTACACACCAGATCCACTCCTGGCCGCAAGCACGTATCGAGCATCCTGCCAGAAAGCGGTCGGATGGTATCGCCGCCGCCCGACCGTCGGTAGGCACGGCCCAGATGTCCTTGGGCTTGCGGGGCGGCTTCTGGCCGACCAGCTTGCCTTTGTTCCAGGGATCCCGATGTTGAGTGGATCCCATTTCAGACTCCTTGGTTGTTGATCGGAGTTTGATTGTTCTCTTTCAGGCTGATGTGCTGGATTCCTTCGCATGCGCCACCGGACACGGCATCATAGGCACCTCGCAAACCAGTTCAGTCCATGATGCCCGCCAACCTGCCAAGCCACGATGCTATCGACTGGGGAATCGTCACCATCTTCACCATCGTCTATGTCGGCATGTTTCTCGGTGGCCTGCCGCGGCTCAAGCTCGACCGTTCTGGCGTAGCCTTGCTGGGGGCCATCGGCGTCATTGGCATTGGCGCCATGAATACGGCACAGGCAGCGCAGACGGTGGATTTGCCAACCGTCTTGTTGCTGTTCGCTTTCATGGTGGTTTCGGCGCAGATGCGGCTTGGCGGCTTTTATACGGCCGTGACACGTCGCGTGGTGGAACTTCCCCTGTCATCCAATGGATTGCTTGGCGCTTTGCTGGGCGTGGCCGCAGCACTCTCGGCGGTGTTCTCGAATGACATCGTTTGCCTGGCCATGACACCGGTAGTGGCGCGGATTTGCCTGCAACGCGGTTTCAACCCGCTACCCTTTCTCATCGGGCTGGCCTGTGCGGCAAATATCGGCTCGGCGGCAACATTGATCGGGAACCCGCAGAACATGCTGATCGGCTCGACCATGCAACTGCCTTTTTCCGCTTACTCGCGCTACGCACTTTTTCCGGTAGTCATGAGCCTGATCGCGCTGTGGGCCGGTCTGGCTTGGACGCAACGGACTAAGCACGTTACCCAGCCGGTTGCTCAAGCAGCCGGGCTGACGCCGGACAATGCGCCAAGTTTTGACCGCTGGCAAACCATGAAGGGTCTGACCGTCGCCACGGCATTGATGGTGATTTTCCTGTTCACCGACTGGCCTCGCGAGGTGGCTGCTCTGGTGGGGGCGGGCGTGCTGCTATTGAGCCGACGCTTTCACTCTTCACATGTGATGGGCTTCATCGACTGGGAGTTGCTGGTGCTGTTCATTGGCCTGTTCGTCGTCAATCATGCCTTTGACAGTACGGGCCTGGCGGCGCAGGCGGTGGGCTGGTTTGCCGCACAGGGCGTTATCCTGGCCGATCCCGGCCCGTTATTCGTGGTCGGGCTCGCACTTTCCAACCTGGTTTCCAACGTACCAGCCGTGATGCTTCTGATGCCGCACTTGTCCGGCTTCGAAGCCGGCATGATGTTGGCGCTGGTCAGCACCTTTGCAGGCAATCTGCTGTTGGTCGGTTCCATCGCCAATCTGATTGTCGTCGATCTTGCCAAGAAGCACGGCATCGACATCGGCTGGCGCGAGCACGCCAGAGTCGGCGTTCCGGTCACGTTGACAACACTGGCAATTGTTTGGGTCTGGCTGGTGTAAAGACTGGTCTTATCGCGCAGGGTAGGTTAATGGTGCGCTTACGGCCAAGTTTTGGAGGGGGCAGGCCGGAGGCTGCTGGGCCTGCTCGCAACTTGTCGTCACAGTCAGTTTACGAGAAGCGGGCCGAACTCACCCTCTCGGCCACAACCTGCCGGCCGAGGTGGTCATCCAATTTGAATAGCCAAGGCGTTCCCTGACGCGGCTGAATGTCCGGAATTCGGCAAGCAACTTGATGCCTGCACTGTCTCGACCCGGCCAGGA
>NZ_JAVTWB010000238.1:0-4484 GCF_032229525.1 Accumulibacter sp. | reverse complement strand
GGCGTGATTCCACCAGATGCGGTCGTCCCTACCGTCAGCATCATGACGCAGTGATCAGCCTTCTCGCCGGTGCTGGTGTAGGGGCCGGCACCGAGGGTAAGCGGGGATCCGCTGGTGTACGTGAATGCGTCGGCATAGCCCGCCGTCGCGGTGGCTTCTGCCGGCGTGGCATAGGCGGTGACTGCTTTGGCATAGAGTGTAACGCCAGTTCCAAGCCCATTCGCGCCGTCCATATAGACCTTGACGTTGGTGATCTCTGTGTAGGTGCCGCCAGACACGTTCATTCGCAGCCACTTCTCGAACGAGTAGTCGACGCCGGCGCCTGGTTTCACCATGGGATTGCTTGTGTCGACGGTGCTGTTGTCGGCATTCTTGAATCTGATATTCCCGCTCGTCTTGTCCGTCTGTGTTCCACCGGCTCCGTTTTTTTCGACTAGCTGTACTGTTGCGGCCATTGGGTTTCCTTTTTAGGCGTCTTCTTCGATCTGGGTGGCGTGGGCAATGTTTCCTGCCTTGTCGCGAATGATGGTTGTTTCCGTCTTGCGTGCCGGGAGCGTCAATTCGACAGATGCCGGCATCACGGTATTTTCGACGGTGATATTCGGCTGTGCGACATTGACGACCGGAGCAGGATTGGCCGGGGCGTGGTTATCGACTCGTACCGCAGGCGCGGCGACATTGACAACCGGGGCGGGCTGCTCCGGGATGATGTTGTCGACGCGAACATCTGCCGGTGCGACATTGACAATCGGGGCCGCCACATTGATGACGTGGGAGGGTTGCTCACGCACCGCCGCAGCAATTGCCGATACGCCCGCCTCAAGCCGCGCCGAGTTCTGCTCTTGATGGCGTTGCATGATTTCGGCGATTTCACGCTGGTGTTCAATCTCGGCAAGCGCTTTGCCGTTGGCCTGCGTGTCGGCGCTGGCGTCGGCAGTATCAACGGGTGAGACTGGCGGCACGGCGATGACGTCGACTGTTATCCCGAGCGTTTCAAGATGTTTCCGCTCGTCGGCAATCTCGGCGAAGATTTTGTCAGGATCTTCGCCCCTAGCGCGGATGGTTTCGGAAATGCTGGTGATGCCAGCAGAAATTTCCGCACGCGCCGCGTTGACGTCTTTGAGCGGGTCAACCCACTGCCGACGCGGGGGAGTCCACTTGGCCATGGCCGGCGCAGGGGTGCGGATAGCCTTGACGGCGAATGCAGTCTCTGCCCAGCGTTTCCAGATCGGCGCCAACATCATCGGGACCAGCACATGCCACTGGAGCATGTCGACCGTCTTGTAAAATTCAACGAGGCCGGCGCGAATTGAGGAGTAATTCACGTCCGACAGATCGCCAGTCATTTGCTCGTAAGTGATCCCGATGCCCGAAGCAATCGCCCGTAGCTGCGTCTTGGTATATGCGCCGTAATCGCCGCCATTGGCCGGCGCACCGAAGCGGATATCCTGCCCTGGCTTGAGATACTGGATCAGCCCAGCCCCAAGCGTTTCGATCCTGTTCCCGTTGATATCAGTTGTGCCTTCGGAGAGGCTGACGCCATTGTCTTCGGTGGTGACAATCGCCGAGAAACAAGACTCGATTCCCTTGCGGACTAGCTCGGCCTCTTCGTAGTCGTCAAGGTCCCGCATCTTGAGCAGGATGCTGGACATTCGCGGCACGCCGCGAGACTGTCCGGGGCGCAACCGCTCGAAGATATGCAATACCTGATCGGCCGGGATCCGTTTCGATTCCAGCGGCTTCGATCTGTTCGCCACGTCGCCAGGGTGCTGGTTGTGGAGGTGATAGGCAACGCGCTGGCCGATGGCGTTGTATTCAATCCCAGATATCAACCAGCCGCCGCCGTTGACGGCTCCCGTCTTGGTGGCGTCGAGATAGTCCGGCTCAAGCACCTGCAATTGCAGCGGGACAAGTAGCCCATCTTCTGGCCGGCGTTCCCGGTAGCGAATCAGGCATTCGCCAGACTCGAAAACGCAGCGCATAACGAGGGCCTGTAGGCCGTAGAAGTCCAGCATGCCATCGGCGTCGCATTCTGTGGTCCACTGCTCGAATGCTTCCTTCGCGCTGCCAGCCTTGACGGTGATTCCCGTGCCAACCACATTCGCGACGTACACATCACGGGCGCGGCTGGCGTATGGGTTGTCCCGGCACAGTGAGCGGGTGCGATCCCGCAGCTTGACAGCGCTGCTAGCGACTTCGGCATCCGCGCTCGTGGCTCCGGTGATCCAGCCTCCGGTGCGTCGGCCAGTCTTCGCGCCTTCGTAGGCTCGAAGGTTCAGCGAGTCCGCAGCACGGGCGCCGGCGCGCTGTATCGCAGCACGGGCAACCTGGCGTTTCAACCCGGCTTCCGGGCTGAACAGGGTGATCAGTTTGTCGAGTGCGTTCAATTCCGCACCCGCTGAACATAGCTCTGTGTGACCGGCGTCGCGATCGTCGCAGCGGCAATCAAGCCGGCTTCTATTTCGCGCTTGGCCTTTAGCAAATCGCTGATAGAGCGATAGGTGACGCGCCGGTTATCTATTTCGACGGTTAATTCACCCGTCGCGATTGCAGCCTCAATCGCCGCGAGCTGTGTCGTGGTATATGCCATTGTTTCCCGTTATTCCGATGCGCCAGGTACTGCCCGTCGTGATTGTGGCCAATGTGGCGATTGCAAATACACGAAGAATTGCAACTATCGACCTTTACGGATTCGCCAGACAGTCGTTTTGTTGACGCTGAAACGCTTGGCGATTTCCTCGTATGTTCCAACGGCCTCCCGGATTTCTTTTCGCAACATCGGCGAGCGCACGGCAATGTACACTGGCATGCCACCCCAATTCAGGCGCAGTGATCTGTCGATATCGGCGCGCTTGGGCTTGGGGATTGTCACGTGTTCCGAAACAGTGTCGATAACGGACACGATAAAGTCATCTTCTTGCACGGGCGCGAATCCTTTCATTGAGTTCTGCCGCACGGGACGCGAGCAGGTTTGTCGGTACGGATGGCGAATTCTTGCCGCTCGCGGATTCTGAAACAGTTGCAGCAGCCCGCAATTCGAGGTTGATTCCTGACAGGCGTAGGGCTGCCAGAGCGTATTTCCAACAGTCCAAGGCTTCGTTGCGTGGGCGCGTCTGCACCCACTCGGCGTAGGGGCGGGTGCCACGCATCTTCGTCACCAGCTTTTCTGCGGTGAGCTGTGCGAAGTATTCGTCATCAAAGCTGGCATCGCTCGGGAAGTGTATATACGCCGGTCCGGGCGTGATGATCTTCAGGCGGCTGTAGATCAGCGCCTTTGCCTGATCGTCGCCGATTAGATGCACCGTCAATCCCCGCTTGATCTGTCCGCGCAGGCGCTGGCGACGGGCTTTCTCATTTTCAACAATCGGCACGTTCGGCCCGGCCCGACCCTTGACTGCTACGGCCCATCGGCGCGGCTCGCAGAAGGCGTAAACCATGCTGGTGTTGTAGCCGCTGTCTATTGCGACAACTTCCGGCGCCCAGAACCGCAATTCTCCGTCGAGTTGCATCCACACGTCAGGCTGTGCCGTGTCGCCGGGAATGATGATGTGATCCATGGTCCACGCCTCTTCGCCGTCTCCCCAATCGACCACGGTGACCTCAATCCGGTCCTTCTGTACGTCGACGCCTGCGGTGCGGGCAAGCGCTTTTGGCTTTTCGTCGTATTCTTCGAGCCTGGTTATCAGGCCGGTAGCGTCTATCTGATCGCCACGTTCTTCCCAGACTTCGCCAAGGTGGGTATTGACGAATGTCCGCAGCGTTGATGTTGATTTGACTGCGGTCAGCCACTCCTTGACTAGATCAGACCATGATGGACCGAGGCCAATTGGGGCATAGAGGGCGCTGATGTGATAGCCCCGCGTGCTGCGCTCCGGGTTTCCGGATATCCAACGGCCCGCTGAAAGCATCGCCGGCTTGTTGTGTTCGTAGATTTCGCCATTGCAGGCGATGCACACATAATACGCTTCGAGGTTTTCGCCTTCGCCTCGCCATTTGATGCCGTGCGCCGCGTCGCTGCCGCCCCATTCGAGCGCCTGAATCTCTCCGCATCGCGGACACGGCACAAAATAGCGCCGCTGGTCCGACTCCAGATAGCCGCGCTCGATCAGGCTTTCGTCTTTCACGGTCGGAGTGCTTATATAGAGCCGCTTCGGGCGGGCAAATGACTTGGTGCGTCCTTTCGCAAGGGATACCGGGTCGCCTTCCTCGCCAACCTCTCCGGGAAAGCGGTCAAGGTCGTCCATGATGAGGTAGCGGACGGAGCGCTGTGCGTAGCTGTTGGGCGAGTTGCCTCCGGACAAAAACAAGACGCCGCCTGGGAAGTCGATCATGTCTTTGGAGTTAGCAGAATCACGCGAGCGCTGGCCGCCGAGCAAGTCGCGGATAACAGGCGTCTCCAGCAGCAGCGGGTTGAGCTTCTGAGCTTTCCATGCGTCGCGGGCGTCAAGTGTCGGCATGAGTACCATCACCGGAGCGGGTGCGTG
>NZ_JAVTWB010000237.1:0-4523 GCF_032229525.1 Accumulibacter sp. | reverse complement strand
GGCTCATTTCGGAAAGCGGCAAATCAAGCACATCAAGCTGGCTGTAGCGGTCGTAGCGACCTGCACATGCCTATGCCAATGCGCGCTCTGCTGCGCCAGGGCAATTCCCGGTCGTCTTGATGCGTTTCCAGCCGAACGAAAAGAGCCACTGCACGAGCGCCACTTTTGCTCGTTGCTTGCAATCTTCCCTTGCTTCCGGAACAATGACCAAGCGCTTGCTTTCTTAAAGAACTCTTGCACTCTTTCGGAACCCACTTCATGAACCAGAGCACTGGCACTGTCGCGCCTCCCACACCGCCTCTCCCCTACCCGCAGCTGCTCGCCCCGCTCGACCTGGGCTTCACGACGCTCAGGAACCGCACGTTGATGGGGTCGATGCACACCGGGCTGGAGGAAGTAAAGAACGGCTTCGAGCGCATGGCCGCCTTCTACGCCGAGCGCGCCCGGGGCGGCGCCGGGCTGATCGTCACTGGCGGCTTTTCGCCCAACCTGGCCGGCCGGGTCTACCACTTCGGTTCGCAGCTCAGTTTTCCCTGGCAGGTGCGCAAGCACCGCCTGATCACCGCGGCGGTGCATGCCGCCGGCGGCAAGATCGCGCTGCAGATCCTGCATACCGGCCGCTATGGTTACCACCCGCTGATCGTCGCACCGTCGAAGCTGCGCGCGCCGATCAACCGCTTCACGCCGCGCGCGCTGACCCAGTGGGGCATCCGCAAGACGATCAGCGACTACGCACGCTGTGCGCAACTGGCACAGCAGGCCGGCTACGACGGCGTCGAGATCATGGGCTCAGAGGGTTACCTGATCAACCAGTTCGTCGCCCAGCAGACCAACCAGCGCAGCGACCAGTGGGGCGGCTCGTTCGAGAACCGCATCCGCTTCGCGGTCGACACGGTGCGCGCAACGCGTGAGAAGGTTGGCCCGAACTTCATCATCATTTTTCGCCTGTCGATGCTCGACCTGGTCGAGGGCGGCAGCAGCTGGGAGGAAGTGGTCGCACTCGCCAAGGCGATCGAGGCGGCGGGCGCGACGCTGATCAATACCGGCATCGGCTGGCACGAGGCGCGCATTCCGACCATCGCCACGATGGTGCCGCGCGCCGCTTTCGCCTGGGTCACCAAACGCCTGAAGGGTGCGGTGAATATTCCGCTGATCACCACCAACCGCATCAACACACCCGAAGTCGCCGAAGAAGTGCTGGCTTCAGGCAGCGCCGACATGGTCTCGATGGCCCGTCCTTTCCTCGCCGACGCCGACTTCGTCAGCAAGGCGGCTGCCAACAGGAGCGACGAGATCAACACCTGCATCGCCTGCAACCAGGCCTGTCTGGACCATATCTTCAACGGCAAGCTGAGCTCCTGCCTGGTCAATCCGCGGGCCTGCCACGAGACCGAGCTGACCATCGAAAAAGCGGTTGAGCGCAAGAAGATAGCAGTCGTCGGCGCCGGGCCGGCGGGCATGGCCTGCGCCACCACCGCCGCCGAGCGCGGCCACGCGGTGACCCTGTTCGATGCCGCCGACCAGATCGGCGGCCAGTTCAACATCGCCAAGCGGATTCCCGGCAAGGAGGACTTCGCCGAAACCCTGCGCTACTTCGGCCGCCGCATCGAAACCACCGGCGTGACGCTGAAGCTCAAGCAGCGCGTCGATACCGAGTCGCTCAAGGCCGGCGGCTTCGACCATGTCGTGCTGGCCACCGGCATCACCCCGCGCCAACCGGCCATCCCGGGCATCGACAGCGACAAGGTAGCGAACTACGTGGACATCGTCGAAGGCCGCAAAGTCGCCGGCAAGCGCGTGGCGATCATCGGCGCCGGCGGCATCGGCTTCGACATCGGCGAGTTCCTGACACACGCGCACGACGACAGGAGCGAGGCCGAACGTTTCAATGACGAATGGGGTATCGACCCGAGCTATGCCCATCGCGGAGGCCTCAAGCCGCCGGTAGACGAAACGGCACCACGCCAGGTCTTTCTGCTGCAGCGCAAGTCGTCCAAGGTCGGCGACGGCCTCGCCAAGACCACCGGCTGGATTCGCCGCACCCTGCTCAAGAAGCGCGGCGTACAGATGATCGGCGGGGTCAATTACGAGCGCATCGACGACGCCGGCCTGCACCTTACCGTCAATGGCGAAGCGCAGACGCTGCCGGTAGACACCATCGTCGTCTGCGCCGGCCAGGAATCCCGCCGCGAACTACTCGCACCACTACAGGCTGCCGGCATCCCGGTGACACTGATCGGTGGCGCCGACGTCGCCGCCGAACTCGACGCCAAACGCGCGATCGACCAGGGCACGCGTGTGGCGGCAGCGCTGTGATCACCATTTACCTACACCATCCACTGCCAGCCGCTGCGCGCTCTCGGCGCCGCTGTGCGCGGGCTTGAGCCGATGCCGCGACGAAAAGTAGAGAACGGGCTGGAACCCAACCGCCGCGCCGAATTGCTGCGCGCCGCCGCCAGACTGTTCGTCGAAAAAGGTTTCGACGCCACCACCACGCGCGACATCGCCGAGGCCGTCGGCATGCGCTCGGGCAGCCCCTTCTACCACTTCCGCAGCAAGCAGGAGCTATTGAAAGCGGCGATGGTCGAGGGCCTCGACGCCGGCTACGAACGCCTGCTGGCGGCGATCGACGGCATCGCCGATCCCGAGCAGCGGCTACGCGTGCTGGTAGGCACCCACCTCGGCACGCTGCTGGAGGGTGAGTGCCCGTCGCCGATGCTGCTCGGCGAAACCCGCGCCCTCGACGCTGCCGCCCGCGCCGAAATCGCCGCCGCCTTCGACCGCTATCAAGTGCCGTGGCAGGCGACGCTCGACGAACTGGCGCGAGCCGGCAAGATCGCTTCCGCCGCTGCCCCCGTGCGGCTGATGCTGTTCGGCATGCTCAACTGGTCCAAGCACTGGTATCGCCCGGACGGAAGACTTTCGGTAGACCAACTGGCCGACAGCGCCCTGGCGCTGCTGCTGGACAAGTCTCCTGCGCAAGGAAGTGCAAGGTGAAGCAGTCGAAGCCGGAAGGCCTTCAGGCGACCGGCAGCCAGGCCAACGCCGCCGCTGTTTCTCGCCCCGCCAGACACACCGCGCGACGCTGTTATCATCGCGCCAGCAAGTAACGCCACTAGCGCCAGCCGGAGCCGGGCCCGAGCCCGGCTCCTTCTTGACTCACCTCATGCGGCAACCCCGGGCAACGGAGAGCACGGATGAACGCAACGCATGACCTTGATCTTCAGCCAACGCTGATTGGAGAAACGATCTTGCTTCGTCCATTGCTGGCCGACGATTTCGAGCCACTATACGCAGCCGCTTCCGATCCCATGATCTGGGAGCAGCATCCCGAGCCCTTGCGCTATCAGCGAGCGGTCTTTGCAGGGTTCTTTGCCAGCGCCCTGGCGTCTGGTGGCGCGCTGGTGGTAATCGACAAGCCTTCGGACACGGTGATCGGTTCGTCCCGCTACTACGACTGGAATCCCGACGCGCAGGAGGTGACCATTGGCTATACCTTCCTGGCCAGGAGTCATTGGGGCGGCGCCACCAACCGGGAAATGAAGCAACTGATGCTCGACCATGCCTTTCTGCGAGCGAAAGCCGTCTGGTTCCACATTGGTAGCAGCAATTGGCGTTCGCGCAAGGCGATGGAGAATATCGGCGGCAAGCTTTCGCATGAAGCAGGTGTCGAAGCGAACGGCGTCATGCATGACTACGCTTTCTACACGATCGAGGCGCCACGGTGATTCGGCATCGCGAGCCATGTGCGGCGTATTGCCGGTGCTGCACGCGACCACTCGCCCACCAGCACGGCTGTACTCGCAAGCCGCGAGCTGAACGCCAACACCAGCCCTCATGGCCCTCGTCGCCATAACTCCACCAGGAGCAAACCATGATCACGCTTGACTTCCTGCTCACCTCGCTGATCGTCGTTCTCCTACCCGGTACCGGCGTCGTATTCACGGTCTCCACAGGCCTCATCCAGGGCACGAGAGCCAGCATCTTTGCCGCACTCGGCTGTACCGCCGGCATTCTTCCCCACCTGCTGGCGACGGTGCTCGGCCTGGCGGCACTCCTGCACACCAGCGCGGTCGCGTTTCAGGCGCTCAAGCTGGCCGGGGTTGCCTACCTGTTCTATCTCGCCTATGTCACCTGGCGAGACAAGGCGGCCTTCACTGTCGACCCGGCGCCATCGGCCAGCAGCGCAGCGAGCCTGGTCGCCAAAGCTTTTCTGTTGAACATCCTGAACCCCAAGCTCTCGATCTTCTTTCTGGCTTTCCTACCGCAGTTCGTTCAGCCGAACGCCGCCTCACCGCTACCAGACCTGCTCGCTCTGAGCACTGTCTTCATGGCCATGACCTTTGTCATCTTTGTCATTTATGGGCTGCTTGCCAATGCCTTCCGCAAGGCAGTCATTGACTCTCCGCCGGTTCAATCGTGGCTACGGCGCGGTTTCGCGGCGGCTTTCGCCGGTCTCGGTGCCAACCTCGCGTTACCGTGAAAGTCGCCTTCGCGACTCACGAATCTCCCTTCTCCCCCGC
>NZ_JAVTWB010000236.1:0-28300 GCF_032229525.1 Accumulibacter sp. | reverse complement strand
ATCCTGGCGGTGTTCGTGGTGGAGATCGCCTTGCGTCTCTACGTCCATCGGCGGGGTTTCTGGCGTGACCCGTGGAGCGTTTTCGACTTCATCGTGGTTGCCATTGCCCTGTTGCCGGCTACGGGCCAGCTGGCCGTGCTGCGGGCCTTGCGCGTGCTGCGCGTGCTGCGCCTGCTGACCGCAGTGCCCTCCATGCGCCGCGTCGTCGGTGCGCTGCTGGGTGCCGTTCCCGGACTGGCATCGATCGTCCTGGTGTTGGCGATCATCTACTACGTGTTTGCGGTCATCGCGACCAATCTGTTCGCCGCCGACTACCCGGAATGGTTCGGTCATCTCGGTCGCTCGGTGTACACCCTGTTCCAGATCATGACCCTGGAGAGCTGGTCGATGGGCATCGCCCGCCCGGTGATGGAGAACTTCCCCTATGCCTGGGCCTTCTTCGTGCCCTTCATTCTGGTGGCCACCTTCACCATGCTCAACCTGTTCATTGCCATCATCGTCAACGCCATGCAGACCTTCAGCGAGCAGGAGCACCAGGAAACCGTGGCCGCCGTCGCGGATGCCCGCGAACACATCGAGGTCGACCTGCACGCCGAACTACGCGCCATGCGGGTAGAGATTCGCGAGCTGAAAACACTGCTGACGCAGTCGCGGCCGGCCGCGACCATTACGCCGGTCCAGTCAGTTGAGCAGCCGGCGGCAAGATGATCGGCAATGGCGATACGGCCCGCTCCTGGCAGCGCCTGATTGGCGATGGCCAGGTCTACGGTCAACGCCTCGAGCGACAACGCCATGGAGTCGAGCGTAAATCGTACGCAGCGTGGCCAGCGCGCCCTTTCGTCACCCGCACCAGCTCTCGGGAAACCTCTCATGAACGCTGAACAGCAGAAGTCCATCCTTGCCATTGCCCTCTATGCCGCCTTTGTCGACGGCGCCAAGCATGACCGTGAGCGTGAGGAAATACGCCGCATCGCCGACTCCCTTGCCGCTGAAGCCGGCGCGCCCGACCTCGCCCGGCTCTATCAGGACGTGCTGCTCAAGCGGGTAACGCTGCAGACGGCGGCTGCCGCGCTGGGCGAGCCCGGCTTGCGTCAGTTGGCGTATGAAATGGCGGTTTGCGTGTGCGACGCGGACGGGCGGCAGAGCGACATCGAGCAGCGTTTTCTGGACGAACTGAAATCGCGGCTCAAGCTCGATGCAGAGGAGGCCGCCGCCTTCGAGGGTGAAGCCGAGGGGGTGGTCGCCCTGTCCGAAGCTGCTGCGCCCGAGGTGGCCGCTGCCGTTTCCGTCGCCGCGCCCGGCCCGGTGGTGGCGCAGCCGAACGTCGCCGAAGCGCAGCTGGACAAGTCCATCCTCAACTACGCGCTGCTCAATGGCGCCCTGGAACTGCTGCCGCAGTCCTGGGCATCGATGGCCATCATTCCGCTGCAGATCAGGATGGTCTACGCCGTCGGCAAGGCGCATGGAGTCGATCTCGACCAGGGGCACATCAAGGAATTCATCGCCGCTGCCGGGGTGGGACTGACCTCGCAGTATCTCGAACAGTTCGGTCGCAAACTCCTCGGCGGGCTGCTCGGCAAGGCTGCGGGCAAGACCTTCGGCAAGGTGGGGAAGGCCGCCACAGGGATGGCCTTCTCCTTTGCCACCACCTACGCGCTGGGTCAACTCGCCAAGCGCTACTACGCCGGCGGGCGGGTCATGAGTACGGCGGTACTGCGCGACAGCTTTCAGAATCTGCTCGGCCCGGCCAAGCAGATGCAGGCCCAATACCTGCCGCAAATCCAGCAGCGGGCGGCGACACTCGACATGGGCAGCGTCATGTCCATGGTGCGTGGTGGCTGAGTCGTGAAGCTGTTTTCTCCCCTTTATTCGCGCGCCATGGTTTGGTCGCGGCATCGTCATGCCCACTGGTATCTGAGCGGCATGAGCTTCGCGGAATCGTCGTTCTTTCCGGTGCCGCCGGATGTGATGCTCGCGCCGATGAGCCTCGCCAACCCGCGGCGGGCCTGGTGGTTTGCCTTGATCACGACGCTTGCCTCGGTGGCTGGCGGCCTGCTCGGTTACGCCATCGGCTACTTTGCTTTCGACGCCATCGAACCCTGGCTGCGCGAGTCGCACTACTGGCCGACCTATCAAAGGGCGATAACCTGGTTTGATGAATGGGGTTTCTGGGCGATCTTCATCGCCGGCTTTTCGCCGATTCCCTACAAGGTGTTCACCATTGCCGCTGGTGCCCTGTCGATGGCGGTGCTGCCCTTTACCCTGGCTTCGTTCATCGGCCGCCGTGGGGCGCGTTTTTTCCTGGTGGCCGGGCTGATGGCCTGGGGCGGGGCGCGCATGGAGGCGGTGCTGCACCGCTACGTTGACCGCCTGGGCTGGGCGACCGTCGCCCTGTTGGTGCTTGGTGGCCTGCTCTACCGCTGGGCAGCCGCGTCGTGACGACAATCATGCTGCCGGCAACGCCACCACCGTCAGGGCGATAAGTGTAAGCAGCTACAAGCCCCGGTCAGCGGCCAGGTGCGTAGCGCTTCCGTGCTGCGGCGGATTCGGGAAATGGTCCCCGGCGCGGTAGTCAGGGCGTTTGTCGATCGAGGTGGCGGCGGCGCGGAAAGACGGCACGAAGCGACCGCCCGTTTCAGCCACAGCAGCACATCGCCCTACTGCCTGACGCTCGATCCACGCGCCGATCAGTACCCGAAGGGCATTTTTGGCCAGCTCAACTATCTGTTTCTCGATCAGGTCGAGCGCCTGCCGGAACATCTGCCGCAGCTTTATACAGGCCTGACGAGGTGATTCGAGAGGCCGCGATTTGCCGTGTCGGAGCACCAGTATCGCGAGGTCTCCGAAGCACGTTCTTGCAGGGTCGGCGTGGCCTGTGTCAATGCGATAAAACATTGATCAGAAACAAGTTCTTTC
Source organism: Accumulibacter sp. (assembly GCF_032229525.1). GTDB lineage: Bacteria > Pseudomonadota > Gammaproteobacteria > Burkholderiales > Rhodocyclaceae > Accumulibacter. Next base: position 25,384 of record NZ_JAVTWB010000236.1, on the reverse strand, counting down.
GTCTTTTCGAGTCTTTTTTGCGGCCGATCGCGCTGGTATACTTTGTCCAGTGCCCTTGAATTAATGGGGCTTTTTTGCAGGAGCGCATTTGTCATGAGCAAAGTGAATGTCGGTTTCCAGCTCCCCTTGTCGGTACAGGAGATTCTGGAAGCATGCCCGAAATATACCGTCGCCAGTACCTGGCAAGAGTTGTACGAGCTGGCCACGCGTGACGCCGTGAATGGCGTGCATGAGGTGGCCTATGAAGTGCCTGGCCGGGGCCGGGTGCTGGAGGCCAAGGTGTGCCGGGTGAAGAACGGCATCGCGGCCAACTACGTCGAACCCTACATGCGCCGCCGCGATCCCGATTGCATGGTCATCGCCGACCAACTGCCCACCGACAAGCCCCGCTTCGAGGACCAGTACGGTGAGTCGTTCGAGTCGCTGCGCGCTGAAACTTTCGCCTGGCTCAAGACCCAGGAACTGGCGCTGTTTCCCTTTATCGCCGGCGCCCCCGGCATCGGTGCCGACGCATTGGTCGTTGCTCCGGCCAACGCTGGCTTCTTCGCCCTCGGTCTGGCTTTGCTGCAGGGGATCCTGGACGAAAATGCCTTGTCGCCGGATTTCGACCCCCAGGCCGTGATCTTCGTCGCCCCGCCCTTCCGCCATACCCATTTCAAAGGCAAGCAGATGGTGGTGCACAACCGCCGTCCCGGCCGGCACGAGTTGTTCAGTTACAACCTCTATCCGGGCCCCAGTGCCAAGAAAGGCATCTACGGCGTCCTGCTCGCCCTCGGCGAACGCGAACACTGGCTGACCGCGCACTGCGCGACGGTGCAGGTCATCACCCCTTATGCGAACAAGCTGTGCATCATGCACGAGGGCGCCAGCGGCGGTGGCAAGAGCGAAATTTTGGAGCAGGTGCATCGCCAGAAGGACGGGGCGCTGCTGCTCGGCACCAATGTGCTGTCGGGGGAACGCCGCACCCTGGTGCTGCCGCACAACTGCGAACTGCGCGCTGTGACCGACGACATGGCCTTGTGCCATCCCTCGCTCGGCAAGAACGATGGCCGCCTGGGCTTGATGGATGCGGAACAGGGCTGGTTCGTGCGCGTCAATCACATTACCCACTACGGGACCGACCCCAACCTCGAGAAGATGACCATTCATCCCACCGAGCCGCTGTTGTTTCTCAATATTGACGCCCATCCGGGTGGCACCGCGTTGATCTGGGAGCACATCGAGGACGAGCCCGGCAAGCCGTGCCCGAACCCGCGCGTGGTCGTGCCGCGCAAGGCAGTGCCTGGCGTCTATCAGGGCGCCGTGAGTGTCGACATCCGCAGCTTCGGCGTGCGCTGCCCACCGAACACGATCGAAAATCCGACCTACGGCATCATCGGCCTGTTCCATCTGCTGCCGCCGGCGCTGGCCTGGTTGTGGCGTCTGGTCGCGCCGCGCGGCCATGCCAATCCCAGCATCGTGACCACCGAAGGGATGAGTTCGGAAGGTGTGGGTTCGTACTGGCCGTTCGCGACCGGCCGCATGGTGGACCAGGCCAACTTGCTGCTCGATCAGATTATCGCCACGCCGCGCATGAAGTACATCCTGTGCCCGAATCAGCACGTCGGTGCGTGGGAGACCGGCTTCATGCCGCAATGGATCGCCCGCGAGTATCTCGCTCGCCGCGGTGGCGCGCGTTTCTCGCAAGAGCAGGTCGCTCCCTCGCGCTGCCCGTTGCTCGGCTTCGCGATGAAGAGCGTGGTGGTCGAGGGGCAGACCATTCCCGGCATTCTGCTACGGGTCGAAAAACAGCCGGAGGTCGGCAACGAGGCCTATGACCTCGGTGCCAAGCAACTGACCGAGTTTTTCCACCAGGAATTGACCCAGTTCCTCGAAGCCGACCTCAATCCCGTGGGCCGCAAGATCATCCAATGCTGCCTGGCCGGCGGTAGCGTCGAGGACTACGTGGCGCTGCTGCCGATCACCGTGCTGGAGGAGGATGATTGACAGCGGGCCTCTTCCCCCGCGGGGCAGCCCCTCAGCCGCGATAGGTGATGCGATAAATGGCGCCGGCGTGGTCGTCGGCCACCAGCAGGGAGCCATCGGGCAATACCAGGACATCGGCGGGGCGCCCCCAGGCGCTTTCGCCATTCAGCCAGCCGTCGGCGAAAGTCTCATAGGCGATCGCCCGGGCGCCCTGCAGACGCACCAGCGTGACCCGGTAGCCGATCTTCTTCGAGCGGTTCCACGAACCGTGCTCGGCGATGAAGATCTGGTTGCGGTAAGTCGGCGGGAACATCGTCCCGGTGTAAAAGCGCATGCCCAGCGCGGCCGCGTGCGGCGCCAGTTTCTGCGCCGGCGCGGTGAACTCGTGGCAGCTGCGTCTGGCGCCGAATTCCGGATCGGGCAAGTCGCCGCCGTGGCAGTACGGATAGCCGAAATGCATGCCGGCCCGTGGGGCATGGTTGAGTTCGTCGGGCGGCAAGTCGTCGCCGAGCAGATCGCGGCCGTTGTCGGTGAACCACAATTCGCCCGTGTGGGGCTGCCAATCGAAGCCGACGCTGTTGCGCACACCCCTGGCAAAAATTTCCATGGCGCTGCCGTCGGCATTCATGCGCAAGATATTTGCGTAGCGCTGCGGATCGGCTTCACAGATGTTGCAAGGTGCGCCGACCGGCACGTAGAGCTTGCCATCCGGCCCGAAGGCGATGAATTTCCAGCCATGATGCGTCTCGGTCGGCAGGCGGTCAGTCACCAACACTGCCGTCGGCGGCTGCGCCAGGTGTTGTTCGACCTGGTCGTAACGCAGGATCCGGCTCACCGCCGAGACGTAGAGACTCCCGTCCTTGTAAGCCACCCCTACCGGCCGCTGCAGACCACTGGCGACGACCGTGACGCCTTGCACCCTGAAGTTGGCGTCGAAGCGCACGGCATGCACTTTCCCGGCCTGCATTGAACCGACAAAAAGCGTGCCGCCATGGCCATCGTGGCGCCCCAACGCCATCTGTCGGGCGTTGTCGACTCGTGCCCAGGGTTCGATGGCGAAACCCGGTGGCAATTTGATGCGCTCCAGCGGCAACTCGGCGGCCGTCAGCGTCATCGCGATCAGCGCCAGAGCAAGGCCAAGACCGGCCATCATTTTGCGCATGTCAATTCCTCACCGGGTCGCTCGCCGGGCGCCGACGCGTTGATTGGTTTTCGCAGGGCTCATCGGTCCGTTCTTTCGTCAAGGCATTGCCGCCACGATCGCAGCGCTGGCCACCGGCCTGTCACGAGCATACGCCACTCGCCTGCCAACGAGGCCGCCCGGCTGATGCGGGTCGCCACGCCGCGTGTGGATGGCGACCCGACCGCGCTCCGTGCACTGGTCAGGAAGCTGAAAGTCGCGGCAGAAATGCTGGCCGGTGGTGCTACTCTATCGGATCTTTGGCAGCGACCGTCGAGGACGCCCCCGACGGCCTGTGGCGGCCACGGACAGCCTTTCTCGCGGGCCGGGCATTGAATGTCGCGTCATTGATTCTGTCTCATCGGGCCGGCGGTGCGGACCGGGCTCACCCCAAAACAAACAGATCGGAGAGTGCAATGAATGCAAGCAAGAAACCGCCAGCCTACCTGCGGACCCTGGCAGCTGCCCTGTTGCTCGGCGCAGTCGGTACCGCCGCGTCAGCTGACGAGGTCAGGGTGATGCTGTGGGGTACCAACGAGATTCCACCGGTGACCACTTCGGCCAGCGGCGGCGGCATGATCGTCGTCGGCGACGATGGCGCGGTCTCGGGCAGTGTCAGCACGACCGGTGTCGTGGGCACCGCCGCACACATCCACCAGGGCGCCGCCCGCCACAGCGGTCCCGTGATCGTACCGCTGGTGAAGGACGGCGACACTTACAAGGTTCCGCCTGGCGCCAGGCTCACCGCAGAGCAGGTCGCGAGCTTCAAGGCCGGCGAGCTGTACATCAACGTGCACAGCGCGGCGAATCCCGGTGGCGAAATCCGCGGGCAGCTGCAGTAGGCCCCGCCTTTCCTCATTTCAACTGGCGCGGTGTTTTGGGTGAACCCGCGCGGCGACCTCGCTAAACCTGGCGATTGACCGTGGCCGCGGGAATCGTCGATACTTTTCGAGAGTTCATGGGTTTTCCTGTCGTGCAAGCAGTGGCGGACGGCCCACGGAAGCCCAGCCAGCAAGGCCCGGTTCAGTGGCGCGCTCGCTGTCCGCAATGACCATTGCCAGCTGGCAATCAACTCCTGCAAGGACCACCGGGATGGATGCGATCCGGCTTCGCCAACAGCTGATTTTTCGAACGAGTGGCACGCGATCGATGGTTTGCTTGTTGCTGGCCAGCGCCGCGGACGATGGCGCTCATTCGCCCGGCCATGCGCCTGGGCGGTAGCCCGGGCTGGCGTTCCGCGCCATGCCGTGCGGCGATCTTCGTCGCCATCGGCATGCTGGCGCTGGCCGGCTGCGGCAAGCGGCCGGCGAAGCCCCCGCCGGCGCCGCTGGATGTTACGACGCTCACCGTCGAGGCGCGTGATGTGCCGGTGTCGGCCGAGTACGTCGCTCAGACGCAGAGTTCGCAGGCAGTGAACATTCAGGCGCGGGTCTCGGGCTTCCTTGACAAGCGCGTCTACAAGGAAGGTTCGCTGGTCAAGGCCGGCCAGGTCCTGTTCCGCATGGACCAGAAGCCGTTCCAGGCGCAGGTCGATGCCGCCGCCGCGGCGATGCAGCGCAATCAGGCGTCGCTGCAGGTGGCGACGGCGAATCTCAAGCGCACGCGGCCGCTGGCTCAGCTCAACGCGCTGTCGCAGAAGGACCTCGATAACGCCGAAGGGCAGTACGAGCAGGCGGCCGCGGCGGTGGCGCAATCGAAGGCACAGCTCGATACAGCCCAGCTCAACCTGTCGTACACCGTCATTCGTTCGCCGGTGAACGGCATTTCCAGCTACGCCGCAGTGGCCGAAGGCAGCTACGTCAGTCCGCAGAACAGCCAGCTCACCACGGTGTCCGTGCTGTCGCCGATGTGGGTCAACTTCAGCCTGTCCGAAAACGAGTACCAGCGCATCGAAAACGATATTGCGGCCGGCCGACTAGTGTTGCCGAAGGACCGCAACATGCTGGTCGAGATCGAGCAGGTGGACGGCAGCGTTTACCCGTTCACCGGCCACATCACGTTCACCGACCCTTCTTACAACGCGCAGACCGGCACTTTCCTTATCCGTGCTTCGGTGGACAACCCGAAAGGCCTGCTGCGGCCGAACCAGTACGTGCGTGCACGCTTGAAGGGCGCGATCCGGCCGGGCGCCATCCTGGTTCCACAGCGGGCGGTGCAGCAGAGCGGCCAGGGCCACTTCGTCTGGCTGGTCGACAAGGACGGCAAGGCCGAACTGCGGCCGGTGACGGTGGGCGGCTGGTACGAAGACAACTGGTTCATCAGCGAGGGCCTGCACGCCGATGATCAACTGGTGGTCGACGGCGGCCAGCGCCTGTCCAGCGGCGCCAAGGTGATCGTCACTGCGCGCAACGGCAACGCGGCATCGGCATCAGCATCGGCATCAGCGTCGGCGCCGGCCGCCGCCGCCAGCCGCTGACGCAGCGCGCCACGCATGTTCTCGCGCTTTTTCATCGAGCGGCCGATCTTCGCGGTGGTCGTCGCGCTGCTCATCTGCATCGCCGGGCTGCTGTCGATCACCGCGCTGCCGGTGCAGCAGTACCCGTCGATCACGCCGGTGCAGGTGACGGTGCAGGCCACCTACCCGGGTGCCGATTCGAAGACGCTGGCCGATTCGGTGGCCTCGCCGATCGAGGCGCAGATCAACGGCGTGGACAGCATGCTCTACATGAGCAGCACCAGTTCGGCGACCGGGCAGCTGCTGTTGACGGTGTTCTTCGCGCTCGACACCGACCCCGACATCGCCCAGGTGCAGGTGCAGAACCGCGTCAACCTGGCGCTGCCGCAGTTGCCCTCGGCGGTGACGCAGCAGGGGGTGTCGGTGCAGAAGAAGTCGGCCACGATCATGATGCTGGTGGCCATCACCGGCCAGGCCGCGCGCTACAGCGCCGAGTACGTGGCCAACTACGCCAACGTCTATGTGCTGGATGCGCTCAAGCGCGTGCCGGGCGCCGGCCAGGCGCAGATCATGGGCGTGCCCGACCAGGCCATGCGCATCTGGATGAACCCGGACCGCATGGCCTCGCTGAGCATCACCACCAGCGACATCGCCAACGCGGTGAACCAGCAGAACCAGCTCTTCGGCGCCGGCCAGGTGGGCCAGCCGCCGAACGACAAGCCGGTGGCGCTGACCTTCCCGGTGGTCACGCAAAGCCAGTTCACCGATCCGCGCCAGTACGAGAACATCATCCTGCGTGCCGACCAGAAGCAGAGCGCCATCGTGCGCCTGGGCGCGGTGGCGCGCGCCGAGGTCGGGCTGCGCCAGTACGTCGCCGACACCCGCCTGAACAACGCGCCGGCCACCTTCATCGCCATCTACCAGCAGCCCGGCGCCAACGGGCTGCTGGTGTCGAATGCGGTGCGCAAGGCGCTCGAGGAGATGAAGGCGCGCTTCCCCGACGGCATCGACTACGCCATCGCGCTGGACACCAACGACTTCGTGCGCCTGTCGATCGAGGAGGTGCTGAAGACGCTGGCTGAGGCGCTGGTGCTGGTGGTGCTGGTGGTGTACCTGTTCCTGCAGAGTCTGCGCACCACGCTGATCTGCGCGGTGGCCGTCATCGTCTCGCTGATCGCCACCTTCGCCGGCATGCTGGCGCTGGGCTTCTCGATCAACCTGCTGACGCTGTTCGGGCTGATCCTGGCCATCGGAATGGTCGTCGACGACGCCATCGTGGTGTGCGAGAACGTCGAGCGCAACATGCAGCAGCACCACATCGGGCCGAAGGAGGCGACGATCCGCTCGATGGGCGAAATCGGCAGCTCGTTGGTGGCGGTGGTGCTGGTGATGGCCTCGGTGTTTATCCCGGCGGCCTTCCTGCCCGGCACCACCGGGCAGCTGTACAAGCAGTTCGCCATCACCATCGTCATCTCGGTGTCGGTGTCGGGCTTCATCGCGCTGACGCTGACGCCGGCGATGTGCGCCGCGCTGCTGAAACACAACCCGCCGCCGCAGCGCGGGCCCTTCGCCTGGTTCAACCGCCAGGTTGACCGGGTGACGCGCGCCTTCGGCCATGCGGTGGAATTTGTCATCAAGCGTATGGTGGTTGCCTTCGTGCTCCTCGGCGTCTTTCTGTACGCCATCTGGCACCTGTTCCAGATCCTGCCCACCAGCTTCGTGCCACAGGAGGACCAGGGCTACGCGGTGGTGGCGATCATCATGCCGCAATCGGCCAGCCTGGACCGCACGCAGGCGGTGGCCGAACGGGTCGACGCGATGCTGGCCAGGATACCGGGCGTGGACAAGCGCTCGATGGTCAGCGGCTACAGCCTGATCGACGGCGGCTTCAAGAACAACGCCGCCACTTTCTTCGTCACCTTCAAGGACTTCAAGGAACGCTACGGCTCGATCGCGGCCGCCAAGGAACAGAACGCGCGCGCCATCCTGGTGCAGCTGTTCAACGAGGCCAAGCTGATCGAGGAAGGCATCGTGCTGCCGATCGCGCCGCCGCCCATTCCCGGCATCGGCACCACCGGCGGCTTCGAGTTCTGGATCCAGGACACCGCCGCCGGCTCGCCGGTCGAGCTCGACGTGCAGACCAAGGCCTTTCTGGAGCGCGCGCGCCAGCGCCCGGAGCTGACCGGATTGAACAGCACCTTCACCGCCAGCGCGCAGCAATTGCGCGCCGAGGTCGACCGCGACAAGGCCACCTTGCTCGGCGTGCCGGTGCAGGACGTGTACAGCGCCATCCAGGCGCAGTTCGGCTCGCTCACCGTCAGCCAGTTCAGCCAGTTCAGCCGCGTCTGGTGGGTCATCGTGCAATCGGACGCGCGCTATCGCGAGCAGCCCTCCGACCTGACGCGGCTGTACACGCGTAGCCACCAGGGCCAGATGGTGCCGCTGTCGGCGGTGGTCAACACCAGCTGGACCTCGGGGCCGGACATCCTGCCGCACTTCAACGGCTTCCCCTCGGCCAAGATCATCGGCAGCGCCGCGGCCGGCTACAGCTCGGGCCAGGCCATCGCGGCGATGGAGGAAGTGGCCGCCGCGATGCCCGCGCAATACCGGCCGGCCTGGTCGGGGCTGGCCTTCGACGAGAAGCAATCCGGCGGCACCTCGATGCTGGCCTTCGCCTTTGGCCTGCTGATCGTCTTCCTGGTGCTGGCCGCGCAGTACGAAAGCTGGACCCTGCCGGGCGCGGTGATGACGGCCATCCCCTTCGGTGTGCTCGGCGCGCTGGCCGTCAACGCCATTCGCGGGCTGGAGAACGACGTGTACTTCCAGATCGGCCTGCTGGTGCTGATCGGCCTGGGCGCCAAGAACGCGGTGCTGCGCGTCTCGGCGGCGGTGGATTTCCGCAAGCAGGGCCACAGCATCATGGATGCGACGCGTATGGCCGGCGAGCAGCGCTTGCGGCCGATCATCATGACCTCGTTGGCCTTCGCCGTCGGTTGCCTGCCGCTGGCGCTGGCGCTGGGCGCCGGCGCCAATGCGCGCCATTCGATCGGCACCGGCATCATCGGCGGCATGATTGGCGAGACGACGCTGGCCATGCTCTACGTGCCGCTGTTCTTCTACATCTTCGACCGCTTCGCTGAGCGCCGGAAAGGCGCGGCGGCGAGCGCCGCAGACACCGCGGCAGCGGCGGAGGGAGACTGAGGTGCGGCGCCTGCTCGCCATCTTCGTCGCTGTCGTGATGCTCGCCGGCTGCGTGCTCGGACCGGACTACAAGCGTCCGGAGATCGCGGCACCGGCAGCCTTCCAGTACGCCACCAGGGACGCCGCCGACAGCGCCGATACCTTGTGGTGGCAGCAGTTCAAGGACCCCGTGCTCGACGCCCTGATCGACGAGGCGCTGGCGCACAACAGCAACATCGCCATCGCCGCGGCGAAGGTCGAGCAGGCCGCGGCGCTGTTGCCGCAGGTACGTTCGCAGCTCTTTCCGCAGCTCGGCTACGGCGCCAACGCCGGCCGTGAGCGTGCGCGCGAGCCGGCCTTCGCCGCGCATTTGCCCGACTACCCGAATCCGACCAATAGCTACCAGGCCGGGGTCTCGGCGAGCTGGGAGATCGATCTTTGGGGCCGCATCCAGCGCCAGTCGGAAGCGACGCTGGCCGATGTGCTGGCCACCAACGAGGCGCGCCGGGGGGTGGTGCTGTCGCTGGTGGCGTCGGTGGCCAACGGCTACCTGCAGTTGCGCGGCCTGGATGCGCAGTTGGTGGTGGCACGACAGACTTTGCAGACCTACGCCGAATCGGTCGATCTGTTCAAGCTGCAGTTCAAGTACGGGCAGGTGTCGATGATGAACGTGGCGCAGGCGCAATCGCAGTACGAGGCGGCAGCGGCGCAGATTCCGCTGCTCGAATCGAACATCGCGCAGACGCAGAACGCGCTGGCGGTGCTGGTCGGCCGCGACCCCGGCCCGATCACCCGCGGCAGCTCAATCGATCAGCTGGCGCTGCCGGTGGTGCCCGCGGGCGTGCCTTCGCAGTTGCTCGAGCGGCGACCCGACTTGCTGCAGGCCGAGCAGCAGTTGATCGCCGCCAACGCCCAGATCGGCGCGGCCAAGGCGCTGTACTTCCCGGCCATCTCGCTCACCGGCAGCCTGGGCAACGCCAGCGCCGAACTGTCCAAGCTGTTCACCGGGCCGGCCAGGGTGTGGAGCTATGCCGGCTCGCTGGTCGGACCGATCTTCACCTTCGGCGCGATCAGCGGCCAGGTGGCGCAGGCCGAAGCTGCCCAGGGCGCTGCGTTGCTGAACTACCAGCTGTCGATCCGCAATGCTTTTGCCGATGTCGACAACGCGCTGGCCGCCAACAGCAATCTGAAGAAACAGCTGCAGGCACAGATCCGTCTGGTGGCGGCGCTGAAGGAGTACACCGGCCTGTCGCGCAAGCTGTACGAAGGCGGCTACACTGACTATTCGACGGTGCTGCAGGCCGAACAGGCGCTGTTTCCGGCGGAGCTGAACCTGATGTCGATTCGCGCGCAGTTGCTGGTGTCGTCGGTGAACATCTACAAGGCGATGGGTGGCGGCTGGGTGACCCGGGCGGACCGGCTTACCGCGGGCGGCGGCCGGCCGCCCGCCACCGAAGCGCTACCGCCGCCGCTGTTCTGAGGCGCGCCGCGACGGTCGAGGTGGCGAGCGCCGGACGTGCGCTCAGCGTCGGAAGCGGCCGCCGAAGCCTCCGCCACCGCCGAAGCGACCAGCGAAGCCACCTTCCCGGGCCGCGCTGAACCGTTGTTGCCGCTCCGCGCCACCGAAACGCGCCGCGTGGTCCTGCTCGAGCTGCCCAAAGCCCGCGAAGCTCTGCCCCCTGTTCGCCATCGCCGGTGCCGCCGTTCCGGCTGTACTTGCCCCCGACAGATTGCCCCCGCTCGTCGGCCGCGTGCGGTTGGCAGCGGGCGACTGCTGCGCGCTGGTCGGCTTCTGCGCATTGTTCCACGAGCCGCCGTTGTACTTCTGCCAGCCGTCATCGGTCTTCTTGTACACGTTGCCGTCGGCGCCGGCATAGACGTTGCCGTTGGCGGTTTTTACCGCGCCGGCGCTGTTGCCGCCGGCGCCTCGCACACCGGCCCCCTCGGCGCCGCTGCTGGAACTGAAGGAGCCCGTCGAGCCGCGCGCGTTGCCTTGGCTTTGCGTGTGCACCGTCTGGTTCGGGCCCGACAGGGTGCTGGACCCCCAGTGACCATAGGCGTTGCTGTTCTGGTTGGTGCTCCCCGACACACCGGTGCGCGCGTTGTACCAGCTGGCGTTGCCGCTGGCACCGTCGGGGCCCCAGACGGCGCTGCCGTGGGCATAGCTGCCGGTACTCGGGTTATAGGCAGAGAAGGCGCCGGCGCCGCCGTAGGGGCCGTATACCGAGCCGCCGTGTGCATAGGCGCCGGTTGCCGGGTTGTACGCCGAGCCGCCGCGCGCACCGTAGTACGGCCCGTAGATCGCCCCGCCACGCGCCCAGGCGCCGGTGGCGCTGTTGTAGTAGGTGGCCCCGGCATAAGTCACCGGGTAGGGGTAGAAGATAGGCACCGGGCCCGGGTAGACGAATGGCGGGTAGTAGTAACCGGTGCCGTAGACCATCACCCCGGCGCTGACGAAGCCCATCGTATAGCCAGCGGTGTAGCCGTAGGTGACGGTGGCCGGTGTGGCGGCATACACACGCACATAGGTACAGGGATAGAGCGGGCTGCTCGGCGGAATGCTGTAGATCACCGGCGGCACGGCGCTGGCCAGCGTCCACCCACCGACCGGCGAGGCGGCGACGAACCACGCGCCCTGGTAGCAGGCGTAATAGGCGTTTTCGGCGTGCACCACATTGAATGAGGTGTTCACCGCGTAGGCCATCGCCGTGCCGGCGATCGGCTCGAACCTGGGCGACCCGGCATAGCTCACCTCGAGCTTCGCGCTGGAGATCTCGAGGGTCGCCTGCTGCGGGATTTGCGCGTGGATCAGCGCCTCCTGTGCCTGCACCGTGCCGGGCACCGAAGCGAGCACGAAAGCGCGTGGTCCGTCGGCCGGAATGCGTGCAAAGTCGGCCGGCAGGGTCGGCGTGGCGAAGGACCATGGGCCCTGGAGGCTGGGTGCCGAGAACCAGCGGCCGGAGACCAGGTAGTACATCTGCCCGCTGCCGGTGTCGCGAAACAGCGCCGCATCGGTGTTCGTCACGTACTCCAGCGAGGTGCCCGGGATAGCCGCGAATTGGGGTGCGCCTTCGCTGACGATGATCTCCGCCGGCGTGGTGGACACGAACACCTGCGGCACCTCCGCGGCGCTGATGCGATGACCGGGTATCGCCTTGCGCGCCTCGGCAAAGTTGCTGTCGTTGGGTAGTGCTGAAAAAGCGGGCGGTAGCGCGCCAGCCGGTGCCCACGCCCCCCTGATGTCGGCGGCGCGCAGCCATGCACCATTGTTCAGCCAGTACCAGGAGCCGCTGTCGCGGTCGAAGAAGACGTCCCAGTTGGTGTTCACGGCCAAGGTCAGCGGGGTTCCGGCGACCGGCGCCATCACCGGCTCGCCGTCGAACAGCAGCAGGCTCGCCGGGCGCTGGCTGACGTAGATCTGCGGCGGCTCATTGTGCAGCGTCACCGCCGGTGGTGTTTCGCTATCCTGGCGCAGACTCAGCAACACCGTGTCCAGCGGAACGCGTTTCAATGGCAGCGCGGCCAGCGCCGCGCGAATGCGTTGGTCGAAGCGCTGCGCCTGGGCGGTGTCTGCGGCCGGAAAGCGCGAACTCAGCAGTTGCGGGTTCGCCAGGCTCACCCAGCGCGTGCCCAGGTCGGTCGAAGTGGCGAAGCTGACCTCAATCGTCCCGAGGACTGCCGCCTTGGCGCCGGTGGGGGAGAGGGCGAGGGCGATGCGCGTGTGCAGCGTCTGCCGGTCGGGCCAGGAAATGATCTGGGGCTGATAGACGACAGCGCTGCCGCCGTCGGCGCGTATCGTGTGCGGCCAGCTGTCGGCGGTAGTGGTTGTGGCTGATGCCTTCGCTGGCGAGGACTGCTTCGCTACCCCGCTCCTGGCAGGTGTGGCTGCGGGCGGTGCGCTGGCGCTTGCTGCCTGCAAGGCCTGCCGGCAAGCCGGCGATACGCTGCTGGCGTTTTTCTGCAGGCAGGTCAGCGCTGCTGACCCGCCGGTGGGCACACCGGCGCAGTGTGTCTGGAAGTCGGCGCGACAGGCCTGGCGGATGGCGCCAACCTGTGCCGCACTCGGTTGCTGGGCCGGCGTGGGCAGCGCCACGGAGATCAACAAGGCCGCCAGGCCAAGGCGCGAAGCAGAACGGATCCAGTGCGGGTAGCTGGTGTGGTTCAAAGGGTCACCTCCATATCGTGACTTGCGGTTGTCGCGCCATCGCCATCCGACACGTCGCGGGGCGCTCGGTAGTCGGTGCGGGACATGATAGCGGCCGCCTCTCAGGGTCGCAAAGGACCTTTCAGGAGCTTTCAGGTCCTCCGGGAACAGCCGAGCCAACGCGGCGCCAATGCCGGTGCTTGAAGGCTCGAGACGCTGTGCCGAAGAAAACCTGGTTTCAGCCCGTCAGCTTTGCGTCGCTTGCACCTTGGCATCGACCGTGCGGGACTGGTGAAGCTGCAGTTGCCCGTCGGTATGGACGGCGCGGAGAGCGAAGTCGAAGCGGTCGGGCTGGGCGCAGAGCATCAGGTCGTCCGGCGGCAGGTTGGCGTGGGTGCCGGCCTGAAAGCGCCGGCCGAAATCGGAGTTGCGTACCCGCGCCGCATAGATTTCAGGGTCCGGGTCTTGGCCACGGAGCAGGGCTTCCAGATAGTCTGCGCAAGCGATGTCTTCGTCGCCGTCGCGGTCGATCCATTCGCCGGTAATGACGAAGCAGACCTCGGCGGGCTGCAACGCGAGCAGCGCCCTGGCCGTTGCACGGCCGATGACCAGGCTGCCGGCGAACAGCGCCGGCGAAAAGTGAAAGCGGGCCAGGCCACGCACGCCGGCGGCGGTGGTCTGGATCAGCGGCCTGCCGACCAGGTCGGCGCCTTGCAGGATGGACGGCGAATTGCCGAAATCAAAACCCGGTATCGGGGCGCCACCACCGACGGCGCCACTGGTCACCGCGCTGGGCATGGTGCGTTGCAAATTGAATGCCCCGGCCACAGTTTCCACCGGGTAAATGGCGCTGGCACCGGCGGCGAAGGCATAGGCGGCGGTGGAGAAGGAGCGCAGCACGTCAATCACCACCACCGCATCCTCGGGCTCGTGTGCCTCCGGGTCGAGGCGATTGAGGAAGACGCGGCGGGTGCGCATGTCGGGTCGGCTGTCGGGAAATCTTGTGTGGATGGTGAATCTGCTGCCCCTGAAGTATCCAGCATCGCCGTAGCCGGGTCAAACCAGCGGCGGCGAAGCCAGCAGGGAAGCCAACGGGCGAGCAATCACGTCCGCGTCGGCTCGGTCGCCTCCGATCCACGATGGGTGGCAAGTAGGATGGCCTTCCGAATCAAGCGAGAATCGAAGGGGGCAGGTCATTCTAGAAAAATATTTTGCTCTGACCCCTTTTTTTGGACCCGCGTCGGCTCGGCCGCCTCAGATTCGCGAAGGGTGGCAAGCTGCATGGCCTTCCGAATCAAAGGAGAATCGAAGGGGTCCGAGGCATTTTATTTTTATCTCCTAGAAAACTATTTTCTCTGACCCCTTTCCCCTTTCATGAGCAACTGGCCGCCTAGCAGCTTCATGCCAAACGATTGACTTCTGGCGGCCCAGCCTTACAATCCCCGTAGCGACCGCCATCGCGGCGTTTCAGTCCAACAAGCTTTGTCTGCCGCGACCCGCCAGCGGTTGAGCCGGGCGCTTTCGGGGCGACAGATAAACGCTATTCATTGGGCCTCTTAGGATATCGCATGACTACTGAAACGAAGAGCTCCGATCGGGAATTGGTCGCCCACAACTACTGTCTTGCGTTCATCGACCTCCTGGGGCAACGCGATGCCATGCGAGGTCAGGGTTTGCTGAAACCTATTGAGTCGGAAGGTCAGCGCGAGGCGTTTCATGACGTCCTCCGAAACAGCATTGGAGCGATCATTAAACTCCAGGAACGGGCTGAGGAAATGCTGCGGCCCATTCTCGAGGAGAACCTGGATTCTCCACACCGTTCCGCACTATCGCCTGAGCAACAAGCCATTTGGGACGCGATGGAGCGCACTCGAATAGAAACACAGCGGTGGTCAGATGGTTTGGTGTCGTTCGTGTGTTTAGGCGATACGGATATGCGATGCCGCATGAATGGCGTGTTCGGGATTTTTGTTCTTGCCGGAACACTTTGTTTGCTCGGTTTGGCTACTGGCCGGCCGATTCGAGGCGCCATCGAAATCGCTTGGGGTATTGAGCTTCACCCTGGCGAGCTATACGGCCCCGCGGTAGCACGCGCTTATGAGCTTGAGAGTGAGATTGCTCAATACCCGAGAATAGTCTTAGGGCCAGAGGCAGTTAAGTTCTTGGACGCTCATGCCGCCAACGCCGAGCAGGATATTTTTTCGCAAAATGACCGCGAGTTGGCCGCTCTGTGTCTAAAGATGCTGGTTAGAGATGCAGATGGTCGCTGGATTTTGCATTACCTTGGCGATACGTTTCAAAATTCCGTTACTCATGGTTACCACGTTGAGCTACACGGTGCTGCACGAAAGTTCGTTCTTGACCAGCTACTCACTCATCGAGCACAGCGCAACACGAAACTTTCGTTCCGATACTCACATCTGTTGCAATACTTCGATGCTCATCCACCTACCAAACCGGAATAGGCCCAACCCGGAAGTCAACCCGACCAGCTCAAAAAGCCGCGCAGGGCGGTTGCTTTGAGCGTTTGGCATCTTAGCAAAGAGCATTAGCGGTGCTACCCATTTACGAAAAGAAAGTCACTATAGCTGGCAGAGTATGTGTCGCTAGCGCGCTAGCCATTGCGCTTTCGGTATCTTTGCATTATCTGGCGCCACAGTTATGGAACATTCCTGATTTTCTGTTTGTCACCATT
Organism: Accumulibacter sp.; assembly: GCF_032229525.1. Lineage (GTDB taxonomy): Bacteria > Pseudomonadota > Gammaproteobacteria > Burkholderiales > Rhodocyclaceae > Accumulibacter. The sequence goes on along the minus strand of NZ_JAVTWB010000236.1, from coordinate 9,825 downwards.
TTGTTGACGAAGGCATTTGCGTTCTTTTACGCTTGCTGGGCGACAGCGAAGGGAAAAGGTTATGCTGGATGGGTTGGATTAGCACTGCTCGTCATTCCTATTATTGGGTTCATCATTCTTATCTCCATCAAAGATAAGCACAAAAATGGGTCATCGAAGGGTGCGGAACTATTGCCACCTAAAACTACAGCCCAGCCTTCACAAATGCCCGTCCGCATGCGCACTATTGCCGCCCTGCTGAATATGGCATTGTTGATCTCGGTCGCCTACTTGTTGCTAAAATATGGTATATCGAACGCACGAGAGGCTTGGCTCGTCGCTCTTATGCTGCTAGCGCCGATGGTGTCACTTCTTGTGATTTATTACCCACTATCTCAAGATCGGGCATCTTTTTTTCTGCAGCGTAGCTCTTTTGACAAGCGGGGGAACGTCGATGAAGCAGCAACAAGAAGGTCCCCTTTTATGCTAAACGACATTTTTACCTTTCTCAGATCGCTCGTGTCTGCACCGGCGCAAGAAACCGTGGAAGAATTCATCACCAAGTTTGCACGCGAGACGCCCCTAAACTACGAAGAAGTGAATCGTATGAAGGATAATCTTGGTATCGGAGCTTCAACAGCAGTGAACGCGGTACTTCTGATCCATGTCTATGGAATTCACTTGGCTTTCCAAAGCACTGCGGCTCGGAAGCTGATACAACATGCTGACCAAGCCAACTTCGAAATGCACATGTTGTCAGAGTTTGTTGATGCTAGCCTGAATAAGATTAACGTCAATGAGAACGCGGACCGGCTGTACAAGCAAATGGAGCATCAAATGCAAGAAATGGATATTGAGTTTCTTGCTAATGCGGAGGATGCTAACGGACCTTTCTGGGCTGCGACAAAGAGATTTCTACGCATCATTTGTGAAAAAGACCTTGCCGACATCGCGATAATGTCTAGCATTTCCGCGAGCATCAATAATCATATGCAATCGACCGTCCAAATGTTTGATGGTCTCTATGAGAATGGATATCGATTTTGAACATGCGGAACATTCAGCGGAACATTCGGAGACAGACCACGGGTCGACAAAAGGGTCAGAGACATTTCAATTTGGCCAAAAAATGTCAATCACTCTGACCCATTTTGGCTCGATGAATCGCAGCGGTCATGGCTTCTTCGCCGCATCAGGCTTGCGGTCAACGACCTTCTCGACCACCTTCGCCAGGACGTCGTAGAGCGGGTGTGACGCTGGAGTGGTCGCGTCGCCAGTTCCAGGATTTTTCCGAATCTCCATGAATACTTCTGCAGTGATTTCTTCTTCATACTTCGGCGCTTGTCGCTTGAAGCCGTCAACAGACATCGCCAACGCAGCCTTGTGAGCGTATTCGCGCTCAAGATCGAAAAAAGACGCATACGACTTGGCGAAGAACGCCGTCAACCAAGTCGCCGGCAGGAGGAGGAAGAGTCGGCCGATGAACGAATACAGGGTCCCATCCTCATCCTGCGTGTTCGCAGCCGCCCAAGTTCCGAACAGGCCAGGCAGGAGGTGGAAAATTAACGGAACTGCGGAGATCACAAGGAGAACCACCGCAACGTAGAAGCCCTTTCTCGCACTCGTCATTCGTGCTTCATAGCGCGCACGAGTGTCCTCCATGCTCTTTGCGAGTCCAGCTGTTGTTGCGCCGGAAATCATGGCATTAGACACGTCAATGAGTCGCGATATTTCCTCTTCGCGTTCGGCATTTTCCTCGCTTGCGATCTTCGTGGTCTCCTGAAACTTTTCGAACTCAGCATTGCGGCCATCCAGTTGTTTCTGAAACGCTTCGACGGAACTTGTGTGACCTGCAACCAGTTTTTCAAGGGTATCCGCGGCCGAACCAATGGTCTTAATTTTCTCGACGAGCGTCGCGACACTGCTAGCATCCGTCGTCGCTTGTTGCTGATGTGCAGCGATTTGAACTAGATGCGTCTCAGCCTGCGTCACCGAAGTTTGTATTTCGCTTTCCTTGGCACTGATCGTGGTCGAACTTCCAGCGGCTGTTTCCGCAATCCGTTTCACTTGATCTCGGATCGTGTCAACTTCACGAAGAACGTCACCCAGGGCACGGGCCCTTTGAGATAGATCACCGACAGCATCGGCCCGAAAGATAGGGATAAGTAGCGCGAGTTGAGTTGTCAATTGACCCAGTGCCGCGTTCATCGGCTCGAAGTTGCCAGCGAGGTCGATATTGGTAATCGCTGTTCCGTCCGACTGTGTCACCTGAACTGAGAAATTCCCGTTCGCATCTTTGAAGGTGACCCCCTCGTGCGAATTGGGCCGCAGAGTATTGGCAAGAGCCGTTGCGTGTGTGTTAAATGTTTTAGCCGACTCGCCGATTTCACTTGCTTTGCCAGCAACCGCCGATGCTTGCGCCGAGTTGTTATCAGATGGTCGCAGTGCCAACAAGCCCTCAAATACCAGATCTACTCTTTTTGCAAACGACTGGACTGATTGGCCGGCAATCGATGCCCTTGGTCCGGCAACATCGTACTGGCCGTTCACCAATAGGTCATATAAGCCGTGCCAGGCTAAACGTGATTGCTCGATTTCGGTAAACGCGGTTTCGATGGTCATATGCTGGCTTCCGATGTTGTTGTTGGAATTCGAACTCGGCCGAGGATAGCCTCTGCAAACTTACACAGGTCGCAACTCTCAAGTGGTCAGAGACCCATGGCACTACCTTAAGCTTTTGACATGCAATGTTTTTCGTTTAACGACAAGTACTTGCTACAGCAACGTAAGCCGGCTTAGCGTCCAGGAAAAAACCTGAATCCAGCATCCGAGGGGCCTTCCCGGGCACGGGCTTGCGCCGGTGGTGTCGTACGTTGGCAAGCAGAAAATAGAGCGACTTGTTCATGCCCTTGGCGTAATGTGGTGCCATGGGGGTCAGAGACATTTCCCTTCACCCCTGAGATATCTTTCTGGTTTCCCATTGCTCGTTTCCTCAGAATTCAGAATCCTGCCGTTCCGTTCTCCACGCCACTTCTCCAGTTCACTATCGCTCCCAGGTTTCAGATCCCATCGAAGCAACGAGTCCTCCGACACAGGGTGTGGCGTTCAGAACAAGCGAACACGCGGCTTCGTTCAGGGTGGCGGCGGTGGAAAATGGCGGAAGTTCCTGCGCCACCAGCGCAGCATCGAACGGCAGACGACAGAAACCGCACAGGCTGTCGAGGAGCCAACTGATTTCACGGTGACCACCTCCCAAAGTGGTGACATTGGTTTGTTTTTGTTGCTTATTGTTGCCAAGTCAGCAAAAGTATAGGCGGCGGATCGGGCGGTGTAAATCGGTAGTCCGGTCAAATCACCGGTATCCGCAGCGAGTGCGGACACTGGGCAGGGGTGCCGATTTTCCGGTTGGCCGGCAGGACGGGGCAAGCGGGTCGAAAGGAGTGAAAGCTATGGGATCAAGCAGCGAGATTGCGACGCTCGGCGGTGGGTGTTTCTGGTGTCTGGAAGCCGTCTTCGAGCAGTTGGTAGGGGTGGAATCGGTGGTGTCGGGTTATTGCGGCGGAGAGATCGACAACCCGACCTATGCTGCCGTCTGCGACGGTTTCAGCGGTCATGCCGAGGTCGTCCAGATTAGCTTCGACCCGGCACAGTGCAGCTACCGTGAAGTCCTGGAGATATTTTTTGCCATTCACGATCCGACGACACTCAACCGGCAGGGCAATGATGTCGGAACGCAGTATCGATCGGTGATCTTCCATCACACGGAGGAGCAGCGGCAGGTGGCGTCGGCGCTGATGGGCGAACTCGGCCAGGCGGGATTGTGGGCCGGCCCGATGGTCACCGAGCTGCTGCCGGTGCCGCAGTTCTTCGCCGCCGAGGACTATCATCAGCAGTACTTTCGCCGGAACCCGGGCCAGGGTTACTGCCAGGTGGTGGTCAGCCCCAAGCTGGCCAAGTTTCGCAAGAGCTTTGCCAGTCGCCTCAAGGCGAATCGATGAATTCGCGCAGGTCGCGGACGAAGCGTTCGCGCTCCCACTGGTGCGGCGAGTGGTCGCTGCCTTCGTAGACGTGGAGGACGGCGTCGGCGATGCGGTTCTTGACGTAGTGCGCGGTTTCGCTCCGGTAGTAATTGCTGGCGCCGCCGTAGACCAGTAGCGCCGGCACGTCGATCTTGTCGAGAGTGCTGCGGTAGTCGGCTTCGGTGAGGCTTTCCCAGCAGGCGATCAGCGGTGCGGAATCCTGCTCGCTCAGCCATTGCCGGGCTTTCTCCAGGCCTGGCGCCTTTTCGTGGTATTTCTGTCGGGCACGCGCGTTCAGCCCCGTTCCGCCGAGTCGCAGCACCGATTCGGCAAAGTCGTCCTCCAGGTGTTTCAGGAAGGCCGCCGAGCGTTCGTGGTCGAAGTCGCCGTAGATGCCATTCGACCAGTCTTCGTCGGTCAGCAATTTGGGCGACTGGTCGATGAAGGCGACCTTGTGCAGGTGCCTGCAGCCATGTTCCGAGATGTACTGCCAGAGGGTCAGGGCGCCCATCGAGTGGCCCACTACCACCAGCTCGTCGAGCGCATAGTGATCGATCAGGTTGCGCAGGTCCTGCGCCATGCGCTGAACGGTCGGAACGGTGTCCTGCAAAAGGCTGTGGCCGCCGTGGCCGCGAGCGTCCCAGCGGAACACCCGATGGTGTGGCGTCAGGAGGTCAAGAAAGGGCGACCATTCCCGGTGGCTGGCGGTCCAGCCGTGCAGCATGAGAATCGGCGAACCATCGCCGGAAACCTGGACGTGGATCTTTTCTCCATCGTCGGCAAAAAAATGCGTCATCGAATCGGACAGGCAAGGAAAAAGCCAGCGTGGCACAAGCGCGTGGCGGGGGCAACTATAATCGCCATCTTTCCAGAAAGGGGAAGAACGACATGCAGGCTCTCAGCCGCTTTGACCATGACATTTACGCTGTCGATGCGGGTTACGTGCGGCCCCTGCTGGCGGCCATCCACCTGATTGTCGAGCAGGGCCGCGTGGCGATCGTGGACACCGGTACCATGGACTCGCTGGCCCCGACGCTGGAGGCGCTGAGCGCATTGGGCTTGAGCGCGGAAAGTGTCGATTACGTCGTCCTGACCCACATTCACCTGGATCACGCCGGCGGCGCGGGGGTGATGATGCGCGCTTTCGTCAATGCGCGCCTGGTGGTTCATCCGCGTGGCGTACGGCACATGGTCGATCCCTCGCAACTGATGGCCGGGGTGACGTCGGTCTACGGTGCGGACGAAGTGCGCCGGCTGTACGGTGAAATCCTGCCGATCGGCGCGCAGCGGATCATCCCGGCAACGCACGGCCTGAGCGTGGATCTGGCCGGTCGCGAGCTGCTCTGTCTGGATACGCCGGGGCACGCCCGGCACCACCTCTGCCTGCTCGATGGCAAGAGCGGCAACATCTTTGCCGGTGACATCTTCGGCCTTTCCTATCGCGAGCTCGATACAGACGGCCGGCAATTCATCTTCCCGACGACGACACCGGTGCAGTTCGATCCACAGGCGATGCACGCTTCGCTCGACCTGGTGATGAGCTATCGGCCGCAGTTCGTCTATCTGACGCATTACAGCCAGGTTGGGGACACGGCGGCGAAGGCGGCTCGCCTGCACGAACTGGTCGACGCACATGTGCGCATCGCCAGGCGCGAGCAGAGCGCCGGCAGCGATCGCCAGTCGCGTATTCGTGCCGGTCTCACGCAGTTGCTGCTGGAAGAAGTGAGGCGTTTCGGCTGTCGCTTGCCGACCGATCAGGTTGTGGAAATCTTCGCCACTGATCTCGACTTGAACGCCCAGGGACTTACGGTCTGGCTTGATTCTCAGGCTTGAATCCGAGGCTTGACGCGGGCAGGTCGCGCCGCATCGACCGGACGACGGCCGAGTGCGCCGCGTCAGGGTCGAGCGACGACGCGGCGGAGGAAGGTGCGCCGGCCGGGTATGGGCGGCGCGGTTGGCTGTGCCGGAGCCTTCGAGGCGGTTGCCACTGGCGCCGTGAACATGGCGTTCAATGCGGCCATCGCCGCGGCACGCGCTGCGGCCTGCGAGGTGAACTGGGCGGGCGGGGCGAACAACGGGCAATACTGGAATGACGGCACTTCGCCCGTCGCGTCGTCGTCGGCGATGAACTGCAGCGGGCCGATCGGGAAGGCGATGTTACAGCGCTCGCCGGACGGACGGTCAGACCATAGATCGCCACCGCCCGGCAGGACGAATAGGTTGATGAACCAGGGCGTGATGACCGCGCCGACCCAGTCGCCGGATACGCCTGGCGCACGCCTGGCCAGATCGCCGATCAAGCGCGAAGAGGCATCGCAGTTGAGCAGGGCGGTATCAGTGTTCGCCGGCGGCCAGCGACGAAAACCGATCGCTTCCACCGACAAGGCGAGATTGACGAAAGACATCTCGCGCATGCTGCTCGTCCAGATGCGTTGGTACATCGCTTCGAGGCGTGGCGTCGGGTCGTCGTTGATCGGTGTTGCCGGGCGCGGTTGCGGTGCCTGAAAGGCTGCCTTGCGAATGCCATTGCTCATCGGGGGTCGCTCCGGCCCGCAGGCCCGTGGGTGAGGTCAATAAAATGGTCTGCCGGATCGTAGTCGCCGGCGAGTGAGGCGGATAGCGCGGCCAGCGCGTCTTCGATCAACTCCCGCTCGCGATCGTCGATCACTTCCTTGGCCAGTCCGAGCGAGGCCAGGATCCACGTGCCGATCGGCTGTGCTCCGAGCAGCATCATGTTCACCCGCTCGCGTCGCAGGGCATTGCCCTGCTGCCGCTCGACGATGGCGAAATCGCCGTTCTCACCTTCCAGCGCCACCAGCTGCATCGGGATCGACAGGCACATCAGGCGGCCTCGGCGGCCAGGGGCGTGGCGCTGAGTCCGAGCACGGCCAGTTCGTCGACCACCATGCGCAGCAGCGCGGGCATCACGTTTTCGACTTCCCGAGTGAGCTCCATGCCGAGCGCCAGGGACAGCGGCTGCACGCCAAGGATGGCGGTGTAGCGCGGACCCTTGCCGAGCAACTCGAGGGTGGCCAGTACGTCGCACAGCCCGATCTGGTGGGGAGACAGCTTGGTCCTGAAGAACACCGGGACGGCTTCGCCGGTGAGTCGAATCGGGGTGCCCGGCGCTTTGCCGGCGAGAATCGCGTCCACCATGATCAGCGCATCGAGATTCTCGAGATCCTCGAGCATTTCCATGCCGCAGGTGCCGCCGTCGATGAGTTCGACCGGCGGCGGCAGCGAATAGGCGAGCGGCAGGCGTTCGATGGCACGCACCCCGAGCCCCTCGTCACTCAACAGGATGTTGCCGGCGCCCAGGACGACGATACGCATCGCTGGCGCCGCTTCAGAGAACAGGCCAGCAGGCGCCGGGACGGCTTCCTGGCGCCTGCGGTCTACGGTTGGCAGCCATCAAGCGGCGCTGACCTTGACGACCGGCCGCTGCTCTTCGTCAACGACGTGCACCGCACAGGCGAGGCAGGGGTCGAAAGAGTGCACCGTGCGCAGCACTTCGAGTGGCTGGTCGGCAATCGCCACCGGCGTTCCCGCCAGGCAGGCCTCGTAGGCGCCAGGCGCGTCGGCTTCGTTGCGGGGGGCGGCGTTCCAGGTCGTTGGCACGACGCACTGGTAGTTCTTGATTTTGCCATCTTCGATGACGATCCAGTGCGAGAGAACGCCACGTGGTGCTTCGTGGACACCGACACCGGCGATCTCACCCTTCGGGAACTCCGGCTTGTTGAAGGTTTTGAGATCGCCGGTGGCCATGCTCGCCAGCAGCAGGTCCCATTGCCGCGCCAGTTCGTCGACCTGCACCGCGCAGCCGACGGCACGGGCAGCGTGGCGGCCAATCGTCGAGTGCAGCGCGTCGAGGCCGACCTTGGTCTTGGCGACGGTGGACACCAGTTCGAGCGCCTGCGTTGCGTAGGCGATGGTCGGCTGGTGTTGGGCGGCGACCATTGCCAGCACCCGCGGCAGCGGACCGACCTGCATCGGCTTGTCGTAGAAGGTCGGCGACTTCAGCCAGGAATATTTGCCGTCATCCTGGAAGTCGGTGTACTGCGGCCGGGTTTCGCCCTTGTACGGATGCAAGGGCCCTTTGCCGCCTTCGTACCAAGAATGCTTGACCGATTCGGTGACGCCGTCCTTGAAGTAGGCGTCGTCGTGGGTCTTGATTTCCTTGAAGCTGGCCAGGTCGCCGCCGGCAATGTGGCCGCCGGGCAGGGCGAACCGGGTGTTCTTGCCGTCCAGAGGAATGTCGGGGACCGAGACGTAGTCGACAATGCCACGCCCGATCGTCGTCCACTCCGGGTAAAAGCCGCCGATCACGGCGACGTCGATCAGGTACACGTTCTTCACGAAATCGCTTAGTTGGTCTATCCATCCCTTGACCGCCAGCAGGCGTTCAACGGTCAGGACCGACTGCGAGTCGATCGACAGGGCGTTGGCGACGCCGCCGACCGCGACGTTCTGGATATGCGGCGTCTTGGCGCCGAGAATGCTGACGATCTTGTTGGCGTGTCGCTGTACCTCCAGCGCCTGCAGGTAGTGGGCGACCGCGATCAGGTTGACCTCGGGCGGCAGCTTCATCGCCGGGTGGCCCCAGTAGCCGTTGGTGAAGATGCCGAGTTGGCCGGTCCCGACAAAGCCGGTCAGGCGTTCCTTGACCCGGGTGAATTCAGCCTTGCTGTTGCCCGGCCAGCTGGAAAGGCTTTGGGCCAGGGCCGCGGCCTTGCCGGGATCGGCCTTGAGGGCGCTGGTGACATCGACCCAGTCGAGTGCCGAGAGATGGTAGAAGTGCACGATGTGGTCGTGGACGGCGTGCGCCAGGATGATCATGTTCCGGATGTACTGGGCGTTGAGCGGGATTTCCATCTGCAGCGCGTTCTCGACCGCACGCACCGAGGCGATGGCGTGAACGGTGGTGCACACACCGCATATGCGCTGGGTGATGGCCCAGGCGTCACGCGGGTCGCGGCCAATCAGAATGGTTTCGACGCCACGCCACATCTGGCCCGAGGCCCACGCTTTCTTGACCTGGCCACCCTCGACTTCGACGTCTACACGCAGGTGACCTTCGATTCGCGTTACCGGATCAATCGTGACTCTTTGCGACATTTTCGTGTCTCCTGAAAAGAGCGTTAGCCGTGGGCAGGCTGTACGTACGCGCCTTCCCGCGGCAGAACCGGGAAGCGACGGGTGATGACGATGTAGCCGAGGATTTCGGCGGAAAAAATGCCGATGGTGACCAGCAGTTCCGGCACCGACGGGAAGTAGGTCCAGCCGGGTCCGGTATCGAAAGCGATCAGGAAGCCGTTCAGGCGCAGCAGGATGCCGCCAAGCATGACGGCAATGCCCGCCAGGAAGAGCCTGGCCGGATTGCGCCTCGCCTCGACCGTGCCGATGAGCAGGAACGGGGCGATGAAACAGGCGTTCTCGATCCAGAAGGTCAGCGCGATGGTGGTCAGCTGGAAGGCGTCACCCAGCACGCCGCGCACGGCGAGGTCGGCAAAACGTACCAGCAGATAGAAGGCCATGATCCCGAGCATCACTCGGGCCATCGGATTGAGCATCTGCACCTCGATCTGCCGCCGGTAGGCCGAAGCGGCGACGCAGGACTCGAAGAGCACCACGCCGTAGCCGAGGATGATCGCCGAGAGCAGGTAGATCAAGGGCTGCATCGGTGTCTGCCAGAGCGGATTGACCTGCCCACCCATGACCACCAGCATCGTGCCGAGTGATGCCTGGTGCATCATCGGCAGGACGATGCCGAGCGCGATGAAGATGAACAACACCTTGCTCAGCTTGCGGCGGGCGTTATGCAGGCCGA
>NZ_JAVTWB010000235.1:9255-28455 GCF_032229525.1 Accumulibacter sp. | reverse complement strand
GTACGCGTGTCGAGCCAGGTCACACGCCCGGTCCGGCGCTTGACCTCCTGATACATGTGCGCCGTGCCACCCGTGCCATCGCCGCCACCGCCGTTCCACAGGCAGACGAAGCGTACCTTGTCGATCCCCCAGGCCAGCGCCGTGTACAACAGCCAGAGGTTGCAGCGCTCGAAGGCGTTCGCCTCGTCGCCACGAGCGTTCCTGGGCAAGGTGCCGAGCTCGGCCGGCATGATCCTTGGCCCCTCTTCGACACCGCTGGTCAGCGTGAAGTAGCGCTGGCGCCAGTGTTCGCCGTTGCTCGCCGGCAACACCGAACGCTCGATGAACTCGGGTTCCTCGAAGGGCAGCATCGGTTGCAGGCGGACGCCACGCGCCAGACAGGCTTCGAGGAACAGCAGGTCGCCGCCGCTGGCCGCCTGCGCAAGCGCCAGGTCACCCGGGCCGGCGCCGAGCTGGTCGAGGGCCTGGCCGATCCGCTCGGCAGCCAGCGCTTCCTTTTCGGCGGGGAATCGCGGGGGTTCACGGCCCGACGCGTCGATCATGTGGCCACTGAACAGCAGCACCTGCCGCGGCTCGAAAGGCGGGCTGCTGCGGGCAATCTCGCGCTCGACGATGGCCAGCGCGGCCGCCGTCTCGGCGGGGCGAAAGTCGATGTCGCGCAACAGGTTCAGCGTCTGCCGGCTCGAATCGAGCGCGAACCAGTCGCGGTTGGCGGCCGCAACCATGTTGCCGTACTCCTTGCGAATCGTGTCGAGCGGATTGACCAGCAGACAGAGCTCGGCGTAGCTGGCCCGTGCCCAATAGTCCTTGCGGTCACGCTCCTGTGCGGTCAGGCTGGCCCACAGCACGCCACCGGTCAGATTGTCGATCACCGTCTGGTTGCTCTCGCCACCACAATGCTGGCGCAGCAGGTGCAGGGTCAGCGCGTTGATTCCCGAGTAGTGATGCGCCGGGTCGGCGATGAACGCCTTTTGGTAGGGTTCGATCGCCTCGCCGAGTGCGGCATTTTCCATACCCGCCGTCTCGCGCATCTGCGCTGGCGAGAGCCCCGCCTGCCGCCAGCGCGAGATCCAGTTCTCTTTCTCGACGCGGCCGGCGAGCGCCCAGCATTCGGGATCGACCGGATAGTCGTCAGTGAGCTGCCGCACCCATTCGCGCGCTTCTTCATAGCGGCCCAGCCGGCCGAGGCAGACGGCTTTCTTCTCCCGACTCGACTTGTCGTCGGGGTCCACGCCAAGTGCGACGACGAACTGCTCCAGCGCGAGTTCATATTGCTGCAGTTTGAGCAGCGCGTTGCCGGCCGTGCGCTTGGCTTCGAGGTGCAGGGCGCGGATCGGCGTTTCGTCGGCGAGCACCAGGATGTCGCCGGGCCGGTTCTTCTGGCGCGCGATTTCCATGCGCCGCGCCCAGAAGCCGTAGGCGTCGGAGAACTCGTTGTGCTCGGCGAGCAGCAGCCGGCGCCATTGCGGTTGCTCGAGGTTCGGAATCAGCTGGAAGACCGGGCTGACCTTGCGCCGGGTCGAGCTGGCCATGCTGGCGCGGACCATCGCCGTCAGCGCCGCGCAATCCGCCGCCAGGGTCGCCGGGTCGGGGGCGCCATCGCGCAGCGAGTAGCGCAGCTTGCGGTCGGTATAGATGTCGAACGGCTGGTTCGGCCGTGGCCCCTGCACCAGCACCACGCCCCGTGCGCGCAGTGCGTGCCGCACGCCCAGTTCATACCAGACATTCGGATTGTCCAGCGTCAGGTCGGCGACGACCAGATCGGCGACCAGCAGTTCCTGGAACATGTCGGTACGGATATCGCCGGCGCGCAACTCCTCGTCGGCCCGGAACACCTCCAGGCCCCCCGCCTCGAGGGCCGGCCGGATGTACTCCGCGAAGACCCGATTGAAGTCGATCGGCTGTCCGTCATGCCCTGGCTTGCAGCCGAAGGGCATGGCGACGAAAGCGTGTGGTTGCATGCCCGTCTCCTGCAAGAATCACCCGTCCGACGACGGTTTAAAGGGTGTCGAGGGCGCCGGGCGTGCCACGAGAGCACGCCCAACGACTGCCCCGAAGGCCGCCCGGCAGCATCAGAGTCGGCGGCCGGCGCCGGCCAGTCTACCGTTTTCGCGGGCGGCGTGGACGCGCGCCGGGCGGCAAGGTCGCCGGCGGCTCCTGCTCGGCGGCCACCGGCGCCGGACGATCGTCCCGCTGGCACGCAGCGGGACTTATGCGCTCGGCGAGCGCGATCAGGCGGTCGGCCGCCAACTGCCAGCCGCCTTCCCCGGCCGCCACCTGCCGCGCGTCGCAGAAGCGCGACAACAGGCAGATCTGTGCCACCACCGAATCGAGCTGCCTGGGTTTGACGGTGAGGCCCGACAGGCTCTCGCGGTAGGCGCGCAGCAGCTGGTCAAACACCCGTTGGCCGGCGTCGCCAGCCTGCAGCAGGCTGCCATCGAGCAGCTGCTCGACGAGCAGCGCCTCGGGCGCCATCACCGCATCCCACAGGCTGGCGCTGCGCCCGTAGGCTTCGCGGGCCGCTTGCTGGCAGTGCCGCGCCAATTCGATGGCCGCCGGCTGCTCGCCGTCGGCAGGCGGCAGCAGCGCCTCCAGGGCCAGGCGGTTGAGTGCGTTGTAGGGCCGGAAATCGGCCACCCCCGGACGGCCCTCGCCGGCGCGGTAGAAATCCGCGGCCTGGCGTAAGGCGTCACCCATCGCCGCAGCCGCACGCGTGATCGACGCTTTGCTTGCCGGTCGGGTAAGTACTCGGCGGGCGTAGAGGCTGGCCTTGCGCTTGGCGGCGCTGCCGCGCAGGGCACTGCGTTCGGCATTGACCGTCCCGACCGTGCTCTGGCCGGCCGCTGCCGCCCCCGCGAGCAGCGCGTCGAGGCCCTGTAAACGCTCCAGCGCGCTATTAATCAGCGCCTCGTCGGCGTTCCTTTCCCCCAGACGCGCCTCGAGGTTGGCCAGTTGTTCGATATCGCGGATCGGCACCTGCCCACCACTGTCCTCGGACTGGATCGCCATCAGGTAGGCAGCACGCGCCTGTTCGAAATCCCCGAGGTCGGCCCAGATCGCCGCCAGTGCCGACTGCAGTGCTGGCAGCGGTAGCCAGCCTGCCGGACAGCGCTCCTGCAGGAGCTGTTGCAGACTCGCCAGCTCGGCGTCGATCTCGCGCCGTGTCTGTCCGTGTGCACCGCGCGACAGGCGCGCCCGCCGGCTGGCCAGTTCATCCAGCAACTCGTCTGGCGAAGCATAGCCGGCGTCACCGCCGCTGCTGCCGGCAAGGCGCGGCTCGGCCCGCCAGCCCGGTTCGCCATAGGCCTGGAAAGCACCCCAGGTGATGTCGTCGGGGTTGGCCTGCCAGACCGCGCGCCGGGCATCGAAGACCGCCTGGCCGAAGGTGTGCCCTTCGAGCAGGAGGCTCTGGTAGAACGCCTTGCCAAAAACCATCGCGCCCTGGTCGTCGACCGCCCAGCCGGCGACCACCACACAGCGCACACCGATATTGATCAACTCGCGGGCGACGCTTGCCGCCAGTCGGTTGCCATCGCGCACGGTGCGATCGGCCGCCGGCTCGCCAGCACTGTCGGTGTCCACCTTGCCGAGGTGGCAGCAGCTCAGGAAGACCAGTTCGGGCACCGTTTCCATGGCGTCGATCTCGGCAGCGGTGATCAGCAGGCCGTCCGACAGGACCACTCCCGAGCGGCGCCGGCCATCGACGTGCTGCTGATCGAAAATGCCGTGCGCCGAGATGTGCACCACGCGATAGGGCTGTTGATAGAGCCGGGTCAGCACATCGCAGGCGCGCCGGTCATTGCCGATCTCCGGCACCACCTGGTAGCCGAGACCCTGCAGGACGGCGGCCACGGCGTAGGCCTCCGCCTCCGCGCCTTTCAAGTCCGGCGGGTTGGCAGCATCCGGCCGGCGCGGGTCGGGGAACGCGGCAGCGAAACCTTCGACCGATGGATTGCCGACCACGAAGGCCTTGCGCTCCAGGCCCTGGCGCACCTGGCGGCGGAACTGCGTTGCCGCGAGCTGGCGCACCACCGGCGTACGCAGTGCCAGCGGCAGTTTCTCGCCAGCGCTACGTTGATCATCGGCGAACATCAGCTCCCACGGCAGGTTGGCAGTGTAGTCGTCGACCACCAGCACGATGCTTTCGAGCTGCCTCGCGGCATCCTTGAAATCGTGCGGCACCATCAACTGGAAGAGGACGCGACCGAAGTCCTCCCGCCATACCGGACTGTGGATCTGCTGGCGTACCAGCATCTCGACCAGACCGGGCTGCCGTTGGTGAACCACCGACTCGGCGCGGGCGCGCTGCCCGACGTAGAGAAAACGCAGGCGTTCGGCGATCGCCGTTCGCGACCGGCGTGGCGCGACCAGGCCACTTTCTCCGCCACTTTCTCCGCCACTGACAGCGCCGCCGCCACGCGCCGGCAGGCATTCGCTGGCGGCTTGGCCATCCTGCCGGTCGGCGTCGGTAATGATCAGGCGCGGCCAGTAACTCTGCTTGCCACCGTCGAACAGGCGCCGGCGCAGCCCCTCTCCCTGCTCGAGTTCCGGCCGGCAGACCAGCGTCACGCCGTAGCGCCGCGTCAGCTCGAGGAGACGGTCGGGCATCCGGCGCAAGGCGTACACGGCGGTAATCGCCGTATCCTGGTACAGCTCGACGAGATCCAGCCGGCTAACGCGAATATCGAGCCGGGTGGTCTCGTGGAAGCGGGCATTGGCTTCGATGACCCCGCGCAGCAGGGCTTCCACCGAAGCCGCAACCGACAGGTTGGCCGACGAGTTGTAGCCGAGCAGCAGCGCGGCCAGCGGCAGCTCACGCGGGTCCTTGCCGAGCACGTCGATCACCTGCAGCAAATAGCGCAGGACGCCGGTACGCACGGCCTCGGTCAGGTCACCGCCGCTGAGGTTGCCGTCGTAAGCGCCGAGACCGGTCACGATGGCGCCAGTGAGGCTGCCGCGTCCGCGCTCCTGCTCGTTGGGGACGCGCAAGACCACCGTTGCCGCCCCGCGCGGCCCGGCGTAAAGCCCGAGGTTATAGCGCTGGCTGAGGTCGCCAGCGAGCAGTTCGCGGTCGATCAGCGCCTCGGCGCCGGCGATCGGGTCCTGCTCGTAATGGCCGAGCAGGACCGGTTGGGTGAGGAAGCGCAGGTCCATCGCCTTGACGGTCACCTCCAGCCGGCGGGTCGGTCGTGTGGCGACGCGGCTGCGTGGCGAACCGCCGAGCAAGCCGCGCGCCAGCGCCTCGCCGCCGTCCACTGTCGGTGGCCCGGCGTCATAGGTCACCGGCTGCAGCTGCTCGCCGTCACGCACCGCCGGCGGGCTGTTCATCAGGCCGCTGGTGGCGCCGCTCTGCAGCAGTTCGCTGAGGGCCGCAAAATACGCGCTGGTCGACGGCAGATCACCGTGCTTGGCCGGCAGGTAGTAGTAGCTGCCGACGTTATCGATGCGCCCGGAGGCCCAGGTGACGGTGCCATCGCCCTGGGTCGTCCCGACCATCTTCAGACGCCCGTTCTCCTCGCGGATGCCGCAGGGCGTGTTGCGGGCGACGCCGCAGACGTAAGCCGTCTTCTGCCCGTAGGCGACCGGTAATGCCGGCGTCGCCTGACCATCCTGCTGCCATAGCCAGCTCGCGGCGTCGAGTTGCTGCTGGTCCGGGGTTGCCGAGTGGTGGTTGCCGAACCAGAAATCGAAAACCTTGGCCTGGTAGTCCTGCCAGGTCCCGGCGCGCTCGAAATGCTGTTCCGTGGCACCTCCGCCCGGTTGCCCCTGGAAGATGTCGACGAAGCCGGGTTTGGGCAGCAGCTGCAAGGCGCCGCGAAAACCGGAGACGATCGCCAGTACCTCCTGCATGTCATGAACGGTATCCAGGCGCACCAGCGAACGCAGCGTATCGCCCTTGCCGAGCAGATTCTCGACCATCGAATAGGCGCCCTGGTTGGGCGTACCGAGCATCACCAGGCGCGCCCCGTCACGCGCCATCAGGGCGTCGATCACCGCCCGTCGCCGGTGGATGCTAGCGCGCACCACCAACCCACCCATGCTGTGGGCGAGCAGGCGTATCGGCTGCTGCGTCTCGCGCAGCAGGTGGTCGAGGAACTCGGCGAAGCGCTCGGCGAGGACGTCCAGCGGCTGCCGCCAGTCATAGGCGAAGCGCTCGACCCGGTGGCTCTTCGACAGGAACTCGCAGAGGTCACCGTAGAACATGTTGAACAGCTGTTCAGCTTCGACGCCGGACTGCTCCCAGGCAATCTTGCTCAGGCCACCGCTGGCGATGTCGAGCGGGTCGAACCAGACGCGATCCTTGCCGTTAACCGACAGGTGCGAACCCATCATCCCCGGCAGCACGACCACCACCGGCAGGTCGCGAGAGATCGCCGCGGAGGCCCGCGACACCCCACGCGCACTGCTTTCGCCGGCCGGCAGGTCAAGGTCCTCGAAGGGCGCGGGCAGGGGCTGGAAGGCCGCCAGCGGCAGCACCTCCCTGCTCACCAGCCAGTCGCGCAAGGCCGCACGGGTGTCGATATTGCTGAAATAGCGGAAATGCGAGACGTCGGGCCCGCGATCGAACAACGTCCGCGCCCGCGCCTGTGGCGCAATGCCGCCGAACATCGAAGCGGTATCGACCACCAGGTCGTTGTCCACATTGTCGAAAAGCAGGAAATCGGTGAGCAGCACGCCCAAACGCTTGAGCAGATTGCCGCCTTCAATGTCGCCGGCAATCACCGCCATCTCGATCCCCTCCCGCACCGGTGCATCGCGCAGCAGGCGGGCCATCGGTGAATCAGGCAGCATCGCTTCGATGCCGGGCACCAGATGGGCATTGGTGCGCTTGTGGGCGATTTCCAGCACCACCCGCTTGAAGGCCGAGTAGAAGGGACTGCCGAAGAAGAACGGCACCTGCCCGATCAGCGTCAGCAGACCGGAAAGGAAGACGTCGAAGTTGCCGCTTGCCAGCCGCGTCCCCTGCGCCGGGCTGGCCACACGCACGTAACGCTGCACCAGCAGTTTCTTGTCGGCCAGCGCAGCCGCCAGTTGGTGCAACTGCGCCCGTTGCTCGGCGTGCGCAGTTTCGAGTTGCTCCTTGACGCTCTGCGCTTCGGCGGCGTCGGCATCGCCGGTGCCCGGCAGATCGGACCTGAAGAGCTTGATCAGCTCGTCGAACTTCTCCAGGCACAGCAGATCGCCCACCAGGCCGCCGCGCGAATGCGAGACCAGGCCCAGCTGGAGGCCTGCCGGCAAGGCGGCGAGCAGTTGCAGCGCGTTCTCGATCGGCCCCTCCGAAAGCGTGCGGTGCTCGAAGGCGTAGATGCCACCCGTGTAGTGCCGCTCGAGAACGCTCCACAGTTCGCGTTCGTCCAGTTGCAGGTCGCCGAAACTGCCCCGCGTGCTGGACCCCGTACCGTGCAGGAAAACCAGCACCGGCAACTGTCCTGCCACCGCCCGCTTGAGTTCCGCCTGCGCCCGATCGAGCGCCTCCTGGTCGGAAGCGGCAGGGGCCCGGCTACGCCCGTTTTCCCAGCAGTAGAGGCCGGGCTGCCGGTCCAGGCGCTTTTCTATCGCCCACATCAGCGCCTTGGTGCCGAGCCAGGTGACGCCGAGTTCAGCGACCTGGCCGACCCCGCCCGGCTTCAGCTCGGCCAGTTTCTCCCTGGCCGCGTCGATGATCGCGTCGCTGCGCTTGCCGACCGTCAGGGCGAAGACCCTGGTGATCAGCCCGCCGATCGCTTCCCCGACCAGACCCCGCGCCGCCGCGCCCTCGCTGCGCAGTCGATCGAACAGGATCTCACCGTCGCTGCCAATCAGATCCGGCCGGCTCAGCTCGAGCGAGGCCTTGAGCTCGGCGGCGCTGGTGATCAGCACACCGCCATCGGCCAGCTCGATCACCAGCACCTCGTCCTGCTGCGCCTCGTACTGCTGCGTGACGGCGCCGCTACCGCGCACGGCAGCGCCGACCTCGAAGCTCGCCCGGGTCTGCAGGTATCCGGCTGGCAGGAAAGGGTCGTCCGGCTCGTCGGCGGAACGGCGGAGCGACTGCAACAACGCCGGCAACTGCTCCTTGTCGTTCTGACGACCGGTGAGATTGAGCTTGGTGGTTTCCGGCATCATCGCCTCCATCGGGTGGTCACTGCTGATCCTGGATCGGCCGGCAAGCGCAGCCCACAGCCCTCATCGATGCGGACGTCGGATGAGCGCCAGCGTCGGGCCTCGCCTGCCTGCTCACCCGACCCACGCACGGCGCTGAGAATCACCAGGCCGGCGGCGCTCGCTCAGGTGAAGATCTGGCGGTTGCGGGCGTCCGCACTGCCGAAGATCTGCGGCGTCTGCGGATAGGAAGCCGAGGGCAGAGAGCCCGGCGTGATCGCTGCGTGCCACTGCGCGTAGGTGGCGTTGGCCGGCAACATCTTCAGCGCCTTCAGCGCGTAATAGGTAAAAGCACCGCAGGGTCGGCCACTGATCTTCGCGTCGTAGCTGAAGTTGTTCGGCCCTTCCTTGCATCCGGCCAGCAGCAGATCGCCCATCATCCGCGACAATGCACCGGCAAAAGGCGACACCCCCGAAACGACCGGCACCGTCGTCAGCGGCTGGCCGCTGATCCCTTGCGGCAACTTGTCCGCCGGCAGCCAGTTGCCCATCGGCATGAAGCGCGGCCGCGGCGCATCGTCGGCGTCGGGATCGGCAGCCGCAGCGCGCGTCACCGTACCCGAATGGCAACTATCGGACAGCAGTGCCAGGCGTACCCCCGCCTTGCGCGCCGCGAACAGCGTATTGATCTCGTCGTCGACCAGCGCGCCGCCGCCGGTCTGCAGGTCGTAGGGGCAGAGCGCTTCATCGAGGCCATCGATCTCGTCGCCGTTGGTGTCCGGCACGTAGGTGCCGTGCCCGGAGTAGGTAATCACCACCACATCGCCGCTAACCGCGCTAGCAATCAACGACTGAATGCCGTTGACCATCGCCGCCTTGGTCGCCTGGCTGTCGAGCAGCTTGCTGACCGTGAACCCGCGCCCGGCCAGTTCTGCCGCCCAGTCGTTGGCGTCGTTCACGCAACCGGAGAGATCCATGTGGGTACCGGGGTAGTTGTTGATTCCCATGCACAGTGCGCGCTTGCTCATGACTGTCTCCTGTCGAACGATGGTTGATCGAAAACTGCGACCCTCAGTCTAGCAAGCGTGAACGGAATAAAAAACCTCGCCCTGACGACGATGAGCGCGTTTGACCGCCATCATCGGGAACAGAGATACTCCCGCCATAGGCCGCGAAACCTTCTATCCTTCCAAGCGTGGCGGCGCGTCGCCGGAACACCGCTGAACCAGTACAGGCAGCCCCGGTCCGAAGCGCATGGGCGAGCGTCAGCGGCAACCTCGTGGAGCACTCGCATGAACCTTGATCAGCAAACGACTATTGGTCTGGCCTTGTCCGGTGGGGGATTCCGGGCAACGCTTTTCGGCCTCGGCAGCCTCTGGCGACTCAATGACGCTGGCCTGCTCGGGCGCTTGAACCGGATCACCAGCGTTTCCGGCGGTTCGATACTGGCAGGCGTGCTCGCCCACCGTTGGCGTCAACTCGCTTTCGACGACGGCCGCGCCAGCAACTTCGAGCAAGTCGTGGCGCAACCGGTACGTGAGTTCTGCAGCCACACCATCGACATCAGCACCGCCGTTCTCGGCCACCTGATGCCGTTCATTACTGCAGGCGAATTCCTCGCCCGGCGCTACGACAAGGACCTCTTCGGCGCGACACTGCTGCGCGAAATCCCGAATTCCGCTATCGAGTCTGCGCCGCGTTTCATCTTCTACGCCACCAACATGCAGACCGGTCGCAGCTTCCGCTTCAGCCAGGCTTACCTCGCGGACTACACCCTGGGCATCTCGCGCCATAGTGACCTACTGCTGTCCACGGCGGTCGCCGCCTCGAGCGCTTTCCCGCCGATCTTTTCACCGGTGGTCCTCCACACCGACCCCGCCGACTGGGAAAAACCGCTGCGTGACTTGCCCAATCTCGACAACCTGCGCCAGCGCATTGTCCTCGCCGACGGCGGCATCTATGACAACATGGGCCTCGAAGCGCTGGTCGACAAGGTGGACATCGTTCTGGTCAGTGACGCCGGCGCACCTTTCGAGATCGATGAATCGCCGTTCGAAGACGACCTGCTGCAGCTCGGCCGGGTGCGCGACATCCTGATCGACCAGACGCGCGCACTGCGCAAGCGCTGGCTGGTCGGCGATTTCGCAGCGGGGCGCCGGCAGGGCGGCTACTGGGGAATCGGCACCGAGATCGGCGCCTACGAGGATGCTCAGGCGCTGGTCAGCGACAACGCCGTCACCACCAGGCTGCAGAGTATCCCGACCCGTCTCAAGCGCTTCGAGGCACGCGACCAGGGGCAACTGATCAACTGGGGCTACGCGCTCACCGACAGCGCCCTGCGCACCCGCGCCCGGCTACCGATCGCCCCGGCCACGGGCTGGCCGGTTGGCGACTGGCCCTTGGACTGAGAGGCGGGAAATGATCGATCGTCAGCAGCTTGCCAGCTGGAGTCTCGATGTCGACGACGCGCGTTATGCGCAGGCCCTGGCCGCGCTGGGTGCCTGGCGCGCGGCCTCCCGGCGTGTGCCGCAGGCCACGCTTGCCGGCGATGGCGCAAGTGGCGGACAACAGGCAGCAGCGATCAGCCACCTGCTCGTCGCCGCCCGCAGCGACGATGATCTGCTGGCCTGGCAGGTGCCGCCGCTGCGAACTCGATCGGGCTTGCCTGCCGCCTCGCTGCTCGCCGACGCCTGGTCGGCATTTCTGAGCGAAACCGCGTCGGGATTGCGCATCGCGGTACGCAGCCGGTCGCAAGCCTGGAACGCACTGCTGCCGATGCTGCAGGCGCTGCAGCAGCCAGCGGTCGGCGCCGCCAGCGTCTTCGTCGGCGATGCCTTCCCGGCCGATGGGCGGGTCGACTGGCAACTGCCATTCCACATCGGCGTTCTGCCGGACGACCCGCTCGCCGCCGCTTTCTTGCAGTTCCGGGCTCCGTGGCGAGAACCGTGGCCCTATCGCTTCAGCGTTGCCGGTCGCGCCACCCCCCGCCTCGAGATTCTCGTCTTCAGCGCTTCCCTGCGGCAAACGGCGGCGCGCTTGCTGCGTCGGCGTTCGCCCACCCGGGCTGCGCTGGTGCTGGTCCTTGGCGGACTGGACGCCAGCGGCGATGCCGTCGAACCCCTGACGCGCACCATCGCTCACGAGCTGTCCGCCGAGGGCGTGGTCTGCGTCAGCCGCGGGCACGAAGCTGGCGCCGACTGGGCGATGCCGGCACTGCTGCAGTTCGGCGACCAACTGACCCACAACCATCCGCTCGACTGCGCCCTGGCGCAGGCATTCGGTGCCAACGCCATCGCCTTCCTCGGCGGCGACCTGCTGCGCCTGAGCCGGCTGCTGCATACCGTCGACAAGCTGACCAGCCGGCTGCGAGCACTACCGCAGAACGCCACCCTGGCGGTCAGCGAACGCTCGCTCGATCAACTCGTCGCCGCGCCCGCGATGGTCGGCGCAGCGGTAATGGACGAGGTGGGCGGGGTGGGCGAAGGCCAGCGGCGCGCAAGCGGCGCAAGCGCCCTGCCAACCGCGCGCAGCGTCTCGCCGCATCTGCTCGCCCGCGGCATCGACGAGGCGAGGCGTGGCTACCGCTTCCACCGCGAGTCCGACGAAGCCTCGTCGCTCGCCGAAGTCGCCAGCGAGGTGAGAAACCGGGAGGCCGAGCAGAGCGCCGCATCTCCCGAGCTGCGCTACATCCAGCACGGTTTCTGGCGCCGGCACGAACAACAACTGGTCGAGGAGCGGCACCGTCTGGTGGTGGGCATGCCGATCATGCTGCGCGTGCGCATCGGCCCACCGGATGCGCAGTGGCAGTCCGCCCCGCAAGCCTTCCCGGCGCACGAACTGCCGCGTGACCAGCAGCGGCACCGGCTGGAAGTCGTCTTTCACGAGCCGACGCAACTCGATTCACCGCTGCTCGGGCAGCTGCTGCTGCCAGCCGATGGTCCGAGCACCGTCGCCGAGTTCGTGTTCACGCCGCGCCGGTGCGCCGATTTCGAGGGACGGATCAGCGTCCTGCACCGCGGCCGCGTGCTGCAAACGGTGCTCATCCACACCCGCGTCACCCAGCCCGACGAAACGGTCGATGAACAGCAAACGATCAGCCAGGAGGTCGAGGCGCGTGTCCGCCAGGACTGGAACGGGCTCGGATCGCGACGGCGCTTCGATGCCTCGTTCATCCTCAACCACAGCAATCAGCAACGGCCCCTGCTCACCGGCATCGCCGGCAAGCGCGCCTGGGCCAAGGACCTCAGCGGCATCGACGAACCGATCGCCAGCATCAACCGGCTGCTCTCCGACGTCGCCCACAGCGTCGCCGACTACAGCGACGGGCTGACCGAAGGCGAAAACCTGCCGCTGTTCATCAAGCTGGCACGGCTGGGCGCCGATCTCTACTCGAGCCTGGTGATCGACAACCTGCAGCCCCTGCAACGCGAAGGCATGGACGTCGAGGAAGAAACCCACATCCAGATCATCAGCACCCGTGCCGATGCCGTGGTGCCCTTCGAGTTCATCTACCAGTACCAGCCGCCGGACGACGACGCCGGCGTCCGCTTCTGCCCGAATGCGCTCAAGGCGCTCGCCGACGGCGCCTGCCCGCCGGACTGCGCCGGGCAGCAGCAAGCACGGCGGCACGTCTGCCCGATGGGCTTCTGGGGTCTGCGCAAGGTCATCGAGCGGCACGTCTACAACCCGGAGATCGAAGTCCCCAACCAGGCCGAGGTGATCATCCAGGCCGAACCGGCAGGCGATCGTCTCCGCCTGCAACTCGACCAGGCCGCCGTCATCGGTTACAGCCGGGAAGTGACGGCGGCCGAGGTGGACCCGCTACTGGCGGCACTGCGCCAACACCTGCCTGACCAGGTCAGGGTAGCGGCCAACTGGGACGACTGGAAACAGGCGATCGCCGGCAGTCACCCGAGCTTGCTGGTGGCCTTTCCACACAACAGCGGCGAACGGCAGGACATCGCCCTTGAGATCGGCGGCATCGACTTCAAGACGCTGCGTCTGCCGCGCGAATACGTTCAGGTGGACGGCGCCACCCCCCTGATGCTGCTGCTCGGTTGCGACACCGCCAGTACCGCGCAGCAGTACGCCAACCACATCCGTTACTTCCGCCAGGCCGGGGCGGCGGCGATCGTATCGACCATCGCCACGGTATTCGGTCCGCATGCAGTCAAAGTGGGGCAAAAACTCCTCGAGAGCTTGCTGGCCATCCACCGACAATCGACGCGGGATGCGCAGGCCGGCCATCCGCGCCAGGCGGATGACATCCCCTGCCTCGGGGAAGCCCTGCGCGAAGCCAAACGCCAGGCGCTGCTCGACAGCCTGCCGATGGCCCTGTGTGTCGTCGCTTTCGGCGATGCCGACTGGCGACTCTAGCTGGAGATCGAAGATGCCCACCGATCAATTTTTTCGTATCGAAATGCTGCCGGCACTGTACGGCGACTGCCTGTTCGTCGAGTATGGCGACAGCGCGCGCAGCCGCCGCCTGTTGATCGATGGCGGCCCGATTGCCACCTACAGGTACCTGGAGGCGCGGCTGGATGCCCTCCCCGCTGGCGACCGGCGCTTCGAACTGGTGGTCATGAGCCACGTCGACACCGACCATGTCGAGGGCCTGGTCCGTCTGTTTGCCAACACGCCGGTGCCGATCCGGGTCATCGACCTGTGGTTCAACGGCTGGAATCATCTGGCCTCCGGCGGCCGTGTACTCGGCGGCAAGCAGGGCGAGTTTCTCAGTGCGCTGATCGTCCGCCGCTTTGAGCAGGAGCAGTGGAACGGCGCCTTTGCCGGCCAGGCGGTGGTGGTACCCGACGACGGACCGCTACCCGAGCGCATGCTCGCCGGCGGCCTGAAACTGACGCTGCTGTCGCCGACCCCCGCCACCCTGGACAAGATGCGCGAAGCGTGGGCCAAGGACCTCGGCCCGAGCGTCACCCCTGGCGACCTCGATGCGGCATGGCAGCGCCTGGCACGGCGCAAGGCCTACCTGCCCGGGCAGGGCCTGCTCGGCACGACGCCGGAAGTGGATGCCCTGCTCGCGCGCCAACTCAAGGTGGATCGAGCCGCGGCGAATGGCAGCTCGATCGCTTTCCTCGCCGAGTTCGCCGACAAGTCGTGTCTATTTCTGGCCGACGCCTACCACCAGGTGATCACTGATTCGATCAGGCGCCTGTTGAAACAACGCGGGCAACAAGTGCTCAAGGTCGACGCCGTAAAGGTCGCGCACCATGGCAGCGCCGGCAACATCAGCGACGAGTTGCTGGCACTGATCGACAGCCCGCGTTTTCTCGTCAGCACCAACGGCAGCCGTTTCAGACACCCGGACGCGGAAGCGATGCAGCGGATCATTGCGCGCTCGCGGCATCAGCCCCCGACCCTGTGCTTCAACTATGACAGCAAGACCACCCGCCGCTGGACCTCTGCCGCGTTGCAGGCGGAACTGTCTTACCGCGCCGAATGCAATCCCTGCCCCAACGCGCCGTACGTAATCGCACTGTGAGCGCCATTGAGCGCCATGCCGTTGCCGCAGCCTTGAGCCTTATTGCAGGCGCTTCAAGCGCTGCTCGACGAACGCGGTCAGCTCGGGGGAGAGCGCTCCCGTCGCCCTGGCACGCTGGAAAGCGTCCCGCGCCTCGGGCAGACTGCCATCTGCTTCCAGCGAGATGCCCATCCCCATCCACCACACGCCGGACTGAGGGAAGAGACGCAGGGCAGCCTGATATTCTGCGACCGCCTTCTTGTGCAGCTCAAGCCGCTGCAGCACGGCTGCATGCAGCGCGCGATACTCGGGATCTTTCAGCGCGGCTCCGGCAGCACGGTTCAAGGTTTCCTCGGCGCCCCGTGTATCACCGCGCGCCAGCTTCAGGCGGGCAAGCCGCGAGGCCATCTGCGGCTGGGCCGGGTCGCGAGCAAGGGTCTCTTCGAGCAGGGCCTGGGCGTCGTCGAAGCGCTGCTGTTCAATCAGCAGGCCAAACAGGGCCAGCCGCGAAGCAGCGTGTTCCGGATTTTCCTTCAGGGTACCGCGCAAGACAGCAACAGCATCCTGGATGCGGCCTTGATTGACCAGTCCAAGCGCTTGCCGGTAGTCGTTCTCGGCGCGATCACGTGGGGTCGACACGCGCACATTCTTCTTGATGCGGGCACTATCGTCCGCAGCCGTTTCTTCGCCAGGCGAGGCCTCACCCACTGCCGTCACCACCTTGGCTTTGGCGTCGCTGCGTTCCGATTTTCGAGCAGCTGGTTTGTCCTGGCGGGTCGGCGTCCTCGCTTCCTGAGCAGCCTTGGCCCGTACCGGTGCCGCGGCTGCGGGCGGGCGTGCGGAAACCTTCCGGTCGGCAGACGGAGCAACAGCAGCCTGCGGCGCCTTGGCGGCGGCCTGGGCAGGCGAAGTTGAATGAAGCACCTGTGCCGGGGCGGGTGGGGTGGGCGCCTCGACCGGGGCGGGGGCGGTGGGCGGCACAACGGCCGGTGCTGCTTCCGGGGCCACTACAGGCGCGGGAGCAACGGGCAAAGGCAGCGGGGCGGCGACGATGGGCACGGCGACTGCTGGCGCCGGGGCATTGCCCGCCGGCCCCTTCTCGAGGAACCACCAGATAGCGGCACCCACCAGCAGGACGGTAAGCGCGCCGCCCAGGATTCCTGCCCAAGGCAGTGCAGTGCGCTGCGGCGGCAACGAGCGAACGTCATGCGAGATGCCGGCATCCCCGGCCAGGGTCGCCCGCCGCGACTCCAGATCCTGCAGCATCTTGTTAACCAGACTCATGCGGCGCCGCTCACCACATGCGCCAGACGGAAAGGTGCGCACCTTCGGTATCACGCGCAGCGGCCACGACATTTCGCCGCGCAACCTCCTGACGGCCCTCACCATACGCCGCCAACATCGATTTGTTGGCGAGGATATTGACCAGGCGCGGCGTACCCTTGGAAGCACGGTGCATCAGCCGCACAGCGGCCCGCGGAAAAACGGGCTGGCCACGATAGCCCGCCACGCGCAGGCGATGCGCCAGATAGAGTTCCACCTCGTCAGCTTTCAGCCCGGTAAGGCGATAGTGAAAAGAAATTCGCTGCCGCAATTGTCGTACTGACGGATTGGCCAGCCGTTGGTCCAGTTCCGGCTGCCCGAACAGCACCAGTTGCAGGAGCTTGCGCTTCTCGGTTTCCAGGTTGGAGAGCAAGCGCAGCGATTCCAGGCTTTCCATGGGTAGCGCCTGTGCTTCGTCGAGACAGAGCACGACCGATTTCTCCTGCCGCGCAAACTCGAGCAGCGCGAGGTTCAGGCTCTTGAGCAGATGGTATTGATCAGCGTCCTTGTCGAGTTCGACGCCAAGTTCCTCGGCCAGTGCCAGCATCAGGGTTCGTGGCTCAAGGTAGGGGTTGGGCAGATAGGCGCTGACCGAGCCCTCTCCCAGCGTCGCCAGCAGGCGGCGGCAGAGCAGCGTTTTCCCGGTGCCGACCTCGCCGGTAATCTTGATAAAGCCCTCGCCACTGCGCAGTGCGAGCAGTAGCGTGTTGAGGGCCTCCTGGTGTGCGGTGCCCGCAAACGCAAAGCTGGTGTCCGGCGTGATGCCGAAGGGAAGCTCGCGCAGACCGAAATGCTCGAGGTACATGCTTATCGCTGAGCCGGCATGGCGGACGACTGTGGGCGTTCCATGGCGCGCAGGCGCTCGGTCGTTTCGATCAGATCCTGCTCCCACTGCTTGTCGCCGTGGATCACCGTCGGCTTGAGGAGGACGACAATCTCGCGCTTGTGCATACCCTTCTTGCCTTGCTTGAACAAGGCGCTGACAACTGGCAGATCACCTATCCAGGGCACCTTGCCGTCATCGTCCGACTGGACATATTCCATCAACCCGCCAATTGCCACGATGTTGCCGTCGCGCACCCGCACGATGCTGTCGGTCTCGTTGATGCTGCTGGAGGCCAGCGGCAGCTGATAGATACCGAGCCTGCCGAGGTCGATCACCTTGTTTTTTTCCGTCACCACACTGACCGAAGGCCGGATGTGCAGGATGATGTTGTCGTCCTCGTCGATTTGTGGCATCACGTCCAGGGAAATGCCGGAAAAGAAAGGCTCCACGGTGATGTTCGGCGATGAAGTCGAAGTGTTGCCGCTGGATGAGGTGGTGGTGCTGATGTTGGTGACGAAATAGTCGTCGGTACCAACCTTGAGCACCGCTTTCTGGTTGTTGATGGTGGCGATGCGCGGACTGGACAGCACATGCACCGCACCTTGGGTTTCCAGGAAGCTGATCAGGGCGGCGAAGCTGCCAGTCTGAAAGGCCAGTCCCAGCACGCCGGCAAGCGGCCCGCCGACAATTCGGCTGGCCGTTCCGGCCACTGGCGCGGTCAGGATGTTACCGAGCGTATTGGGCTCGAAGGTGCCTGAATCCGAGTTGTAAGGCGTCACGATATCGCCTGCCTGATTGACGCCCAGGCCAGGCGCGGCGGTATGGAACTGGTCGACATTTGCCCCCGACGACATGCGCTGCCGACGCGTGCTGGTGAATGCAGCCCAGTTGATTCCCGCCTGAAAATACTCCGACAGCACCACCTCGACGATCTTCGCCTCGAGCATCACCTGACGCTCGATGGTCAGCTTTGAGGCGCGCAGAAAATCCTCGACCTCGCGCAGCTCGCGCGGCATGGCGCGCACCACAATGACGCCAGACTGTGGCGAAATCACCACCTTGCGCCCACCCTCGGTACCGATGACGGCCTTGATCGCCTCGCTGATCTCACCCCAGAAGTCCATGGTGTTGGAGGTGGAAACTGCAGTACCCGCCACATTCAGCGTGCTTCCTGCTGCGCCAGGGCCGCCGACCCCACCGGCCCCACCAGCCCCACCAGCCCCGCCGGCCCCACCGATCCCACCCACCCCGGTACCTGTCGGAGCCGTGGCAATGGAACCCGAAACCACGCGCGTCTCACTGCTGCCTCGCCGCTGCGCGGTCAGGTAATTCACCTTGAACACCCTTGACTGCAAGGTCAGCGGCTTGACGAAGATGCGCGTGCCCTGCAGCCGATACTCATAGCCGTACAGTTCGCGAATGGTATCGAGCGCCTCAATGACCGTTACGTCCTTGAGGTGAACGGAAATGCTGCCGGTCACCTCCGGACTCACCAGCATGCTGTAGCGCGTATCAGAGACGATGGCCATGAACACCTGGCTGGCTGCCGCGTTGCTCACCGAAAGATCGAAGCGCGACTCGGCAACGCGTGGCGCTGGGGCCACGATTTGCCCGGTCAGCGGCGGCACCAGAGCGCGGCTCACCGCATCCGGCGCAGCCTCCCGGCGACGGTTTTCCGTGGCGCGCTGCATCTCGCTATCGATCTCGCCGCGCACCACGCCGGGCTTGATTGACGAAAGAGTGTCACACCCCGCCAGCAGCAAACCCGCCGTCGCAGCTATTGTCCAGAGAATTCGCATCATTGTTCCGTCTTATCTTCCATTTACTCGGCGGGCGCCTTTTCTGGACCGCAGGTCGACCTCAGGATACATCCCAATCGTCTCCCGCCGTCCGTCCGGATACTGCAGGACGACCTGGTGCTCCGCGATTCGCACCACCACGGCATCGCCCGAGCGGCCCCCCGGCTTGATCCACTCGCCATTGAGCAACGCAAGATAGCGGTTGCCCGTGCGTTTGATGGTCTGCAATCCGGAATCGGGCGGCGTCGCATCTTGTACCAACTCGGCCGGGCCAAGAAACTGCGCCGGTGGGCGAGTCGGATCCTTCAACCCATACGGAATTCCTGCTCGTTCCATCTGGGCTGAAGCGGCCTCTGGAAGCGGCATCCCCAGCAGGCCGATCACCCAGACGCGCGTCAGTGCGTGCAGGACGGCAGCGCGCGCGTATTTCATAGCGTCAGCAACACCTTGTCGAGACTGAGCGAATACAGCGTCAGCGTCAGCACCGGTCGACGGTAGTCCCGCGCATCAAGTTTGAGCCGGTGCCAGTACATTTGCCAAGGCAGCGACTCAATCTGAGTCAGGTAATCCAGCATGTCGAAATAGCTGCCACGCAAGGTCAATTCCACGCCGTGCTTGAATATATTGCTCTGGCTGGCGGCCGCCCCCCCGTCTACGGTCGACGTCGGCTCGCCGCCGGGCTGCCCCGGCTG